>CAXUCZ010000067.1:0-10916 GCA_964249675.1 uncultured Acetobacteraceae bacterium | reverse complement strand
ACCGTGAGGCGGGCGACGGTCGCCATGATCGGGTTGAAGTTGCGGCCGCTCTGCTTGTAGGTGCAGTTGCCCCAGCGGTCGGACTGCCAGGCCTCCACCAGGGCGACGTCGGCCGGCAGCGCAAGCTCCAGCACGTGCTGCCGGCCAGCGATTTCGCGCGTCTCCTTGCCGTGGGCGAGATCGGTGCCGAAGGCGGTCGGCGTGTAGAAGGCGCCGATGCCGGCGCCGCCGGCGCGGATGCGCTCGGCCAGCGTGCCCTGCGGCACCAGCTCAAGCTCGATCCGCCCGGCATTGAAGAGCGCCTCGAACGCCACCGAGCCGGCGGAGCGCGGATAGGAGCAGATGATGCGCCGCACCTGGCCGGCCTGCAGCAGCCTGGCCAGGCCGACCAGGCCCGCGCCGGCATTGTTGGTAATGATGGTGAGGTCGCGCGGGCCCAGATCGACCAACCCGTCGATCAGGATGTCAGGCTGGCCGACGGCGCCGAAGCCGCCGATCATGACGCTGGCGCCGTCGCTGATGCCGGCGAGCGCTGCTTCGACGCTGGTGACGATCTTGTTAATCATGGGCCGATCTGTCTCCGCCGGCAGTAGGTGAGGCAAGGCCAAGCGTTTCGCCGTCGGACCCGATGAAACACGGAGCCGTCAAAATCCATATCGAGGGGTCTGGGGCCGTACGGCCCCAGCGGGTCCAGGGCAGAACCCTGGCCTTCCTTACTCGCTGATCTCGCTAGTACATATGCTGCCCGCCATTGATCGACAGCGTCGAGCCGGTGACGAAGTCGGCGTCCTCGGCGGTGAGGAAGACGACGCCGCGGGCGATGTCCTCGGCGTGGCCGAGCCGGCCGACGGGAATTCGGCTGACGATCTTCTCAAGCACGTCGGGGGGCACGGCGCGCACCATGTCGGTGTCGACATAGCCCGGTGCGATGGCGTTGACCGTGATGCCGAAGCGCGCCGCCTCGAGCGCGAGGGCCTTGGTGAAGCCGTGGATGCCGGACTTGGCGGCGGCGTAGTTCACCTGGCCATACTGCCCGGCCTGGCCGTTGACGCTGCCGATGTTGACGACGCGGCCGAACTTTTGCGCGCGCATGCCGTCGAAGGTCAGCCGGCACAGGTTGAAGCAGGAGCCGAGATTGGTGTCGAGCACGGCGTCCCACATCTCGCGCGACAGCCGGGCGAGGGTCGCGTCGCGGGTGATGCCGGCGTTGTTGACCAAGATCTCGATCGGGCCGCGCTCCTCGGCGATGCGCTTGGTGGCGGCTTCGCAGGCGGCGTAGTCGGCGGCATCAAAGCGCAGCACGTCAATGCCGGTCTCCGCCTTGAACCCTTCGGCGGCGGCATCGTTGGCGGCGTAGCTGGCGATGACCTCCCGCCCGGCCGAGTGCAGCGCCCGGCTGATTGCCGCGCCGATGCCTCGCGTGCCTCCCGTCACGAGTGCCACACGTGCCATGTCGGACCCTCCCGTGTTCATTCCTTATCGCGAGTTTGCTCCTTGCCGGCTTCGGAGGCGAGAGGCGGCGGTCGGACGCATGCGAGATATACGATTTGTTCACCTTTTTCAGCGATCATAATGCCGGGCCATGAAGGCCGGGCGGGGGCGAGATGCTTGAGAAGGTTCCTGGCGAACGCGCGATTTCGGCAGCCGCGGGAATCTTGCCGCTTGCTGACGCTGGTGGGGCGCCAAGGAGCGCCGCGAGCCAGGCGGCGCGACAGACGCTTGGCCTTGCCTTCTCGATCGAGGATCTTACGCAGGCGCGTGACTGGGCCGAGCGGCGGGGCCTGTCGCTCACCATCCAGCTCGACCACGCCGCCGACGGCGTTCGCTTCGAGGAGATCCTGTCGCTGACGCCAAGCGGGCAGGCGCTGCGCTGCGCTGCGGTCTGGCGGAGCGGCAACGGCGTGGTGCTGCAGCGCACCGGCGAGCGGACCCGGTCGCACCGCACGCTGGACGAGGCGCTGGTCTACTGGACGCGGATGGAGCGGCGCTCGCTGTTCGGCTTGCGGGGGTGGGGCGGCGTTGCGGCGGCGTGGCTGGGACGGAAAGTCAGGAGCGTTGCGCCTGGACCCCATCAACGGCGTCGCCGTTAGCCTCTCGATCATTGTCTGACTTCATGGAAAGATCAGCGTCGCGGCGGCAGTTTGAATGGCTCGCCGAGCGAGAGGCGGGCTGTGACGACGAAGGTCCAGGGCTGAGGCTCATCGGGGCCCCAAGGGCGCGGGCCTGGCCTCAGCCTGCCCCCATGTAGGCGTCCGCGAGGACCGGGTCGTTAACGAGGTCCGCTGTGTTGCCGGCGGCTTCGATGACACCGCGATTCAGGAGATAGCATCGGCCCGTCAGCGCGGTGGCGAGGGCGACGTTCTGCTCGACCAGCAACAGCGCCATGCCGTCCTGCTTGCGCACGGTCTGCAGCATGTCGCGGATTTGAGCGACGGCAATCGGCGACAGGCCGCTGGAGGGCTCGTCGAGCAGGAGCAGGCGCGGGGCGGACATCATGGCGCGGCAGATCGCCACCATTTGCTGCTCGCCGCCGCTGAAGCTGCCGGCTTGCTGACCGCGGCGCGCCTGCAGCCAGGGCACGCGGGCGAACACCGCCTGCAGCCGCGTTCGGGCGAGCGCGTTGGCGCTGCCATAGGCGCCGAGCAGCAGGTTGTCCTCCACCGTCATCGCCTGAAACAGCTGGCGGCCTTCCGGGCAGAGGGCGATGCCACGGCGCACCACCTGGTCGGTTGACAGGCGGGAGATCTCCTCACCGTCGATCCGGACGGAGCCACGGGCGTTCGGCAGGCGACGCATGATAGCGCGTAGCAGCGTCGTCTTGCCTGCACCATTGGCGCCGAGCACCGAGACAGCCTCACCAGGAGCGATGCTGAGGCTGATCTCGCGCAGCGCCGGCGCGACTCCGAAGCTGACGCTGAGCCGCTCGACGCCGAGGATCGGCTCAGCCGCCAAGGTAGCAGGCGATCACGTCGGGGTTGCGGCGCACCGCTTCGGGCGCGCCCTCGACCAGCTTGCGGCCGGCGTTCATCACCATGATCGTGTCGGCGAGTCCCATCATGAGGTGCATGTTGTGCTCGACGATCAGCACCGTGACGTCGAGCTCGTCACGGATGCGGCGGATGACGCGGGCGAGCGCGGCGGCCTCGGACGGCGACATGCCGACCGCCGGCTCGTCGAGCAGCAGCAGCGTCGGCTGGGTGGCGAGCGCCACGGCGATCATGGCGAGGCGCTGCTCGGCGTTCGACAGGCCGGCGCAGGCGACGTGAGCACGCGCGGCGAGGTTCACGAGGGCGAGTAGCCGCACCGGGTCGACTGCGCCGGGCCTGCGCGTCGCGGCGGCGACCTCGAGGTTGGCGAGCAGCGTCCAGCCGGCGAACAGGCGAGTGGTTTGAAAGGTGCGGGCGACGCCCGCCTCGACGGTGCGATGCGCGGAAAGGCCCTCGATGGCGCGCCCATCGAGGCGAATGCTGCCGGCGCGCGGGCGGTAGGTGCCGCTCAGTAGGCTCAGCAAGGTGGTCTTGCCGGAGCCGTTTGGGCCGATGATGCCGCAGATCGTGGATCGCTCGACCGACAGGCTGACCTCGTCGACGGCGCGCACGCCGCCAAAAGACAGGCTCAGCCCCTCGACCTCGAGCAGGGCGCTCACTGCGCCGGCCCCGGATCGTCGAGCGCCGGGCGCGCTGCACGAGGCCGCGTGAGGCTCAGCAGCGGCCGGGTCAGCGCGTCGAGCCCGCTCATCAGGCCGCCAGGCACCAAGATCACCATGGCGGCGACGACCAGGCCGACCAGCAGCAGGCCGAGGCCTGACGGCAGGTTCAGCAGGTTCGGCACGCCGACGATGAACAGGCTGCCGAGCAGCGGCCCGAGCACGCGGCCGGCCCCGCCGACGCTCAGCGCTACGAACATCACGAAGCCGACGCTGTAGTCGAAGAGATCGGGCGACAGGGTGCTGTTATACTGAGCAATGAGAACCCCGGCGAAGCCGGCGACGCAAGCCGAGATAACGAAGCCGATGAGCTTGGTGCGCCCGGTCGGCACGCCGACATGCTCGGCGAGGTCCTCGTCCTCGCGCACCGTGACCAAGCGACGGCCGAGGCGGCTGGCTTGGATGAAGCGCACCAGCATCAGCGCGGCGGCGGCAGAGACGGCGATGACGACGTTGAGCTGGCCAGTATCGGCGAAGGCGAACGGCACCGGCGTGCCGAGCGGGCCGCCGGTCAGCGACGCCCAGTTATTCAGCACCAGGGCCACGATTACGCCGAAGAACAGCGTGCCGATGGCGAAGTACTGGCCGCGGGTGCGGGCGAAGATGGCGCCGATCAGCAGACCGCTGACGCCGGCCAGGCCGACGCCGATCACCATCGCAAGCCAGAGCGACAGCCCGTCGGTGAGGGCGATCGCCGAGCCGTAGGCGCCGAGGCCGTAGAACGCGCCCTGGACCAGGCTCGGATAGCCGCCCAGGCCGGCGATGACGTTGAGGCCGCTGGTCGCCACCGTCCAGATCAGCACCGAGGCGAGGACGCTGGACCAAAACGAGTTAAGCCCGGCGAGCAGCGCCCAGCCGAGCACACCGAGCAGCACCAGGCCGCCATAGTCGCGCGTGGCGAGCAGAGTGCGGCGGCGCGTGCTGTCGGTCGCGAGCCTTGGCGACAGCTCGGTCGCCGCCGGTAGCTCGGGAGCGGAGTTAAGCGACACGTCGTGTTCCGGTGGTGAACAGGCCGGTGGGGCGGAACACCAGCATCAGCAGCAGCAGGCCGAAGCCGAACGCTGTCTGATAGGCGGCGGAGACGTAGACCGCGCCGGCGGTCTCGACGATGCCGAGCAGCAGGCCGCCGAGCACCGCGCCCCAGACATTGCCGAGGCCGCCGAGGATCACCACTACGAAGGCGTTCAACAGCACCGCGTCGGCCATGTAGGGAAAGACGGCGTAGGTCGGCGCGTAAGCGAAGGCGGCCAATCCGGCGAGCAGGCCGGAGACGAAGAAGGCGGTGACATACTGGGTCTGCGGCCGGATGCCCAGGATCGCCGCCGCCTCGGCGTTCTGCGACACGGCGCGGATGGCGCGGCCGACCGAGGTGCGGTGCAGGAACAGCTGCAGGGCCACCAGGGCAGCCGCCGCGGTCAGCACCAGCACGGCCGAGACGGCGGGCACCTGCACGCCGCCGAAGCGCAGCAAAGCCGACTCATAGGGGGTGGAGAGCGAGACGTGATCGCCGCCCCAGAGCAGCAGCGCGGTGTTGTCGAGTATCAGAAGCAGGCCGAGGGCTACCGCCGGAGCGGCGAGCGGGCGGGTGCGGACGAAGCGGTAGGCAAAGCGCTCGGTGAATGCGGACAGCACGCCGGCGAACAGCACGCCGAGAGCTACCGCCGCCCAGAACGGCAGGCCGAGGCGATGCTGCAGCCACAGCATGACGTAGGCGGACAGCGTGATAACCCCCGCCTGGGCGAAGTTCGGCACGTCCATCACGCCGAACACCAGGGTGAGGCCGACGCCGAGCAACGCGAACAGCGAGCCGAGGACGATGCCCTCGGCGAGTGTCTGGACCAGCAAGCGCTAGGAGGCTCCGCAGCCGTCTTGGACCACCTGCTGTTGCGTCACGTCCAGCCCCTGCATGAAGAACATGAAGGCGGCGCCAATCGTCTGCCCCTTGGAGCACCAGCGCACGCCCTCGGCCAGCGTCTGCGCGTCGCGGTCGTGAAACAGCTTGCCGTCGCTAGTCGGGATCCAGCCGCTGATCGTATGCGCGGGAACCGGCATGGTCAGCATCGCCTGGTAGATTGCGCCGCGATCGGTGACGCTGCCGGCCTTCTGCATCGCCGCGACGAGCACGAAGGGGGCGTCGTAGGCCCACATCGTCAGGTCGTCCGGATACTCATTGAAGCGGGTTTGGAACTGCTTGAAGAAGGCTTGGGTGGCGGGCGCGGTCGAGGTCTGCGGCAGCGAGCCGGCGAAGTCGTAGCTGTCGACCATGACGTCGTTGAACAGCGTATCGCCGATGATCTGCTTGGCTTGAGTGGGCGTGGCGCCGGCGTTGTGCAGCACCGGGATGCCGCGCACGCCGGACTGGAAGAGCTGCTTGGCGACGGGCAGCACCTCCTGGGTGACGCCGCCGAGATAGATCGCGTCAGGCTTGGCCGCCATCGCCGACTGGATGAAGGGAGCAAAGTTGGTGGTGTTGGGCGGGTAATTGACGTCGGAGACGACCTCAAGCCCATACTGCGCGGCGGATTTCTTCATCCAGGTCTCGAGGCCTGCCGAATACGGGTCAGCGGCCGAGCCGATAAAGCTGATGCGCGTCTTATGCAGCACGTTCTTGAGATACCAGACGCCGCCCGGAACGTAGGCCGGAGTGTCCGAACGCAGCAGGAAGACGTGCTTATCGACGTCGAGGATGCTCGGGAAGGTGCTGTCGAGGATGTTGAGGACCGGCAGCGGGGCGCGGCGGAACTGGGCCGCATAGATGCGCGTGCTGTCGGCCAGCAGCAAGACCGGAACGCGATCGACCTCGACCAGCTGGCGATAGGCGGAGATGCCGACCGTCGCCGCGCTGGATTCGTCATCCAGGATCTTGATGCCGAGTGTATGGTGCACGCCAGCGACGTCGAAGCCGCCGCCGCCGTTGATCGCCTCGATGCCGAGCTGCATGGCGTCGCGCTCGGGCGGGCCGAGTGTCGAGAACAGGCCGGAGAGCGGCAGAATGGCGCCGATCGTCACCACGCCGCCGGTCGTCTGCGCGCCAGCCGTGCGGCCAGCGGCCAGCAGCAGGCCGGCGGCCAGGCAAGCGTTAGCAATGATCTTGCCGGCGTGTGCGTTAGCCATACGGCGCTCTCCCTTGGCGGCCAGAAAACGGCCGCGCCGCTTGAGCGGCGTTGAGTGGAACTTGATATAACGAGATGCAGCGGTCAAGCGCGCGGCTTGCGGTCTCAACGGCTGGCGATCGAGCGGAAGAAGGCGATGGTGCGGTCGGCGATCAGCGGCGCGTCGTGGTCGAGTGTCGCGACGTGGTAGGAGTCGTCGAGCCAGAGCAGCTCGACACGATTGGCGCCGAGCGATGAGGCGATGAGCCGACCGTTGGCCGGGTCCACGACATGGTCGTTATGCGACTGAATGATCATGGTCGGGCAGGTGATGCGGCCGAGCAGGTCGCGCGTGACGCCGGTCAGCATGTAGAGCTCGGCGATGCAGCGGACGGGCACCTCGCGATAGGCGAGCTCGTGCACGTCGGGCGCCTTGATGTCCGAGCCGATGCCTGGAAGCATCAGGGCCGGATCGTGGCCGAAGGCCAGCGACGCGCGATCGGCGGAGTTGATCTGCACCACGGCGTTGATCGGGACGATGCCGCGGATCACGTCGGCATGGCGCGCCGCAGTGAGCAGCGTCAGCGTGCCGCCCATGGAGAGGCCCGCCATGAAGATCGTCGAGCAGCGCGTCTTGAGCTCGGCAAGGGCCTCGTCGATTGAGGCGACCCAATCTCGCGCGCCCGTAGTGGCCATGTCGGCGGGCGAGGTGCCGTGACCGCGCAGGCGCGGAGCCATGACGGTGTAGCCGGCGTCCGCGAGGCGCCGGCCCAGCGGCCGCATGCTCTGCGTCGTGCCGGTGAAGCCGTGCGAGAGCAGCACGCCGACCTCGTTGCCTTCGAACAGGAAAGGCTCCGCCTCCTGCATCACTGCCATCTCGTCCATCGCGTCTACTCCCGGTCTCTTTTGCCCTAGTCTCAACGATGCCGGTGGGATTGCAAGAGACCGCACCAAAGCCGAGATTTTGGATCCGCTTTGTCTCGCGGCATGCCACGGGTGACGCCTCAGCCGCCGTTTGGGTCCGCCGTCTGGGTCCGCCTGTGTTGGTCGACGATCGTCGTGGGGCGGTTTGGGTGCGCGAGGAGGTGCGCGCTCCCTACGTCGCCTATCAGAGGGGCTGCGAGCTTGCGGCGCGCAACCGCCGACCATGCAGGACGCGTGAGCTTCGCGCTTTGAAAGGCGACGGAACTGCGGTGATGCGGGATTCGGTCTGGATTGCGGTTGGCGGAGCGCTCGGCAGCGTGCTGCGCTTCTGGGTTGCGCAATGGGCGGCGCCGATCAGCGGCACGCTGCCGCTCGGCGTCATCGGGATCAACGTCGCAGGGTCGCTGCTGATCGGATTTTTCGGCACCTTCACGCTGGCGCACGGACGGTTTGCACTGCCGGAGACTGTCCGGCTGTTCGTCATGGTCGGGTTCTGCGGCGGCTTCACCACCTTCTCATCGTTCAGCCTGCAGAGTCTGGAGTTGCTGCAGGGTGGCGCGTGGCTGACGGCGCTGGCCAACATGACGCTTTCCGTTCTGCTCTGCCTGGCTGCCGTGGCGCTCGGCCATGGCGCCGCGTCGCGGTTCAACGGCGATGCCGACACCGTGGTGCAGCTCGCCGGCGAGGAGGAGTAAGGAACGCGATGCCGGCTGCCGCCGCGTCGCACGCGGCTAGACGCGAGCGTGGATCGCGGTCAAGGCGGCTGCCGCCTCGGACTCGGTCGCCATCGCTGTTTGGGCCGCCCGCACGCAGTCCCTGCCGTCGCGCTTGGCAAGGTAGAGCGCCGCGTCAGCCAGGCCGATCAGGGTCTCGACATCCGAGTGCGGCGGGGGGATCAGGCAGGCGGCCCCGATGCTGACCGTCACATGGCCGCGCGCGCAGCCGTCATGGGCCAGAGATTGGGCGACGACTGCCTCCAGGACGCGGCGAGCGACGTGCACGGCGCCATCGAGCTCGGTCTGGGGCAGGATAATACCGAACTCCTCGCCGCCGTAGCGGGCCAGCACGTCGCCAGGCCGTCTGATGGCCGATTGGATGGCGGCCACAATGTCCTGCAGGCAGGCATCGCCCGCCTGATGGCCGTAGCGATCGTTGAAGGCCTTGAAGTGGTCCACGTCGAGCAGCAGCAGCGACAAGGGGATTTGCTCGCGCATCGCGCGGCCCCACTCCCGTGACGCGGTGAGATCAAAGGCGCGGCGGTTGAACGCACCGGTGAGCGCGTCGATCACGACCTGCGTCTCCAGGTGCTGATTGGCGAGCGCAAGCTCGCGATTGGCGATCTCCAGCCGGGCGACCAAACCGGCCGTTTCCTGTTCCTTGAGCAGCAACTGCAGGGTCTGCCGGCTCAGGCGCCGCGTGAGCGTCGCTGCGGCGACCAGAAGCAGCGCGCCGATGCCCGCGTAGACGATGAGACAGCGGTTGCCCGAGGCGACGCAGGCGACGAGCAGGGGAATGAAGGCGACGCCGACGATGCCGAACACCGTGAAAGCACACGCACCGGCCAGCATCGACGTCGTCCGCTCGAACAGCCTGCCAAGCAGCCTTCGAACAAGGTTCGGCGGGGTCGTGTCGTGCTGGAGGAGGCGATTACCCAAGCGTGCCATAATCTACCTGGTTGGCGGCCGCGAGGATGGCCGACGACGCAGTGTGCGGCCGAACGGATGAACGGTAAGTTAACGACGTCGCGGGTGTGCAGGCCGGCAAGATCGGCCATCCTGATCCGCATCAGAGGAGTACCGGCCCGGCCGTGTACGGAGGAGCCGCGCCATGCCAAGCAGGGACGAGATCATCGACGTGTATGGGCCGCAGCTCGGCGAGCTGGCCTGGCACTCGCTGCACGTGGACAGCCGCATCGCCGCGATGAGCGAGCAGCACGCGGCCAGCATCCTCCGCGCCGCGGGCATCGCGCGCGGTGCCTCGGGGGCGCCGCGCATCCTGGAGGTCGGCGCCTACGCCCATTACGGCGCGCATCGCGCAGCTGCGGCGCTGGGAGGCGTCTCGATTGCGCATGATGTCTCGCCGACCTCGTTGCTGGTTGGCCGGCAGGGGGCCGAGGCAGCCGGGATTGCGGCCGAGCCGATCCTGGTCGCCGGCGACTTTCACGACCTGCCATTCGAGACCGGCTCGTTCGACGTCGTGTTCTGCGCCTCGTCCGTCCATCACACCTTCCGGCCGCGTCGCGTGCTGCGCGAGATGATGCGGGTGCTGCGGCCGGGCGGCGTGCTGCAGCTGGAGAACGAGCCGATCGGGCGAGCGCTGTGCTTCTACGGCTTTCGCGGCAACCGGGCCGAGGCGTTCACGCCGTTCGAGGCGGAGCTTGCCCGCCGCGGCACGCTGCTTACCTTCGCCTCGCCGTTTCCCGGCTCGCGACCGGAGGCGATGTTCGGGATGATCGAGAACGAGCGGATACCGCTCGACATGGTGCTCGGGGTGCTCGCCGAGGCCGGCGACCTGCAGTGGCTGGAGCTGCGGCCGCAACGCGCCGCGTTCGAGCAGCGCGTGTTGGCGCTGAGCCGGAACGACGACCTTGAGGCGGACCTGGCGGCGCTGCTGCTAGGCGAGGCGGAGGTGGTGCGGCCATTGCTGACGGCGGCTGACCGGCTGCTCGGCGCCCGCCTGCCCACCGGCGACGACGTGTGGCGTCTGAGCTACCTGATGGCGCCCGAGCTGCGCCGGCTGAGCGAGTTGGACGGCCGCGAGGCGGAGCATCAGGCCGCGCGGCTGTTCGGTGCCGGGCTGCAGGCGACCGTAGTCAAACGCGGCAGCGCGGCGCCGTCGGCGGAGATGTTCCGCCGGCGCCTGGAGGCGCGGGGCGGCGTGCTCAACGATTTGCCGAGCCTGCCGGGCGTGGCGCTGGAGCTCATGTCGCGGGCGCTGCCGGCGATCGAGGACGCTGATCTGCCGGCGCTACAGGCCGTGTACCCGGCGGGCGAGTGGGAGCCCTATCGCGAGGAGAACGGGCTGCTGTCGATGCTGAATCTGCAGCCGAGCAGCCGCATCGTGCTGCCTCGCCTCGTCAGCGATGCGATGCTGCTGCTGCGCTTCTACGTCGTCGCGACCGGAGGGCCGTATCGCGTGGTGCTGTGCGAGGCGGGGGGCGGTCGGGTCGCCTGGGTGGTGGGTGTCCAGGCGGA
>CAXUCZ010000066.1:0-11171 GCA_964249675.1 uncultured Acetobacteraceae bacterium | reverse complement strand
ACCCCGGGCGCCTGCCGAACGGGGGCGACGCGCCGCCACGGCCGGAATGCGCGCCGTTGTGGCGGGCGCGGCTGCTGGCCGGCATGCCGCAGATCCGGCTTACGCTGCTGATCGGGCGGTATGCGCAGGATTGGGCGCTTGGGCGTGGCGGCTCGATGACCGAGCGGGTGCGGGCGTTTCGCCATTACCTGCCGGGCGTGCTGCCGCTGCCGCATCCGTCCTGGCGCACCGAGGTCTGGGAGCGGCGCAATCCCTGGTTTCAGGCGGAGGTGCTGCCGGCCTTGCGCATCGCCGTGGCGCAGGCGCTGACCGCCTGAGGCTGCGGCAAAAAAAATGGCGGCTCCCTTACGGAAGCCGCCAAGTTTAGGGAGGAAACGTCCAAGAAGCGGCGCGCCTAAGCAGCGCCGCACGATTTGTCTACGACCGCGTGCTGCGCTGCGCAAGGCGTTTTGTGCGACGCACCAAATCGTTATCATGCTGGCCTCGGGTGGGACGCTCGTGCGACATGGGCGTGATGATCAGCCGTCTCGACGATGCCGCCCGCGCGTCCCTGCCCCATGACCTGCCGAACTGGACGCCGGCGCCCGACCGAGACGCCCTCATGCGCTCGTTCAAGTTTCGGACCTTCGAGCAGGCCTGGGGCTTCATGTCGCAGGTGGCTCTGCTCGCCGCGGCGCAGGACCATCATCCGGAGTGGAGCAACGTCTACAACCGCGTGGACGTCTTGCTGACAACGCATGATGCCGGCGGGCTCAGCCCGCGCGACTTGCGGCTGGCACGCGCCATCGACGCGCTGCTGGCGACGCCGATGGCTGGACACTGACATCGACGTGCTCACAGCGACGCTGTCACTGCCGGAAGTGCAGCTGCAGGTGCGCCGCGCCGCCGCATCGCTGTGCGCCCGGCATGGTTGGGTGACGCTGCATGAGATGCCGCTGCCGAATGGGCGGCGCGCCGACATCATGGCGCTCGCCGACGACGGCGGCTTCACCTGCATCGAGGTGAAATCCGGACCGAGGGACTTCCTGACCGACCAGAAATGGCCGGACTACCGGGAGTTCTGCGATGCTCTATGCTTCGCGGTCGACGTCTCGTTCCCGCTCTCGCTGCTGCCGGAAGAGGTTGGCGTGATTGTCGCGGCTGACGGCGAGGCGGATCTGCTGCGCGCGCCGCCCCGCCATCCGCTGCCGCCGGCGCGGCGCCGCGCGCTCACGCACAGGTTCGCCACCCTCGCAGCCTGCCGACTCGCCGCCTTGGAGGACCCGGCCATCACCGCCTCGCTCCGCGCTGCACTCCGCTGCGAATGACGGTTCCCAAGCGGATGGGTTTAGGCCGGAGTCCAAAGACAGCGCCTCTGGCCTTCCTACCCCGTCACGAAATCATAAAGGTCTTTCACCAGCCGATCCTTGTGGCTGAAGAACACCGCGTGCGGACCTCCCTCGTACTCCAGCAGCCGTGCCGTCGGGATCATCTGCGCGGCGCGCCGGCCGGACTTGTCGATCGGCACCGTCGCGTCGGCGTCGCCGTGGATGATGAGGGTCGGAACCGTGAAGGACTTCATGTCCGGCCGAAAGTCGGTCTCCGAGAAGGTGCGAACGCAGTCCAGCGTCGCCTTCTTGCTGCCCATCAAGGCGAGGTTGCCGGCCCAGTTCAGCATCTCGGTGCTGACGCTGAAGTTCAGCAGCCCGGCGCCGAAGAACTGCTTGCCGAACGCAGCAAGAAAGTGCGGCCGGTCGGCCTCGAGGCCTTCGATGATCTGGTCGAAGACGCTGCGCGGCACGCCCTCCTCGTTGTCCGGCGTCTGCACAAGGTACGGGGTCACGGCGGAGATCAGCACCGCCTTGGCGACGCGAGCGCTGCCGTGCCGCGACAGGTAGCGCGCCACCTCGCCGCCGCCCATCGAAAAGCCGCCGATTGTCGCACCCTGCAGGTCCAGCGTGTCGATCACCGCGGCGAGGTCGTCAGCGAGCGTGTCGTAGTCGTAGCCCGACCAGGGCTGGTCCGAGCGGCCGAAGCCGCGACGGTCATAGGCGATGACCCGAATGCCCTGGCGGCCGAGCGCGGTCGCCTGATACTCCCACATGTCGGCATCGAGCGGCCAGCCGTGGATCAGCACGAGCGGCATGCCGGAGCCCCAGTCATTATAGAAGAGCCGTGTGCCGTCCTTGGTGTTCAGGAAGGGCATGATGCGCTGTCCTCACGTTGTCGAGAGACAACGGCCACGGCTCGGGCTCGGTTGCACGACGGCAGCTCATGCCGCGCGCTGCCAGAAGGCGGCTGCAACCTCGGCGCCGAGCAGGAGTAGCTCCTGCTGCACCCAGTCGAGGAACTCGTGCAGGCCGCGCGCGAGGATGTTGGCGATACCCTGCTCGACCATCGCGTCGCGCAGACCATCCAGCCGCTCGAGCGCCGGCGCGGCGGCGCGCAGGTTGTAGGCGGTGCGCAACTGCTGCAGGTGGGTCTCGACCTGGCGGAGACAGACCACCAGGCTGCGCGGGAAAGCGTTGTTCATCAGCAGGAAGCCGGCAACCGTGGCGGCCGACATGCCGCTTGGAAAGACGCGGCGGAAGGCGTGATAGCCTGAGGCGGCGCGCAGCAGCGCGTTCCACTGGCTGACGTCGAACGGGCTGCCGACCACGTCCACCGAGGGCAGCAGCGTGTGGTATTTGATATCGAGCAGGCGGGTGATCTGGTCGGCGCGCTCGAGATTCTTGCCGATTTGGTAAAACATCCAGCCCTGATCACGAAAGAACGTGCCCTCCAGGATGCCGGCATGGGTCTGGCAACCCTCCTTGAGCATGCCGCAGGTGGCCGACAAGCGTGACGGCGAGAGGTCGCGCGCCACAATGCCACGCACCTCGCGATGCAAGATGTTGATCTGCGTCCACATCTCGGTGGAGATGATCGGCCGGAGGGTGCGGGCATTCTCGCGTGCGAAACCGATCTCGGCGGTGATTGCGGTCGTGTTGTCGACGTCGGTCACGTAAAAATCCAGCACGGTCGCCGCGCTGGCTTGCTTGTGGCGCCGAAAGAAGCGTTCCTCATCCGAATTGATCTGAACGACGGAGAGCCAAGGGCCGCCGGCCGGCGCGGCGCCGATGCTGTTGCGGGAGAAGTTCTCCGTGACGTCGAGTATCCGCGCGCGGTTCTCGATGCGCTCCATGTAGCGGGCCAGCCAGAACAAAGATTCCGCATGGCGCGACAGCAGGCTTGCCGTGCGCGGCGGCTCCTCCGTCGCGTCAACAGGCGCGCTCATTCGAGCACCCAGGTGTCCTTGGAGCCGCCGCCCTGCGAGCTGTTCACCACCAGCGAGCCACGCTTCAGGGCGACGCGGGTGAGACCCCCCGGCAGCACCCAGGTCCGCTGCCCGGTGATCGCGAACGGCCGCAAGTCGACATGGCGGGCGCCCACGCCCTCTTCGCCCAGCGTCGGGCAGACCGATAGCTTCACCACCGGCTGGCTGATGTAGTTCGCCGGATCCGCCCGCAGTTTGGCGCGGAACTCGTCGAGCTCGGCGCGGCTGGCATGCGGGCCGATCAGCAGCCCGTAGCCGCCGCTCTCGCCGACCGGCTTGACCACCAGCTGATCAAGATTGGCCAGGGTATGGCTGAGCCCTTCGGCTTCGCCACAGATATGCGTCGGCACGTTCGGCAGCACCTCATCCTCGTCGAGATAGTAGCGAATAATGCGCGGCATGTAGGCGTAGACCGCCTTGTCGTCGGCAACGCCGGTGCCGACGGCATTGGCGATCGAGACGCGGCCGGCGCGCCAGACGTCGACCAGGCCACGCACGCCGAGGCCGCTGTCGGCACGGAACACCGCCGGGTCGAGGAAGTCGTCGTCGAGGCGGCGATAGATCGAGTGCACCGGCGCAAGGCCCGCGATCGTGCGCATCCAGACCCGGCCGTCCTCGACGGTGAGGTCGCTGCCCTCCACCAACGGCACGCCCATCTCGCGAGCGAGAAAGACGTGCTCGAAATAGGCGGAGTTGTAGATCCCGGGCGAGAGCAGGACGACCGAAGGGTCCTGCACGCCGGCCGGCGCCACGTCGCACAAAGCCTGCTGCAGGCGCATGCCGTATTGATCGACGGACCGCAGCTTGATGTCGTCCATGACGTCGGCGAAGACGCGGCGCATCATGTTGCGGTTCTCAACCACGTAGGAGACGCCTGACGGCGTGCGAGCGTTGTCTTCAAGGACGAGGAACCGGCCGGTCTCGTCGCGCACCAGGTCGATGCCGCAGATATGGACGTAGGTGCCGCAGGGCACGTCAAACCCCATCATTTCACGTCGGAAGTTCGGGTTGCCCTCGACCAGCGCGCGTGGCACCACGCCGTCGCGCAGGATCTTCTGGTCATGGTAGATGTCGTGCAGGAACAGGTTCAACGCGGTGACGCGCTGGATCATGCCGCGCTCGATCTGCTGCCACTCGCGCCTGGCTATCACGCGCGGGATCGGGTCGAACGGTAGGATGCGATCGATCGCCTCGCGTTCCGAATAGACGGTGAAGGTGATGCCGAGGTCGTACATGTCGTTCTCGGCGACTTTGGCGCGGCGGCGCAGTTCGCCGAGCGACATCGCGTCAAAGCGGCGGGCGATCAGCGCCAGCGTCTCGTCGCTGTCGCCGCGCGGTGTCGTCAGCTCGCAGAACAGGCCGGGCGCGGCATAGCCGGCCATGACGCCTTGGCCAGCGTGATCCGCCGGACGCGCCGGCTTCGGCTTGCCCCGTGCTGTCATGGCGCGCATTGCGTCCCGCTGGTCATGTCGCAAGCTCCTCGCCCAAGCCTCATCCCACCTGCCTTCCATGCCGGACGGCAGACGGCGACCGCGAAGCTGCTAGACATTCGCCGCAGGCCTAACCGACCCGCAGCAGCCGCGTGCCCTCATCGCGCAGCCAGGCACAGGCAGAGCGGCGATGCGGGCTTAGCGCCTCCACCAGCGCCCAGAACTGCGCCGCATGGTTCATGTGTCGCAGATGCGCGACCTCGTGCGCGGCAACGTAGTCCTGGACATGGGCTGGCGCCATCACCAGGCGCCAGGAGAACATCAGCACGCCGGCGTGGGTGCAGCTGCCCCAGCGCGTGCGGGTGTCCTTCACGACGATGCGGGAGGGCCGCAGCCCGGCAAGCGCTGCAGCCTGCAACGCCCGCTGTGTCAGCTGACGTCGGGCCTGCTGGCGCAGCAGGTCGCGCACCCGCCGGGCCAGGAACGCCGCTTCGCCGGCAACCAGGATCTCTCCATTCTCCACCCACGCCCCGCCTGCGCCGCCGACGCGGCGAACCCGATGCGGCACGCCGTTCAGCGGCACCAAGGCGTCCTCCGCCAGCACGGTCGCCGTCGGCAGGGCCGCCAGTCGGCCGACGACCCAGTCGGCATGGTCGATCAGCAGCGCCATCCCGGCCGCCCGGGCGGCGCGGCGCGGCAGGGTGACGACGACCGAGCCTTGCTGCGGATCAATCCTGAGACTGATCCGCCGTGCGCGCGGGCTACGGCGCCAAGCGACCAGAGCCTCGCCGCCGGGCAGGGCAAGCCGCTCGGCATCGGCTGGTGAGGGCGTGCTCATCGCGCAAGAGTGAAGGAAAGCGGGTGGAAGACAAGGCCCGTCCTGCCGCCTGGATTGACGATGGACGCCTGAAGAGGCTCCGCGTCTGACGCGATCCGGGAGCCTCGTGCCTCAGGTCCTCAATCGCCGTGCCGCCGCACGTCCAGGCCAATCGACTAGGTGATCCTCAAGCGCGCCGGCGTTGCGCTCGCTGATCACGCGACCCCGGACGGAAATGCCGGCCTCGTGCACCGTGTTCGGGTCGCCGGAGATCAACGGGTGCCACCAGGCCAGGTTGCGATGCTCGGCGACGCGGCGGTAGCCGCAAGTCGGCGGCAGCCAGTCGATGCTCTCGAGCGCCGCCGGGGTAAGCTGCACGCAGTCCGGCACCCGATCCTGCCGCGCCGGATAATCGCCGCAGCGGCAGCTGCCGAGGTCGAGCAGACGGCAGGCCACCTGCGTCCAGAAGATCTCGCCGGTGTCGTCGTCGCGCAGCTTATGCAGGCAGCAGCGTCCGCAACCGTCGCACAGCGACTCCCATTGCGCGTCGCTCATCTCGGCGAGCGGCACGGTCTTCCAGAACGCGGTTGGCGCCGGCATGCGGGTTCAGCCGTGCCAAGCCGGGCCGAGATGCAGCAGCCAGGTAAGGCTGGCGCCGCCGGCCAGCACCAGCGCCGTTGCCGCCAGCAAGGCGCGGCCGAAACTGATCTCCGTTGGCTGCCAGCCGAGCGGCGACCAGGCGCGGCTCGGCGCCAACCGTACGGCCATCGGACGAGCGGGGAAGTCGATGACGACGCAGGTCTTGTCGCCTGCCATGTCGATCCGTGATGCACTCATGCGTCAAAGGCGCCAACGCTGCGGCGCCTACCTTTCGTTGGTGAAGATCTGAAGCGGTGATCCATGGGGCCTACCCAAGTGGTGCCGCATGGGCCAATATCGTGGCCCTACCCGGCGATCGTGGCGCAATGCAGCAATGCAGCGGCACGACGGCCCGAAGCGCCAGCCTCATGCTCAGCCGCAGAATAGGCGTCTCTGCCGGCGTGTTTCAACGATTGTCGTGGCCGCGAGGAAGGCCAGGACATCGGTCTGAACCCTAGCAAAGGCGATGCCTATGTATTCGCTTGAAGGGGATTTCGGGCCCAGGTGGCGGGCCTGACCCTGCTTTCTGCATTGACGAAAGTGCATGCGACGATGGCCTACGCGGTCAAGGAGATCTTCTACACGCTGCAGGGCGAGGGTCGGAATGCCGGCCGCGCCGCCGTGTTCTGCCGCTTCGCCGGCTGCAACCTGTGGAGCGGCCGGGCGGCGGACCGCGCCGCGGCCGCCTGCCGGTTCTGCGACACCGACTTCGTCGGCACGGACGGTCAAGCTGGCGGCCGCTTCGCCGAGCCGACGGCGTTGGCCGAGGCGGTGGCGAGCGCCTGGCCCGGCGAGGCGCAAGGCCGCCTCGTCGTGCTGACCGGCGGCGAGCCGCTGCTGCAGGTCGACACGGCGCTGCTGGAGGCGCTGCACGCGCATCTCTTCGAGGTCGCGGTGGAGACCAACGGCACCCTGCCGGCGCCCGCCGGGATCGACTGGCTATGCGTAAGCCCGAAGGCCGGGACGCCGCTCCGGCTGCTCGCCGGCGACGAACTGAAGCTGGTCTATCCGCAGCCCGGCGCCGAGCCGGAACGCTTTGCCGAGCTCGCCTTCACCCACAAGCAGCTGCAGCCGATGGACGGCGACGCGCTCGCCGCCAACATGGCCGCCGCGGTCGCCTATTGCCTGGCCCATCCGGCCTGGCGGCTGACCCTGCAGACCCACAAGATGCTGGGTATACCGTGACTCTGGCCATGACCTGGGCCATGACCTGGTCATGACTTGGGCCATGACCCGTCGCCACGATGTTTGAGCTCTCCAAGCAATTCCGCTTCGACGCCGCCCACACGCTCGACCACGCAGTCGATGCCGAGCCGAGCCGACGCGTGCACGGCCACTCCTACCGCGCTGAGGTAGCGCTGCGCGGCGAGCCGGATCCGGCGTCGGGCATGCTGGTCGACCTCGGCCTGCTGGAGCGCAGCCTGTCGGCGGCGCGCGACGCGCTCGATCACCGGCTGCTCGACGAGGTGCCCGCGCTCGGCCCGGCGACGATGGAGAACCTGGCCGCCTGGATCTGGCGCGCCGTCGCCCCCGCCTGCCCCGGGCTTGCCCGCGTCAGCGTGTTTCGCGACTCCGCCGGCGACGCCTGCAGCTATTTCGGACCTTGCACGTGAGATGGCACGCGTGAGTTGGCGCGCATGAGCGACGCCGCGCTGGTGCTGTTCTCCGGCGGCCAGGACAGCACCACGTGCCTCGTCTGGGCGCTGGAGCGCTTCGACCATGTCGAGACGGTCGGCTTCGACTACGGCCAGCGCCACCGGGTCGAGCTCGACGTTCGACCGACGATCCTGGCGTCGCTGCGGGCGCGACAGCCGAGCCTCGCCGCCCGGCTCGGCCAGGACCACATGGTGGATCTGCAGGTGCTCGGGCGGCTGAGCGAAACGGCGCTGACTACGGATGCCGCCATCGCGATGCGCGACGACGGCCTGCCGAACACCTTCGTGCCCGGCCGCAACCTGCTGTTCCTCACCTTCGCCGCCGCCATCGCCTATCGCCGCGGCGCACGCCACCTCGTCGGCGGCATGTGCGAAACCGACTACTCCGGCTACCCGGATTGCCGCGACGACACCATCAAGGCGATGCAGGTGGCGCTCGGCCTCGGGATGGACCGGCGCTTCGTCCTGCACACGCCGCTGATGTGGATCGACAAGGCCGCCACATGGGCGCTGGCGCGACAGCTTGGCGGCGATGACCTCGTTGCGCTCGTCCGCGAGCAAACCCACACCTGCTACCAGGGCGATCGAACGCACCGGCACGATTGGGGCTACGGATGCGGAACCTGCCCAGCCTGCCAATTGCGGGCGGACGGCTACAGTAGGTTTATCGCACAGTAAGGAAGCACTTCTTTTTTGCAAAAAAGAAGCAAAAAACTTTCATCCCTAAAGAACGCAACATGGCGAGGGCGAAGCCGAGATATTAAAACGTAACAATCCTGGCGGTCTGACTTGCCCGACCATTTACAGAGACATCGTCTCACAACCTTAATCTTCCCAAAGCAACACATCTTAACAAACAAAAGTTTTTTGCTTCTTTTTTGCAAAAAAGAAGCGCTTCCCTCCAACGCTTTGTCCGGACCCGTTGTCCCGACAATTTAGCTGAGCTAAGACGTTTTGAACTCGGACACTGGAGCCTCGGTGCCAGACGACGCCGGCGTGATCGAGAGCTGCCGTCGCCGCATCGAAGCGAGCCGTCAGCCGATCTACCTGTCAATCGCCGACACCATCGGCGAGCTTGCGGCGACCGGCGTGCTCGCCGCCGGCGGCCGGCTGCCGCCGCAGCGGCGTCTGGCGGCGGCGCTCGCGGTCGACCTGACGACGGTCACCCGGGCGCTCAACGAGGCGCGCCGCCGCGGGCTGGTCGAGGCGACGGTCGGGCGCGGCAGCTTCATCACCGAGGCGGCGCGTCACGCCTGGCCGGGCGAGGCTCGGGCGCTGGTCGACATGACGATGAACCTGCCGCCGGTGGTCGCCGCGCCCTCGCTGTCGCGCCTGCTGTCAGAGGGCGTTGCCAAGCTCATGCGGCGGCCTGACGTCGCGCTGTTGATGTCCTACCGGGCCAGCGCCGGCAGCCCCGAGGAATGTCGCGCCGGCGCGACCTGGCTGCTGCCGACGCTCGGCCGGCGCGACCCACGGGAGTTCCTGGTCGTCGCCGGCGCCCAGGCGGCGATGCTTGCCGTGCTCTCGACGATGCTGCGGCAGGGCGAGCCGGTTGCCGCCGAGCGCTTCACCTATCCGGGCCTGCGGGCGCTGGCCCCCCAGCTCGACTGTCCGGTGCTCGGCGTCGACATGGATGCGGAGGGCCTGCGCGCGGACGACCTCGACCGGGTGCTGGCGAGCAGCGGCGCGCGCCTCGTCTACTGCTCGCCCAACATCCAGAACCCGACCACGGCGACAATGCCGCTCGGCCGGCGGCATGACATCGTCGGCGTGCTGCGTCATCGCGACGCTTTCCTGGTCGAGGATGACCCCTACGGGCTGCTGCTGGCCGAGCCGCTGCCGGCGCTGGCCGCACTGGCGCCCGAGCGGGTGTTTCACGTCGCGACCCTGGCCAAGGTGATCTCGCCGGGGCTGCGCACCGCGTTCCTGGTGGTGCCGGACGCGGTGTTCGCCGAGCGGCTGACGGCGGCGGTGCGGGCGACCTCGCTGATGGGGTCGGGACTGATGACGGCGCTGGCCTGCCAGTGGATAGGCAACGGCCAGGCGCTCGAGGTGCTGGATGCCATCCGCGCCGAGCTGCAGCAGCGTCAGGCGCTGGCGGGCGCGCTGCTCGGCGACGCGCCCTGCGCCAACCCATCGGGGCCGCATATCTGGCTGCGGCTGCCGAGCCATTGGGGCAGCGCGGAGTTCGTCGGCTACGTGCGTCGCCAGGGGCTCGCCCTGGTGCCGAGCGAGGTGTTCACGACCATCGGCGACCCGCCGCCGCGGGTGCGGATCGCGCTCGGAACGGCAAGCAACCTGACGGGGCTGAAGACGTCGCTGCTGGCTGTCGCCGAGGCGCTGCGGCACGCAGCGCTGCCGCGCTTTCAACACATCGTCTAGAACGACGAGCCTCGGCCGCCCTCGATGCCGCAACCGTGTTCAGTGTGCCGTGCAAGTGCCGGAGATACAGGCACGCGTGCCGCCTTCGTAGCGTCGCCGTGCAGCGGCGCGCAACCATACAATTAGGCGTGAACCGCTTACATTGTATGGCTTCATTGTCCGCCTGCCGCATTGGCATGGCACTTGCTTAATAGGACGGCAGGGCGGCGCGTCGCCGCCCAGGATGCCGGCGCAAAGCGCCGGGCTGGTGGAGGACGGTTCCCAATGCCGAAGGTTGAACGCGAGCCGAACAAGACTGGCGACTACCTCGTCGACTACGAAGAGAAAGTGTTCGAGGACGTCAAGGCGAAGCCTGGCGAAAAGGCGCTGGTGACGTTCCACACCGTGGCCTTCGAGGGCTCGATCGGGCTCGTCAACATGCTGCAGGCCATCCGGCTGCAGCGCAAAGGCTTCGAGACCTCGATCCTGCTATACGGCCCGGGCGTGACGCTCGGCGTGCAGCGCGGCTTCCCGCGGCTCGGCGACGAGGCCTTCCCCGGCCACCAGAACTTCGCCGGACAGCTGACCAAGTTCATGGAGGAAGGCGGCAAGGTCTACTGCTGCCGGTTTGCCCTGCAGGCGCTGTATGGCCACGGCGAAGGCTCGCTGCTGCCCGGCATCAAGCCGATTGGCCCGCAGGACGTGCTCGACGTGGTGCTGCTCGCGCGTCGCGACGGCGCCTTCATCCTCGACACCTGGACGCTGTAGCCGCCGATGGCCGTTCGCGCCGCCGCCATCCAGCTCAGTCCGGTGCTGGAGAACGCCACCGGCACCGTCGACAAGGTGCTGGCGGCGATCCGCGAGGCGGCGGCTGCGGGCGTTCAGCTCGCCGTCTTCCCCGAGACCTTCGTGCCTTACTACCCATATTTTTCATTCGTGAAGCCGCCGGTGCAGACGGGCCCGGAGCATATGCG
>CAXUCZ010000065.1:9746-11235 GCA_964249675.1 uncultured Acetobacteraceae bacterium | reverse complement strand
AATGGGGTCTGGGGCCGCGGGCCCCAGCGGGTCCAGGGCAGAGCCCTGGCCTTTCGTCACCCTGGCAACGACAGGTAAGCCGCCAGCAGCGTCAGCCCCAGCACCGCCAGTGTCGCGTGCAGCCCCAGCGCCAGCACCGGCAGGCCGCGCCGCCGCAGCCGCGCCTGGATCGGCGCCAGCCCGAGCAGCAGCGTGCCCGCCAGCAGCACCGCGGCATAGGTGCCGAAGCCGGCCGCACCCTGCGATACCGCCTGCGGCGCTCCGTGCACCAGCCCGATCACCAGCAGCGCCAGCCCGGCCGCTCCCGCCAGCCCATGCGACAACCCGACTGCGGCAGGAACGTGCCGCCCCTCAGGCATGCTGCCATGCAGCATCGCGAGCGCCAGCCCGCCGAGCGCCGCCAGCGACAGCACCAGCATGGCGATGCCGGTGAGGCTCATGCGGGCAGCGCCACGATCGCCCGGGCGAGCTCCAGAAGCTCCTCGGCCACCAGCGTCGGCGGGTTGAGAAAGGCCGGGTAGGGCCGGCCACGCGCGACGAAGCCGGCCGCCAGCCCCGCCGCCCGCGCGCCATTCACGTCCCAGGCGTGGCAGGCGACCAGCATCAGCCGTCCGGACGCCACCCCGGCGATCTCGGCGGCGCGGAGATACACCTCGCGCCGCGGCTTGGGCAGCCGCACCTGCTCCACCGTGACCACGGCATCGACCCTGTCGTCGAGCCTGGCCGCCTCGATCATCGTCCGCGTCGCCGCGTCGCCGCCATTGCTCAGCGTGATCACGCCGAGCCCGGCCGCGCGCAGCATGTCGATCGCCGGCGCCGCCTCCGCGTGCGCCGGCAGCCTAGCCATCGCGTCGAGCACCGCCTCGCGCGCCAGCGGCCGGACGGGCTGTCCCGCCGTCGCCGCCAGCTCGTCCAGAGCCGCCGACATCACCTGGCGCAACGGCTGGAACTGGCCGATCGCGCCGAGCGCGAAAAAGTCGCGTAGCGAGGCTGCGAACCAGCCCGCGAGCGCCTGCTCCGACAAACCGAGCGCCGGCAGCAGCGGCGCCAGCGGCGCCAGCGGGAACAGGGTCTCGATCACGTCGAAAGCGATGGCGGCGGGGCGCTGCGGCATCGAAGCCGATCTCCTGGCTTGAGGGGAAGCCGGCATGTGGCCACGCTTTCGTGCGGCAACCACGCCGCTCCCGACGGATTTAGCAGCCTCATCATCTGGAAGCGATCTCATGACCCTGAGAACCACGCTGGCGATCGGGCTTGCCCTCGGCGCCGGCCTTGCTGCGCCCGGCCGTGCCGCAGCGCCGCCCGTGCCGACCACCGCCCAGGCGATCGCCGCCGACCATCGCCAGGGCGACTACGCCGTCATCAACGGCCTGCGCGTGTTCTACCAGGTCCGCGGCGCCGGACAGCCGCTGGTGCTGATCCACGGCTACCCGCTGAACGGCCGCCTGTTCGAGCATCAGCTGGCCGATCTGGCCGGCCTGTTCCAGGT
>CAXUCZ010000065.1:0-9736 GCA_964249675.1 uncultured Acetobacteraceae bacterium | reverse complement strand
TCCGGCCCGGTGCCCGCAGGCGAAACCGTCAGCGACTACGCCGGCATTGTGCTGGGGCTGATGGACCAGCTGCAGATCTCGTCGGCCATCGTCGGCGGCCACTCGATGGGCGGCCAGGTCACGCTCGCCCTCTACGATCAGGCGCCCGCCCGCGTCGCCGGCCTGATCCTCATCGACACCAACCCCGAAGCCGCCTCGATCGAGGAAATGGCGCAGTGGCCCGCCTTCGGCCGTCAGGCGCAGCAGGATGGCGTCGCCTCCATCGTGCCGCCGATCGACGCCCAGATGCTCACCGGGCACCTGCGGCTGAGCGGCGCCCCGGCGGCGCTGACGATGACCGACATCCTCGCCGAGGCCTCGGTCAGCGGCGCCATCGGCGGCGGCCACGCGCTGGCCACCCGCCCTGACTTCACCGCCCTGCTCGGCGAGATCAAAGTGCCGACCCTGGTGCTTGAAGGCGTCGGCGACCCGGTCTACGGCTTCCCCATCGCCCAGACGGAGGCCGCCGCCATCCCGGGCAGCCAGCTCACCCTGATCCCCGACAGCGAGCACGCCGCGGTCTACGAGCAGTGTCCGACGGCGGACACGGCCATCGCCCTGTGGTGGGGGAGGTACGGGAAGTAGGCCTGGCGCCAGACAAATGGGGCCTGGGGCCGCGGGCCCCAGCGGGTCCAGGGCAGCGCCCTGGCCTTTTCCAATCCTACCGCGTTGAGGCCCGACTAACGGGGAGACACGACGCCATGACGCCAACACGCACGCTCGGCCGGAACGGGCCCGCGGTTTCGACGCTCGGCTTGGGCTGCATGGGCATGTCCGCGTTCTACGGCGGCCGCGACGAGGCCGAGAGCCTGCGCACCCTGGCCCGCGCCGTCGAGCTTGGCGTCACCTTTTTCGACAGCGCCGACGTCTACGGCCACGGCCAGAACGAGATGCTGGTCGGCCAGGCGCTCAAGGCCGACCGCGACCGGGTGGTGATCGCCACCAAGTTCGCCAACACCTGGAACGCCGCCGGCGAGCGCACCGGCATCAGCGGCGACCCGGCCTACGTGCAGAGCGCCTGCGAGGCCAGCCTGAAGCGCCTCGGGCTCGACGTGATCGACCTCTACTACCAGCACCGCGTCGACCCGCGCACCCCGATCGAGGACACGGTGGGCGCCATGGCGCGGCTGGTGGAGCAGGGCAAGGTCCGCCATCTCGGGCTGTCCGAGGCCTCGCCGGAGACCATCCGCCGCGCCCACGCCACCCACCCGATCGCCGCCCTGCAGAGCGAGTACTCGTTGTGGTCGCGCGACCCGGAAGGCGCCGTGCTGCCGACGCTGCGCGAGCTCGGCATCGCCCTCGTGCCATACAGCCCGCTTGGCCGCGGCATGCTCACCGGCGCGCTGTCCGCGCCCGACGCGCTGGATGCCGACGACTGGCGCCGCACCTCGCCCCGTTTCCAGGCCGACGCCTTCAGCCAGAACCTGACCCTGGTCGAGAATATCCGCCAGCTCGCGGCCAAGAAGCGCTGCACACCGGCTCAGCTCGCCCTCGCCTGGGTGCTCGCCCAGGGCGACGACATCATCCCGATCCCCGGCACCAAGAAGGTCCGCTACCTCGAGGAGAACCTCGCCGCCGCCGAGGTGACGCTCAACGCCGACGAGCTGCGCGAGATCGACCAGGCCGTGCCGGCCGGCCTCGTCGCCGGCGAGCGCTACACGCCGGAGGGGATGCGGGCCCTGAACGGCTAGACAGCAAGGCCAGAGGCTCTGCCTTTGGACTCCGTCACGCGCAAGCGTGCATTCGCACGACGGGCCGTGAGGCCCGGACCCTTGATGATGAATGAGACGACGTCCGGACTGTGCTAGCAAGCCGTCAGGGTCGAGGCTTATGAAGCGTCCTGCACATCTTGCCTTTAGGCAAGATGTTGATAAGTAATTGATTTAAAAAGATACTCGGCGTCGCCCGGCGCTACCGGCAGCTAGCCGAAATCTTGCGGTATTTCGCCTGCATCGACATCCGGATGGATTTCAAAGGCTCCGCCTTCGATGGGGCCAGGGGCTGGAATTATCTCCCGATCGCCCCTGGCCTTCACCTCCCGCACCTCCACCAAATACCGTGCCACGTCGCCCACGCCTCCGAGCACGGTGACCTCCCGCACGGCGTCCCGCCCGCCACGCAGCCGCCGCCATTCGCCAAGCGAGGCCGCAGCCGCAAGCGGCGTGAACGTCGCGAGCCCTCGCCGTGCCGGCCGGCGCATCGTCGCCCCCGAGTTGATGGCGGAGAGCTCGACCCGCTCGGCGTGGTCGCGCACGAGCCCGAGCGTGTCCAGCACCAGCACGGCGCGCTCGCGCCCGCGGTTCAGCCGCGCATCGAGCAGCCGCCGCAGCCCCGTCTCGTCGGCCCAGAAGAACACCCGCCGATTGAGCAGCCGCAGCCACGCCGCCGGCGCCAGGCCCTCCTCGAGGCAGCCGGCCAGCGCCTTGACGCTGAGCGGCCGGTTGTCGGTGAGCGCGGCATGGCTCTGCACCGGATGGCGCAGCACGACGCCGTCCGGCCGCGGCGCCGCCTCAAGCGCCGGGCGCGCATCGTCCGGCACCTCGAACAGCCTCAGCAGCTCGCTGGTGGCCAGCAGCCCGTGCCGCAGGATGCCGGGCAGATTGGCCGGCGCGGTTAGATGGAACAGCCTCGGATGCCGGGCCGCGAGCTCCTCAGCCCGCACGGCGATCGGGCGGCGGGCTCATTCCGGCACCAGCACCACCACCGCCGCCTGCGCCGCAATGCCCTCGCCGCGCCCGGTGAAGCCAAGCCGCTCCGTCGTCGTCGCCTTCACCGACACCCGCTCAAGCTCGATCCCGAGCAGCTCCGCCAACCGCGCCCGCATCGCCGGCGCATGCGGCGTGATCTTCGGCCGCTCGCAGATCAGCGTCACGTCGACATTGGCGACCCGGCCGCCGCGCGCCGCCACCCGCCCGGCGGCGTGACGCAGGAAGCGGGCGCTGTCGGCATCCTTCCAGCTCGCCTCGCTGGGCGGAAAGTGCCGCCCGATGTCGCCCTCCGCCAGCGCCCCGTAGAGCGCGTCGCACAGCGCGTGGATGCCGACGTCGGCATCCGAATGACCCGACAATCCAAGCTCGTACGGCACCTCAATGCCGCACAGCATGAGCTTGCGTCCGGCTACCAGCACGTGCACGTCGAAGCCGGTGCCGATGCGCGGCAGCAGGGTCATCGCCATCGCGCGCTCCAATCGCCTCAGGTCCTCGGGATAGGTCAGCTTGACGTTGTCCTCCGAGCCGGCAACCAGCGCCACCGGCAGCCCGGCGCTCTCAAACAGCCCGGCATCGTCGGTCAGCCCCTGCCGCGTGGTGCGATGCAGTTCGAGCAGCGCGGCAAAGCGGAACGCCTGCGGCGTCTGGGCGCGGAACAGCCCGTCGCGCGACACGGTGACGTCGATCCGCCCGGCGCGGCTGCGCTTCAACGTGTCCGTCACCGCAGCCGCCGGGATCGCCGCATCGTGCGTGCCGAGCGCCACGAGCAGCGCCTCAACCGTCCCCGGCGGGATCACCGGCCGGGCAGCGTCATGCACCAGCACGACGTCGGGGGCGTGCGGCGCCAGCGCCTCCAGCCCGATGCGCACACTGTCCTGCCGGGTGGCGCCCCCCGCGACCGGCGGCAAATGGGCCAGACCATCCAGCGCGGCGCCAATTGCGACCGGGTCGCCAACCGGCTGCAGCAGCGTCGCATGATGGTTCAGCGCCTCCGCGGCGTGCCGGATCACCGCCCGTCCGGCAAGCGGCAGAAACTGCTTCGGCACCCGGTCGCCAAACCGTTGCCCGGTTCCGGCGGCCATCAGAAGAGAGGCAATGCGCATGCCGCCAGCCAATGCGGCAAGCACCGGAGCCCGTCAACGTTGGAGGCAAGGCCCAGGCGCTTTGCCCCCGGCCCCATCAAGGGCGGAGCCTCTGCAATCCATCATGGGTCGTGCTGTCCGCCGGGACGGTGCTGGCGAGTCAGTGGTTGACTGGCTTTCCCAAGCAAGACAGAGCCCGATCTGACTTAAATGACCGGAGTCTGGCGCCTCCCCATCGCACAACTGCGACGAGGTCCCGTTTAGGGCCGGGCCCGGCCGTCCTATTTTCTAATGCAACACAGGTTTCATCCTCGGTAGAACCACTCTAGTCTGCATAAATCATGGGCAGTCCTGCACACGCTGCAACCTATACGTGCAACTCTGCCGTGGCGCCACGGCTCGGCGGCATCGCCCTGTCGCCGAGCGCGACGGTGGCGCGGCCGGTCGTGCTGGCGCCGATGTCAGGCGTCACCGACCTGCCGTTCCGCCGGCTGGCGCGCCGCTTCGGCGCCGGCATGGTGGTGTCCGAGATGATCGCCTCCTGGGCGATGGTCCGCGAGAACCGCAACACCATGCGGATGGCGGAGCTGGCGGACGGCGCCCAGCCCGGTGCGCCGCGCGCGATACAGCTCGCCGGCTGCGAGCCGGCCGCGATGGCCGAGGCCGCGAGGATCAGCGAGGCCCGCGGCGCCGAGGTGATCGACATCAATTTCGGCTGCCCGGTCCGCAAGGTCGCGCTCGGACAGCAGGCCGGCTCCGCCCTGATGCGCGACGAGGTCGCCGCCGCGGCAATCCTGGAGGCGACCGTCAGCGCCGTCAGCGTGCCGGTGACCCTGAAGATGCGCATGGGCTGGGACCACGCCAGCCTGAATGCGCCGCGCCTGGCCGCGATCGCCGAGGGCTGCGGCATCCGCATGGTCACCGTGCACGGCCGCACCCGCCAGCAATTCTACGAGGGACAAGCCGACTGGGGCTTCGTCCGACGCGTCAAGCAGGCGGTGGGCATTCCGGTGATCGTGAACGGCGACATCCTCGGCGAGACCGAGGCGCTGGCCGCACTCGCCGCCTCCGGCGCCGACGGCGTCATGGTGGGGCGCGCCTGCTACGGCCGTCCGTGGCTGCCCGGCCACATCGCGCATCGCCTGCTCACCGGCCAGAGCCTGCCCGAGCCGACGCTGGCCGCTCAGAAGGCGCTGCTGCTTGAGCACTACGCCGCCATGCTGCTGCATTTCGGCCGTGAGCCCGGCCTGCGGCTCGCGCGCAAGCACGTCGCCTGGTACTCGCGCGGCCTGCCCGGCTCGGCCGCCTTCCGCGCCGCCGTGGTGCGCCTGAACGACGTCGCCGCCGTGCTCGCGTTGGTCGATCGCTTCTACGATCCGCTGCTCGAGGCCGGCACCGTCCGCCATCCCGCCGGCGACGCGCCGGCGGACGGCGGCGCGTCGCAGATCTCGCGCGCCGCCGCATGAGCCCGATACGCCTCCTGGCCGCGCTACCGCCGCCGCCATCCTCGGCCGCGCTCGACCCCGCGGTGCTGCTGGCCGCGCTGGCCGTGCCGATCGTGCTGATCGAGCCGGATGACCGCTTCGGCTTCGCCAACCCCGCCGCCGAGCAGTTTTTCGGCATGTCGTTCTCCCAGCTGCGCCAGCTGCGCGTGGCCGACCTGGTCAGCCCCGACAGCCCGCTGCGCCTGCTGATCGAGCAGGTCCGTCGCGACGAGGTGACGGTCAGCGAGTACGACCTGACACTGCAGAGCCAGCGCCTGGACAAGACCGGGGTCACCGTGCAGGCGACGCCGGTGCCCGACGAGCCCGGCCGGGTGCTGCTCTCGCTTGCTGACAACTCGGCCGCCCGCTCGCTCGACCGCCAGACCACCTTCCGCTCCGCCGCGCGCTCGGTCGCCGGCATGGCGGCGATCCTGGCGCACGAGATCAAGAACCCGCTCTCCGGCATCCGCGGCGCCGCCCAGTTGCTGGAGAACACCGTATCGGCGCCCGACCGCGAGCTTACCGAGCTGATCCGCGACGAGGCCGACCGGATCCGCGCCCTCGTCGAGCGCATGGAGGTGTTCGGCGAGAAGCCGATCGAGCGCCGCGCCGTCAACATCCACCGCGTGCTCGGCCACGTCCGCAAGCTCGCCCATGCCGGCTTCGCCGCCCACCTGCGCATCAGCGAGGCTTACGACCCATCGCTGCCGCCGGTCTGGGGCAATCGCGACCAGCTCGTGCAGGTGCTGCTCAACCTGATCAAGAACGCAGCCGAGGCGATCACCGACGCCGAGATCATGGCCGGCGAGATCACGCTCTCGACCAGCTTCCACTACGGCGTGCGTCTCGCCGTGCCGGGCACCCGCGAGCGCGTCCACCTGCCGCTGGTGGTCGCGGTGCGCGACAACGGGCCAGGCATCCAGGACGACCTGCGGCAATCGCTGTTCGACCCGTTCGTCACCACCAAGCCGTCCGGCAGCGGCCTTGGCCTTGCGCTGGTCGCCAAGATCGTCGGCGACCATGGCGGCCTGATCGAGGTCGACAGCCGCCCCGGCCGCACGGAGTTCCGCCTGCACCTTCCGGTGCTCCAAGACGACACCGAAGGCTTCCAATCCTGACCGACATGCCGCCTGACGCCGTGCCGATGCCGGCCGACCACGTTGCGGCCTCGACCAACGACCCGGCCGGCACTGCGACCGCCTTGCGCGGGACTGGAGAGATGATGACCTTGCCGACCGTGCTGGTCGCCGATGACGACCGTTCCATCCGCACCGTGCTCACCCAGGCGCTCGGCCGCTCCGGCTACCAGGTGCGCTGCACCTCCAACGCCGCGACGCTGTGGCGCTGGGTCGAGGACGGCGAGGGCGACCTCGTCATCACCGACGTCGTCATGCCCGACGAGAACGGGCTCGACCTGGTGCCACGCATCAAGCGCATCCGACCAGAGCTGCGGGTGGTGGTGATGAGCGCCCAGTCGACGCTGATCACCGCCGTCAAGGCAACCCAGCGCGGCGCGTTCGACTACCTGCCCAAGCCGTTCGACCTGAAGGAGCTGCTCGCCGTCGTCGCCCGCGCGCTCGCCGCCCCGGCGCCGATCTCCGCCACGCCGCCCGAGCCGCGCGACACCGACGAGCGGCTGCCGCTGATCGGCCGCTCGGTGGCGATGCAGGAGATCTACCGCACCATCGCCCGGCTCACGACGGCCGACCTCACCGTGATGGTCCATGGCGAGAGCGGCACCGGCAAGGAGCTGGTCGCCCGGGCGCTGCACGATTACGGCCGTCGTCGCGCCGGCCCGTTCGTCGCCATCAACATGGCGGCGATCCCGCGCGAGCTGATCGAGAGCGAGCTGTTCGGCCACGAGCGCGGCGCCTTCACCGGCGCCCATAACCGCAGCCCCGGCCGCTTCGAGCAGGCCGCCGGCGGCACCCTCTTCCTCGACGAGATCGGCGACATGCCGGCCGAGGCGCAGACCCGCCTGCTGCGGGTGCTGCAAGAGGGCGAATACATGTCGGTCGGCGGCCGCCAGCCGATCAAGGCGAACGTCCGCATCGTCGCCGCCACCCACCGCGACCTGCGCGCCGCGATCCGCGCCGGGCAGTTCCGCGAGGACCTGTTCTACCGCCTCTGCGTCGTGCCGATTCGCCTGCCACCGCTGCGCGAGCGCTCCGAGGACATCGCCGTGCTCGCCCGCCACTTCCTCGACCGCGCGCGCGAGCAGGGCCTGTCCGCCAAGACCCTCGACGAGCGCGCGATCGAGGCGCTGCGCCAGCACCGCTGGCCCGGCAATGTCCGCGAGCTCGAAAACCTGATGCAGCGCCTCGCCGCCCTCTATCCGCAGGAGGTCATCACCGGCGAGGTGATCGAGACCGAGCTTGCCGACCCAAGCAGCCGCATCGACGACGAACCCGACAGCCAGGCCCCCGAGCCGCTCGCCCAGGCCGTCGAGCGCCACATCCGCCAATTCCTCGCCGCCAGCCGCGACGGCATGCCAATGCGCGACATCTACGACCAGGTGATGGCCGAGGTGGAACGGCCGCTGATCGCCATGTCCCTGGCCTCGACCCGCGGCAACCAGATCAAGGCCGCAGCCATGCTGGGCCTGAACCGGAACACGCTGCGCAAGAAGATCAGGGACCTTAATATTCCAGTGCTCAGGGGGATCGGATAAGCAAGGCCAGGGGCTTTGCCCCTGGATCCCATTAAAGGCGAAGCCTTTAAAATCCATGCGTTATCCGAGTCCACGGGCGAGGACAGTGAAGTTGGCCGAGGATTGAACGGCTTCGCCAAGCAAGAAAGACCGAGCCTGGACTCCACATGGATGAGGTCTGAGACCTCGCGCCCCAGCGGGTCCAGGGCAGAGCCCTGGCCTGTTTTTAAACTAGCTCGATGAACGTTCTCCCACCCCTTCGCCCACGTCCCGCCACCCTCCGCCCCTCGCGCGGCCGGCGGCTGGCCGACCTGCTGCTCGGCAAGTTCGCGACCCTGCTGCTCGCCGCCGTGGCCCTGCTGCTCGGCATCGGCACCTTCGTCGAGCTGTCCGGCGGCGCGCACATGGCCAGCCGGCGCAACCTCGTCTTCGGCCTGGTGCTCGCCAATCTGGTCGTCCTGCTGGTGCTCGGCGCGGTGCTCGCCGGCCGGCTCACCCGGGTCTGGATGGAGCGCCGCCGCGGCTCCGCCGGCTCGCGCCTGCACGTCCGCTTGGTGCTGCTGTTCAGCGTCGTCGCCGTGACGCCGACGATCGTGGTCGCGATCTTCTCGACGGTGTTCTTCGACCTCGGCGTGCAGACCTGGTTCAACGACCGGGTCCGCACGGCGCTGTCGCAAAGCCTGGAGGCGAGCCAAGGCTACGTCGAGGAGCACCGCAACAACATCCGCGCCGACGCGCTCGGCATGGCCAACGACCTGGGCAATGCCGGCCGCCTGCTGGCCGGCGACCCGGGCGCCTTCGGCCAGGTGCTCGATACCCAAACCGCGCTGCGCGGGCTCGATGCGGCGATCATCTTCGAGCCGGTCAGCCGACAGGTGATCGCGTCCGCTGGCCTGATGGCGCCGCTCGGCCTCGGCGCGATCCCGGACGGCGCGATCGACCAGGCGCAGTCGGGCGATGCCGCCGTGCTCGGCAACGACAGCGACACCGAGGTCCGCGCGCTGGCCCAGATCGACAGCGTGCCGACGCTGATGCTGATGATCGAGCGCCCGGTCGACCCGCGCATCCTCGACCACATGAAGCGCAACGAGGAGGCGGTCGCCGAGTATCAGCGGCTCGACGAGAACCGCTCCGGCTTGCAGGTCACGCTGATCCTGATCTTCGGCCTGGTCGCTTTGCTGGTGCTGTTCTCGGCGGTGCTGATCGGCCTTGTGATCGCCAACCAGATCGCCCGCCCGGTCGGCCGGCTGATCCAGGCGGCCGAGCGGGTGCGGGCAGGGGACTACACCGTGCGCGTCCCCGAGGCGCGCTCGGAGGACGAGGTCGCCGGCCTGTCGCGCGCCTTCAACCGGATGACCGGCCAGCTCTCCTCGCAGCGCGCCGAGCTGATGGACGCCTATAGCCAGATCGACGAGCGCCGCCGCTTCACCGAGACCGTGCTCGCCGGGGTCTCGGCCGGCGTCGTCGGGCTGGACGCCGCCGGCCGCGTCGAGCTGCCCAACCGGGCGGCCAGCGACCTGGTCGGCGCCGACCTGCTGGCGCTGACCGGCCAGACGCTCGCCGGCATCATTCCGGAGTTCACCACTCTGCTCGACCAGGCGCTGGCCGAGCCGACCCGCGCACGCACCGGCGAGGTGCAGGTCGGCCCGCCCAACCGCCGCCGCACCCTGCTCGTGCGCATCGGCCCGGAGCTCTCGGGCAAGCGTGCCGACGGCTTTGTCGTCACCTTCGACGACATCACCGAGCTGCAATCCGCCCAGCGCAAGGCCGCCT
>CAXUCZ010000064.1:0-11409 GCA_964249675.1 uncultured Acetobacteraceae bacterium | reverse complement strand
ACGGCGACCTTGCCGGCCATCATCACGTCGGTGCCGCGGCGGATGCCGTCGACCAGGCTCTCGCGGCAGCCGTATAAGTTATCGAACTTCGATTTGGTGACGCTGTCGTTCACGTTGATCGCGGGGACGCGCAGGGTGCCGTCACGGACCATGTCCCACAGGCGATGCACGCCGGTGGTGGTCTCCTCGCTCAGGCCGCGCACGTCGTCGAGCATCTCGGGATACTTCTCGTGCATCAGCTTGGTCAGGTCGCCGCCGTCGTCGAGGATCATGTTCGGCGTCCAGGACGTGCCGTCGGCCTGTCTTGGGCCGCGCACCGTCTGCTCGATGCACCAGTTGAACTCGTCCTCGCTCATGCCCTTCCAGGCGAAGACGGGGATGCCGGCGGCCGCGATCGCTGCGGCGGCATGATCCTGGGTCGAGAAGATGTTGCACGACGACCAGCGGATCGTCGCACCCAGGGCGATCAGGGTCTCGATCAGCACCGCGGTCTGGATCGTCATGTGCAGGCAGCCGACAATACGGGCGCCCTGCAGCGGTTGGCTGGCGCCGTACTCGGCGCGCAGCGCCATCAGGCCGGGCATCTCGTCCTGAGCGATCGCGATCTCGCGGCGGCCCCAGCCAGCCAGCGAAATATCGGCGACCTTGAAGTCCTCGGCGAGGAGGACGGCGGTGTCAGGCATGCAGGTGCTCCAAGACAATGGCGGGGATATAGTCCCGCAGGCCAGACAATGGAAGCAACGCGGACGCCGCGGAGGTCACCGCGGCGTGCTGGTGCCGATGAGCTTGCCGCGCACCTGCCTGTAATGCTTGCCCGGATCGTAGACGACGACCGGCAGCGCCAGCTGCTCTGCGGTCAGCCGGCCGGTGTAGGCCAATACCTGCAGGCTTGCGACCAGCACGTCGCGCTCGGCGCTGATCTCGGCAACGTTCGAGGCCAGCAGGTCCTGCTCGGCGATCAGCACATCGAGCAGGGTCCGCGCGCCGACCGACTGCTGTTGCGCAAGGCCGCTGACGGCCACCGTGTTGCCGGCGATCGCCACCCGCTCGGCCGCGACCCGGGTGCGCGAGGCGGCAAGCAGATCCCAGGCCGTCGCGGTGACCGCCTGCGCCTGCCGTTTCGTGTCGTCCAGCACGTATTGCAGGCGGAAGGTCATCTCCTTGGCCTGCCGGATGCGCGCATACTCGCCGCCGCCCTGATAGAGGGGGAAGGTCATGTCGACGGTGCCCTCGGCGATCGAGGCGCGCTGGTTGAACGCCTCCAGGTCGATGTTCTGCGCCCGCTGCAGCCGGCCGGTGAGCATGATGTGCGGCAGCAGGTTGGCACGCTCGACGTCGATGCCGTGGCGCGACGCGTCGAGCGAGAAGGCCGCCGCGACCACGTCCGGGTTGTCGTTGATCGCGTCGCCCACCGCCGCCTCACGGGTCTTGGGCAGGCCGAAGCCGCGCGCCGGAACCGCGAGCGGGCCCGGCGGCGGCAAGGCGCCGATCTGGCGCTGGAACTGCGCCTCGGAGGCGGCGAGCTGCGCCTCGGCGGTGGCGAGCTGGGCCTCGGCGCCGGCCGTTCGGGCCTTGGCCTGGCCAAGATCCGCCGGCGTTGTCCCGCCGGTGTCCAGCTCGATCCGGCTCGCATGCTCGGTGCGTGCCTGCAGAATGACCTGATTGCGCTGGAGCGCTACGATCCGGCGATCGCGCAGCACGTCGAGATAGGCGGTTGCGGCGGCGAGCAGCACCTCAGCCTCGGTGGCAGCCAGGTTGCCCCGCGCGGCGCGCACCTGCGCGTCCGACTGCTGGACTCGGGCCAGAACGCCGCCGCCCTCGTAGAGTGGCTGCTGCACCTGGATGGCGTAGTCCTGAATGCCGCGATGCTCGGGATTGTATTTCGGCTCGGTGTTGTCCTCGTACAGCGAGCCGCCGTCGCGGGTATTGACGACGACGTGCGGCCGCCATCCGGACAAGGCCTCCGGCACGGTCTCGTCGATCGAGCGAACCTGCTGACGGGCCGCCAGCAGCTGCGGGTTGCTCTCATAGGCGAGGGCTAACGCCGCCTCGAGCGTCGCCGGCGGCAGGTCGGGTGGTTGCGGCGTCGTCAGCGAAGCGCCCGGCAAAGGGACCCTTGCCGCTGCATGCGCCGCATCGTCCTCCGGCGCGCTGCCCGGCGTCGGCGCCGCCAGCAGGGTTCGCTCCTCGGGCGTGAGGTGCGGCCCTAGGCCAGGGACGCGGGTCGGTACTCCTGGGGCGGGCACCGCCGGCACGCGCGCAACCAAGCCGGCCGGCGTCTCGTCGGCGTCATCGCCCGGCACCACCTCGCCACCAACAGCCTGATCCTGCTGCTGATCCGCACTGCGCAGAGCGCCCTGGGCGAACGCGGATGCGCTGCCGAGCAGCAAGCCCAGAACCGCAACCCGATAGGACGCCACCGACAATGCCTGTTGACCTCGTTCGACCTGGCTTCAGCAGACCGGCTATGGAAGACCACGACAAGAGCCGGCGATTGCGCGGGCGCGCCCAGGATCATGCACGCAGTGCCGCACTCGCAAACACCACAGCCGCCGCCCCACAGCCGTCACGGTTCCGAGATGTCGGAGCGGGAGCAGCAGGAAGAGCAGGCAGCCGACCGCAAGCAGCGCAAGCAGCAGAGCGAGCGCAAGGGCGTTCTTTTCTTTCTCGTGTTCGTCGGCGTGCTCGGCTGCCTGATCCTGCTCGTGGTCTTCCTGGTCGGCTGGGACGACCCGCTGAACAGCCGCCTCAATCCCGAGACCGACGACGCCTATGCCAATGGCGACTACACGCCGCTGTCGCCTCGCGTCGAAGGCTACCTCGTTCGGCTCGACGTCGACGATAACCAGGCAGTGCGGGCCGGCCAGACGATTGCCGAGCTGGAGAGCGACGACTACGCGGCGGCGGTGCGCGCCGCTGCGGCCGCGGTGGACGCCGCTAGAGCCCAAGTGTCGCAGATCGACGCCCAGATCGGCGTCGCACAGCTCCAGGTGCGCCAGTCGGAGCTGCAGGCGACCGGTTATCGCGCCGAGCACTGGCAGGCGGCGCTGGAGCTGCAGCGCCAGCGCATCCTGCTGCCGACGGCGCTTGGCCTCGCCCGCACCCTCGACAACGCGACGGCGGAGTTCGAGACCACTGCCGCCCAGACGATGCAGGCGGATGCCACGACGGCCGAGCGACGCCGCTCGATCGAGGTGCTCGCCGCTCAGCGGACCGCCGCTGCCGCCGAGGTTGACGTCCGCCAAGCGGCGCTCGATCTCGCCCGCATACAGCTCGGCTACACCGTGCTGCGGGCGCCGCGCGACGGCGTTGTCGGCGAGCGCCAGGTGCGCATCGGCTCGCTGCTGCAGCCGGGCATGGAAGTCGTCTCGCTCACTCCGCTCGACACCGTCTGGGTCGACGCGGACTTTACCGAACGGCAGATCACCGACATGCGTGTCGGCCAGGCGGCTGAAGTCCGATTTGATACCTATCCAGGCGAGGTCCTCCTCGGCCACGTCGTTGGCATGTCGCCGCTGACGGGACAGCAGATGAGCCCGCTGCCGCCCGACAACACCACCGGCAACTACACCAAGGTGGTGCAGCGGATCCCGGTCAAGATCGGCCTTGATGACCAGGCAGGGGCGCTGCACGACCGGGTGCGGCCCGGCATGTCGGCGATCGTCCGCGTCATGACCGAGCCCGGTTCGCCGGTGCTCGCCCCGGTGGTGCCGGTCAGATGAGCGGCAGCGATGACCACGAGTCCGGCGACAAACCAAGTGGCGGTGAGTCCAAAAAGCAAGAGCACAAGCCCGACGCCGAGACGAAAGAGCAGCAAGGCGAGAAGGACGAGGAGGCTGCCAAGCAGGCGCAGGAGAAGCAGACCACCGAAGCGCGCGCGCTGCTTGTCCGCGGCATCGTCGCGGCGTTGGGCCTTACGCTGGTGCTGGTGCTGCTGTTCGATTGGAAGGCCTTTCGCTACAACGGCAACCCCACCGGCACCTTGGATGCGCAGCTGCGGGGTGACCCGGTGATGATCGCCGCCCGCGTCGACGGCCTGATCACCCGGGTCGGTGTCGATGACTATGCCGTCGTGCGCCGTGGCCAGCTGCTCTACGAGATCGAGCGCGATACCTATCGCAGCCAGGAGAACGCCGCACGCGCCATGGCGGCGCAGGCGGCAGCCGAGGTCGATGTGCTACGCGCCCGCATCCTCGAGCAGCAGGCGGCGGTGGCGACGTCGGATGCGAGCGTGGTCGAGAGCCAGGCCGCGCAGTTCCGCTCCTCGCGCGAGCTTGAGCGCCAAGTCCTCCTGCTCGGCACCGCCGGCGAGCTGCACCGCGACTGGGAGCAGGCAGCCGCCAACCACAAGCGCGACAGCAGCCAGGTCGCGGCGAACGTCGCCGTCACGCGTCAGGCGCAGACGCAGGTCGGCGTGCTGCGCGCCCAGCTGGCTGCCGCGGAGGCGACGCTGGAACAGCGTCGCGCCTCGGTGCAGAACTCCGCCATCACCCTTGGCTACACCCAGGTGCTGGCGCCGGAGGATGGCGTCGTCACCGAGCGCCTCGCCTATCTCGGGCAATACACCGCTCCCGGCACGCCGCTGATCAACTTCATCTCGCTGCGCACGGTCTGGGCGGTCGGCTACTACCGCGAGGAGCAGCTGACCTTCATGGCGCCTGGCCAGAAAGCGATCGTCCACGTCGACGCCTATCCACAGTATCAGATCACCGGCCGCGTCGACAGCATCGGCCCGGTCGCGCAGGGGCGCGAGACGGCGCTGCCGCCGGATCGCGCCACCGGCAACTTCACCAAGGTGGTGCAACGTATTCCGGTAAAGGTGTCGCTTGATCCGAGCTGGCTCGATCCAAGCCCGCCTGCAGGGGCGCCGCCCTCGCTGTTTGGCCGGCTGATCCCCGGCCTGTCGGTCGAGATGCACGTGTTTACCGGCTCGCCGGTCGGCAACGGCTCGGGCGCCGGCGGCGGCACCGGCGCAGGCAACATCGTGCCCACTCCGTCGAGCCTGCAGATGCCGCCCCCACACCAGGCGCCGGTTGAGTCGCAACAGCCACCGACACTGCCGGACAGCGCGCCATCGCCGCTACGCCCGCTTGATCGTCCGGCCAATCCTGTGCTGCCTGCCCAGCCCGGCCGGCCGGGCGCTTGAGCCCGCCCCCATGAGCGCCGGAAGCACGCTGCACCGGCTCGGCAGCCTGATCCGCCCCCCGGTACAGGATGGTGGCGCTGAGCCCACTCTGAAGCTGCGCCAGTGGCTCGGCCTGTCCGGCGCCGCCCTGGCCGCCTTGCTCGGCTCCATCGATCAGCGCCTCGGCACCGATGCCCAGAGGGACCTCATCGGCGGCTTCGGCCTCGGCGGCGATGAAGGATCATGGCTGTTTACCGCCTATCTCGTCGGCTTCGTCGGCATCGTGCCGCTTACCCCGTGGCTGGCGCAGATATTCTCGCCGCGCCGGCTCATTCCGTTCATGGTGCTGGTGTTCGCGGTGGCCAACGTGCTGTGTCCATACTCGCCCGATTACCACACGCTGATGGCGGTGCGGGCGATTCAAGGCTTCGCTCAGGGCGGCCTCACGCCGCTCTTCCTCGTTTGCATCCTGCAATACGTGCCGAAGCGCAACCGTCCGATCGGCTTCGCCGCCTACGTGCTGCTGACCACGACCGTGCCGCTCTTCGCCGACACCATCGCCGGCGTCGACACCGACCTCATCACCTGGCAGACGATTTTCTACATGACGGCGCCATTCACCCCGCTGGCGCTGGTGCTGTCCTACGCCTTCCTGCCGAACCAGCCGATCAAGTGGCAGGCTTTTCTGGCCACCGACTACACCTCTCTGATCTTCCTGTTTCTCGCCGCCTGCATGCTCGCCGCTGGGCTCGACCAGGGGCAGCGGCTCGACTGGTTCGACAACGGCCTGATCACCGCCCTGTTCGCCGGCGCCGCCTTCTTCTTAATCGCCTTCGTCATCAACGACCTGTTCACCGCTAATCCGCTCATCGACCTCAGCCTGCTCGGGCGTCGCAACTTCAGCCTCGGCCTGATCCTGGTGATCGTGTTCGATCTTGCGATCCTCGGGCCGAGCTACGCGATGCCTTTGGAGGAAATGATGATCCGCGGCCTCAAGCCGCTGCAGGTCGGCGACATCCTGCTTTGGCTGCTGATTACGCAGGCGATCTCCGCACCCGTGATGGTGCTGCTCCTGAAACGCATCGATGCCCGCATCCTGGTCGCGACGGGGCTGCTTCTGATGGGCGGCGGCCTCTACATGGACACCTATCTCACGCCATCCTGGGATGGGCATGACTACATGCTATCGATGGTGATCCAGACCGCGGCATGGCCGCTCGCCTTCGGTCCGCTGGTATTTCTGACCACCTCCGTGCTTATGCCAAAGGATGGCCTCTCCGGCGGAACGATCTTCAACGTGATCCGCAACCTGGCAATCGCGTCCGGCTCGGTGATCGGCCAGGCAATTGTGGTTGTGCGCGAACGAGTGCACTCGAATGTCGAGATCCAGCATATCGTGCCGGGCCGCTACTGGACCGACTACCGATTTCTGCTGCAGGGACCGATAGGCATCGCTGGTGCGGTGCGTCAGAACGCGACGGTTCAGGGCTTTGCCGACACGTATGGCTGGCTTTCAATCGCCTGTCTCGCCGGCATCGTGTTGGTGTTCTTCGAGCAGGAGGCGCCGATCACCGAGTCACGTCCGAAGTGACGGTCGAGAGCGTCGACGACCGGCCGCAAGATAGCTCGGCCGATGACGGTGCGCTTAGTGCCGAATGTCGTTGGAAGCGTCGCCTCGGTCGAGCTCGTCGAGCGCTGCGAGCACCTGCAGCCAGGCCAGCCTGCCGCTCTGGTCGCCCCGCTCGCCAAGTTCGTCGGACCTCAGCACGGCCACAATCCCGGCCTTGGCGCCAAATTCGTCACGCAGCCGGCACGCGGCACGCCATACATCCGACATCCGAGACTTCCTTGGTCGGCAATCGCCTGGCTCGGCATCGCGGCGACGTGAATGCCTGTGGGCCAGAACACTCTAGGAAAATGAATTTTACAGGCGGACCGCATTTACAACCATCGCTGTAAATCCTTCACCGCATTCTGGCTGAATGTCGTTTGCGCAACCTCATCTTGCCTGTCGCTGGCGTATCCTATTGTGACTGAAATCTTGGCGAGGACCCGATCAATGAGCACTCAGTTCGACGACATGTCTGACCATGACGATGGTTTGGTTCACGGCCATAGCTGGGCTAGCAGCACGCCGCCGGGAGCCCGCATCGAAAGTGCTCCGCACCCTGACGACGATGGACATGATCTTGGGCTGGTGCACGGTCATGGCTCGGCGGCCTGATAGGGACACGCCGACCATCGATGCCGCGACGGTGCATAGCACCCAAGTTGTATCAGCCCGTCTTACTCGGCAGGCGCGTCACCTCGGCGCTTGGTAACGTCTCCGATGCGTCATGCTGATGCTTAGAAATGGCGAGCTCCGCCTTTAGCAAAGCCACCTCGGCGCGAAGCTTGATCAACTCGTCGACAACCGAGATCTCCGACTGGCCCGGCGCACCGTTCGGCTGGCCTGATTCGGCATTGAGCCCATCAGAGGGGATACCGGACCTGTAAAATGGTGTGAACAGGCTCATAGCCCGCTCCATCATTGCCATATTCTGGCGTCCGATCTCTTCTAGGCCAGGTGGCATCAGCGAACCCATGGTCTGCTGCACTGCCGTCCGCACCTGCTCCTGTTGGCGAGCAAAGCCGGACATCGTCTGCTCGACATAGCGTGGCATCAACGCTGGGAAGGCGCCGCCGTAAAAGCCGATTAGCTGACGCAGGAACGAGGTCGGTAGCGCGGCCTTTCCCTTGGCCTCCTCTTCGACGATGATCTGGGTCAGCACCGAGCGGGTGATGTCGTCGCCGGTGCGGGCGTCATAGACCACGAAGTCTCGACCGTGGCTGACCATGACCGCCAAGGTGTCCAGCGTGATGTAGCTTGAGCTCTCGGTGTTGTACAGACGTCGGTTGGCGTATTTCTTGATCACCACAGGCGGGTGTTCGGCGACGTCCTGAGCCTCGGTCTGCTGTGTCATTCGTGCCTCCGGCGCGTGATCTTTTTCAGTATCGTCGTGAGCGATCCCCGGCATTGAGGGCCTCCACCACCATCCTCATCGCGCTTGCGTGTATATGTGGAGACCATGACACAAATGCAGGATGGTGCGCCAACCTTGCCGGAACGACTTGGGTCGGGCGAGGCTGAAGACCGTGTGGCGGCTGATTGTCTGACAATCTGGCAGAGCGAGCGGGCGGCGCTGGCGGCGGACCCGGAGCTGGACGAGCTACGCGCCGCGTTGGAAGCGCTAAGGCTCGATCCAGCTTCGGGGCAATGAGCGGCAGCGCCAGGGCCGGGCCCCACTTGGTAGGGTCCGCTCTGGCTGGACCGATGCGTCGTCGAGGGCCGCGGCCGCTGATGCTGCACCTGGCAGGCCCGATCTTAGAAGCGATGCAGTCAGGCTTGCCGCCGGCGGAGATGGCGGGACACGTGGATGCGGCATTGCTGGCCGGCATTGCGGCCTATCGCCGACACCCGTTCGAGCGCCGCCTCGTTGAGCCGACAGTGATCTGGCGCGAGGGCAGCGCCCGGCTGCTGGATTACGGCCAGGATCAGGGGGCGCCGACGGTTCTGGTCGTGCCGAGCCTGGTCAACCGCGCGCACGTGCTCGATCTTATGGAGGACCGCTCGATGCTGCGCTTCCTGGCCGCCGGCGGGTTGCGTCCGCTGCTGCTCGACTGGGGCTGGCCCGGACCGGCGGACCGGCGGCTGGGGTTGGCCGGTCATGTCGAGCGCGTGCTGCGGGCGCACCAGGCGGCAAATGGCGACGGCGCGATGCTGGGCTACTGCATGGGTGGCTTGCTGGCGCTGGCCGCTGCGGTGCTGGCGCCGCGGCCGCCGCGCGGTCTCGCGCTGCTGGCGACGCCCTGGGACTTCCATGCCGAGGAGGCGGCCGAAGCGCGCCGGCTGGCGGCGATGCTGCCGGCGCTGGAGCCGTTGATGGCGCTGACCGCGGCGCTTCCGGTCGACGTGCTGCAGCTGGCTTTCGCGCTGCCGCCGGAACGGGCGAGGATTGCGGCGAAGTATCGCGCCTTCGGCGCAGCGCCTCAGGAGGGCACGGCGGCGGAGCTGTTCGTGGCGCTCGAGGACTGGGTCAATGACGGGGTGCCGTTGGCGGCCCCGGTTGCGCGCGAGTGCCTGACGGACTGGTACGGCAGCAACCTGCCGGGGCTCGGCGAGTGGCGGCTGGCGGGGCAAGCGATCCGGCCGGCGTCGCTGACGATGCCGGGGCTGATCGCGCTGCCGGCGGCGGACCGCATCGTGCCGCCCGGTTCGGCGCGGGGGCTGGCGCGCGCCTGGCCGGCGGCAGACCTGCTGGAGCCGCCGCTCGGCCATGTCGGCATGGTGGTTGGCAGCCGCGCGCCGGCGGCGGTCTGGCGGCCGCTGCGGGACTGGCTCAGCGCGCTGGGGGGACTTATGTAGGGGCGGCATGCGGCGACGGACCGACGGCCGACGTGCTGCGCAGAACAGGAGTTCAGCCGCCTATGCAGGACATCGTCATCGTCGCCGCCGCGCGCACACCGGTCGGCAGCTTCAACGGCGCGTTGGCCAGCGTGCCCGCGCATGACCTCGCGACGATCGTGATCCGCGACGTGGTGGAGCGCGCGGGCCTGCAGCCGGGCGATGTCGACGAGGTGATCCTCGGGCAGATCCTGACTGCGGCGCAGGGCCAGAATCCGGCGCGGCAGGCGGCACGCCATGCCGGCGTGCCGGACGCCAAGACGGCGTTCGTCATCAATCAGGTTTGCGGCTCCGGACTGCGCGCCGTGGCTTTAGCCGCGCAGCAGGTGCGCACCGGCGAGAGCGAGGTCGTGGTCGCCGGCGGGATGGAGAGCATGTCGCTGGCGCCGCACGCCGCCTATCTGCGCTCGGGCGTGAAGATGGGCGAGCTCGGCATGGTGGATACCATGCTGAAAGACGGGTTGTGGGACGCCTTTCATGGCTACGCGATGGGCAACACGGCGGAGAACGTCGCCCGCGCCTACCAGGTGACGCGTGAGGAGCAGGATGCATTCGCCGTCGAGTCGCAGCGCAAGGCCTCGGCGGCCAGCCGCTCGGGCCGGTTTCAGGAGGAGATCGTTCCGGTCACGGTCAAGGGCCGCAGGGGCGACACGGTGGTCAGCGAGGACGAGTATATTCGTCACGACGTCGACATGGCGGCGATGGCGAAGCTGAAGCCGGCCTTTAGCAAGGACGGCTCGGTGACGGCCGGCAATGCGAGCGGCATCAATGACGGCGCGGCCGGCGTGGTGGTGATGTCGGCCGAAGCAGCGGCCCGGCGCGGGCTCACGCCGCTGGCGCGCATCGCCTCATTCGCGACCGCGGGCGTGGACCCGGCGGTGATGGGCACCGGGCCGGTGCCGGCCTCGCGCCGCGCGCTGGAGCGGGCCGGCTGGTCGGTCGACGAGCTCGACCTGATCGAGGCCAACGAGGCGTTCGCCGCGCAGGCGATCACGGTGAACCGCGAGCTCGGCTGGGACACGGCGCGGGTAAACGTGAATGGCGGCGCGATTGCGCTCGGCCATCCCATCGGCGCTTCGGGCGCTCGCGTGCTGGTGACGCTGCTGCACGAGATGGCAAGGCGTGACGCGAAGAAGGGGCTTGCTACGCTGTGCATCGGCGGCGGGATGGGGGTCGCGATGTGCCTCGAAAGGCAATAGTCCTTTTTTAAAAAAGGACCAAAAACCTTTGTCCGCTTAGATCGCGAGCCGCGAGCGGAGCACCTCCGCATCAAGGTCGCTCGCGCGTCCCTCCAGCACGATCGAGCCGCGTTCCAGCACGGCGATGCGCTGGGCGAGCGCGTGGGCGAATTCGAAATATTGCTCCACCAGCAGGATCGCCATGGTGCCGCGGCTGCGCAGCAGCGCGATCACCCGGGCGATGTCCTTGATGATGCTGGGCTGGATGCCTTCGGTCGGCTCGTCCAGCACCAGCAGGCGCGGCTGCGTGACCAGCGCGCGGCCGATGGCGAGCTGCTGCTGCTGGCCGCCCGAGAGGTCGCCGCCACGGCGCTTCAGCATCGTCGACAGCACCGGGAACAGCTCGAAGATTTCGGCCGGGATTCGCCGCGCGCGCCGTGGCAGGACGGCAAAGCCGGTCTCAAGGTTTTCGCGCACGGTCAGCAGAGGAAAGATGTCACGCCCCTGCGGCACCGTCGCGATGCCGCGCCGGGCGCGCTCGAAGCTCGGCAGGCGGGTGATGTCGCGACCATCCCAACGAATGCGACCGGAGGAGGCCGGATGAGCTCCGGTGACGGCGCGCAGCAGGCTGGTCTTGCCGACGCCGTTGCGGCCAAGCAGGC
>CAXUCZ010000063.1:0-11478 GCA_964249675.1 uncultured Acetobacteraceae bacterium | reverse complement strand
ATGGGGGTCTGGGGCCTCAGGCCCCAGCGGGTCCAGGGCAGAGCCCTGGCCTTTCCTTATGACTGACCTGCTCTTTCGCAACGCCCGCCTGATCGATCCGGCGTCTGGGCTCGACCAGCCAGGCGGCCTGCTGGTGCGGGACGGCGTCATTGCCGACCTTGGCGCCTCGCTCGGCGTGCCCGAGGGTGCGGGCGTGATCGACTGCGACGGCGCCGTGCTGTGCCCGGGCCTGGTCGACATGCGGGCGAGCCTGGGGGAGCCCGGGCGGGAGTATCGCGAGACCATCGCCTCGGCGGCGCTGGCGGCGGCGGCGGGTGGGATCACGACGCTGGTCGCGTTGCCGGACAGCCGGCCGGCGATCGACGATCCGGCGCTGGTGCGGCTGCTGCGGGCGCGCGGCGAGGAGACCGGCAGCCTGACCATCCATCCGTATGGCGCGGTCACCCGCGGCTGTGCGGGCGAGGAGATGGCCGAGCTGGGGCTGCTGCTGGAGGCCGGCGCGGTCGCGCTGACCGATGGCGGGCGGGCGGTCGCCAACTCGCGGATGATGATGCGGGCGCTGAGCTACGCCGCCGGCTTTGACGCGACCATTGTCCAGCATCCGGAGGACCCGTCGCTGGCGGAGGGCGGCTGCGCGACCCAGGGGGGGCTCGCGACGCGGCTTGGACTGCCGGCGATCCCGGCCGTGGCGGAGGCGATCCTGGTCGCGCGCGACATCCGGCTGGCGCGGCTGACCGGCGGGCGGGTGCATTTCGCCCACGTCTCGACGGCCGAAACGGTCGCGCTCGTCCGGCGCGCCAAGGATGAGGGCCTGCACGTCTCGTGCGACAGCGCGCCGCCCTATTTCGACCTCAACGAGACGGCGATCGGCGACTACCGGACCTATGCCAAGCTGTCGCCGCCGCTGCGCCCGGAGAGCGACCGGCTCGCCATCTGCGGCGCGCTGGCCGACGGCACGATCGACGCCGTCGCCTCCGACCACCAGCCGCGCGACGCCGAGGACAAGCGCTTTCCGTTCGCCGAGGCGGCGCCCGGCGGCACCGGGCTTGCGACGCTGCTCGGCGTCACGCTGGCGCAGGTGCACGGCAACGGCCTGGATTTGAGCCGTGCCGTCGCCCTTCTCACCGCCGGGCCGGCTAACTTGCTGAGGCTGTCGGCCGGGCGGCTGTCGCGCGGCGTCGCGGCCGACCTCTGCCTGTTCCATCCCGAGCGCGCCTGGCAGGTGGTCGCCGGCAAGCTGCCCGGCAAGGCGCAGAACACGCCGTTCGACGGCCGTGCACTGGAGGGCCGGGTGCTCGGCACGTGGAAGGCGGGGCGGCAGGTCTTCGGCTGAGGTCGGGCTGGATCGGACGTGCCGGTCCGGCTCAGTACGTGCGCAACAGCGCCACCAGGATGCCCTGCACCTTGACCCGGTCCGCCGGGAAGATGCGCGTCTTGTGCTGGGCGTTGGCCGGCTCGAGTGCCACCGAGGCGCCGCGACGGCGCAGGCGCTTGAGCGTCACCTCCTGCTCGTCGACCAGAGCGACCACGACCTGGCCGTTCTCCGCCGTCTCGCCGCGGCGGATCACCACCTTGTCGCCATCGAGGATGCCGGCCTCAATCATCGAGTCGCCGGCGACCTCCAGGGCGTAGTGCTCGCCGCCGCCGAGCAGGGCGAGCGGCACCTCGATCTGGGTGCCGTTGTCGCGCAGCGCCTCGATCGGCAGGCCGGCGGCGATCCGGCCGTAGAGCGGCAGCTGCACCGCGGCGGCCTCGTTGGCGGCGCGCACCGCCGGGAAGCGGGCGGTAAAATCGCCGCGAATAACGGTCGGCGAGAAGCCGGGCGCCGACCCGGCCGCATCCGGCGCGCCTGCCGCCACGCGGACAGGCCGAGCCGACGGCGCGACGTCCTGCGGCGGCCGGATGATCTCCAGGGCGCGGGCGCGATGATGATGGCGCTTGAGGAAGCCGCGCTCCTCGAGCGCCGAGATCAGCCGGTGGATGCCCGACTTGGAGCGCAGCTGAAGCGCGTCCTTCATCTCCTCGAAGCTGGGCGAAAACCCGGTCTGCTTCAGATGGCCGTCGATGAACGTCAGCAACTCGTGCTGCTTGCGCGTCAACATGGCTAACCTCGCCCCCGCCGCATCAGGCGAACAAGCCCCTGCGGCAACGCCGATTCTGGAACAGATCGGCAACTTGGATGTTCTAGTTTAGTTCCTGAGATCACGTCAACACGTAGTTCGCTCTAAACGCTGGAGATGCGTTCGAAGGCCTCGGGTGAGGAAGGCCAGGGGCTTTGCCCCTGGACCCCATTAAAGGCGACGCCTTTAAAATCCATTCTGGCGCGTGCCGGCCGGTCGTCCTAGAGGCCCGGCAGATCCAGCCGGATCACCGAGACCGGGCTGTCCGCCTCGCGCGCCGGGTCGTGCGGCGGACGGCGGATCAGGCAGTTCGAGCGGGTTAGCTGGTGCAGCAGCGAGGAGTCCTGACGGGCGTCGGCGCTCACGACCTGCCGGCCCTCGACATGGCTCAGGGTCGCGCGGACATGGTCCTCGCGCTCGTCGTTGGGCGGCAGGGCGACGCCGAGCGTGGCCTGGCTCTGCGCCGGCGGCGCGCCGGGGCCGCCGGACAGCCGGTCGAGCGCCGGCAGCAGGAACAGCAGGGCGCAGACGAAGGCGGAGACCGGGTTGCCGGGCAGGCCGAGCACCGGCACCTCGCCGAGGCGGCCGAAGATCAGCGGCTTGCCCGGACGCATCGCGATCTTCCAGAAGTCGAGCTCGAAGCCGGCCTCGGCGAGGCCGGCGCGGATCAGGTCGTGGTCGCCGACGCTGGCGCCGCCGATGGTCACCAGCATGTCGCAGCCGCGCACCCGGCCGGCGATGGCGGCGACCGCGTCCCGGTCGTCGGCGACGACGGGCATCACCAGCGGCTGGGCGCCGGCGGCCCGCACCAGCGCCGCGAGCGCATGGGCGTTGCTGCTGACGATGCCGCCGGCGGGGATGTCCTGACCGGGCAGCACGACCTCGTCGCCGGTCGCCTGGATCGCCACGACGGGCCGGCGATGCACGGCGAGCCAGGGCTGGTTGCCGGCCGCCGCCAGGCCGACCGCCCGGGCGCCGAGCCGGCCGCCAGCCGGCAGCAGCACGTCGCCGCGCCGAAAATCCTGACCGGCGCGCCGGATGTGCCGGCCGGGCTCGGGCGCTGCGGTGAAGCGCACCCGCTCGCCATCGCGCTCGGCATCCTCCTGAAGCGCCACGGCGTCGGCACCGGCGGGCAGGACGCTGCCGGTGAACAGCCGCACCGCCTGGCCCGGCGCCATCGCTCCCGCGAAGGGATGACCGGCCGCGGCCTCGCCGACGACGCGGATCCAGCCGGCCGCGGCGGCGGCCTGCACGGCGTAGCCGTCCATCGCCGAGACGTCGTGCGGCGGCTGGGTGACGCGGGCGACCACGTCCTCGGCGGCGACGCGGTTCCAGGCCTCGGCGAGCGCCACCGTCTCCACCGGCGTGGGCCGCATCGCCGCCAGGATGCGGGTGCGCGCCGTCTCGACGTCAAGCATGCCTGAGCCTGGCGCGTTCAGCGCGTTCGCTCCGTGGCGGTCATCCTTGCGTGAACTCGCCCGACTTGCCGCCGGCCTTGTGGACCACGCGCAGGCCTTCCACGCGCATCGAGCGGTCGACCGACTTGCACATGTCGTAGACGGTCAGCGCCGAGATGGACGCGGCGGTGAGCGCCTCCATCTCGACGCCGGTGCGTCCTGTGGTGCGCACGGTGGCGGCGATGTCGATGCCGTCCTCCGCCGGCTCGAGCTCGATCGCGACGGCGGCGATCGGCAGCGGGTGGCATAGCGGGATCAGCTCGGCGGTGCGCTTGGCCGCCATGATGCCGGCGATGCGGGCGACGCCGAGCACGTCGCCCTTGCGCGAGCGCCCCTCGAGGATCAGCGCCAGGGTCGCCGGCTGCATCACGACGCGGGCGCGCGCGGTCGCCGAGCGGTTGCTCTCCGACTTGTCGGAGATGTCGACCATCGCGGCCCGGCCAGCGGCGTCGAAATGGGTGAAGCTCACGCCGCGTGGCCGTGGCCGAGCAGCGCCCGGGTGGCCGCGCCCGTGTCCTGCTGGCGCAGCAGGCTCTCCCCGACCAGAAAGCAGTTGACGCCCAGGGCGGTCAGCCGCGCCACGTCGTCGTGGCTGCGGATGCCGCTCTCGGAGACGACGATGCGGTCGGGCGGCACGTGCTGCGCCAGCGCCTCCGTCGTCGCAAGGTCGGTGCGCAGCGTGCGCAGGTCGCGGTTGTTGATGCCGATCAGCTTGGTCTGCAGGCCGAGCGCGCGGTCGAGCTCGCGCCGGTCATGCACCTCGACCAGCACGTCGAGGTCGAGCGCGCGGGCCAGCGCCTCGAGCGCCAGCGCCTGGCTGTCGGTGAGCGCCGCCATGATCAGCAGGATGCAGTCCGCCCCGATGGCGCGGCTCTCATGCACCTGCCACTCGTCGAGGATGAAGTCCTTGCGCAGCACCGGCAGCGCGCAGGCGTTGCGCGCCGCCTGCAGGTGCTCGATCGCGCCGTGGAAATACGGCCCGTCGGTCAGCACGGACAGGCAGGCGGCACCCGCCGATTCGTAGGCGCGGGCCAGCGCCGCCGGGTCGAAGTGCGGCCGGATCATGCCGCCTGAGGGGGAGGCGCGCTTGATCTCGGCGATCAGCCCGACGCCGCCGGCCTGCGCCGCGCCCCGGCCGTTCAGCGCGTTGTGCAGCGCCTGGCTGAAGTTGCGCGGGTGCGGCAGCTTGTGGGTGAAGCGCGCCCGCAGGCTCTCCGCCGGATGGCTCGCCCGCCGCCGCGTCACCTCCTGCATCGTCGACGCGCAGATCTGCGCCAGCGTGTCGGGAACGGTCTCGTCCATCAGCTCTCCAAGCCCTGGCCTTCCCGGGACGTCTCTTGCCGCAGACGATGCAGGACCCGAAGCGCCGCGCCGTCGTCGATCGAGCGCCGCGCCGGCCGCATCGCTGTCGGCAGGTCGTGCGCCACGCCGGAGACGACAAGGGCGGCGGCGGCGTTGAGCAGCACGGTATCGCGATAGGCGCCGGGCGCGCCCTCAAGCAGCGCCAGCAGCGCCGCGGCGTTGTCCTCGGCGCCGCCGCCGCGGATCGCCTCAACCGGGCGGCGCCCCAGGCCGACCGCCTCCGGGCTCAGCGTGAAGCGGCGGGTGCGGCCGGCCTCCAGCGCCACCACCTCGCTCGGCCCGGACAGCGTCAGCTCGTCGAGCCCGTCGCCATGCACGAGCCAGGCGCGCTCGCCGCCGAGGCGGTGGAGCACCGCCGCCATCGGCTCGAGCCAGGCCGGATCGTACACGCCGACCAGTTGGCGCCTGACGCGGGCCGGATTGGCGAGCGGGCCGGCAAGGTTGAGGATCGTGCGGGTGGGGAGCGCCGCCCGGGCCGCCGCGGCATGGCGCAGCGCGGCGTGATGGCGGGGGGCGAACAGGAAGGCGAGGCCGACCCGCTCCAGACAGCGCTCGAGCCGCTCGGGCGACAGCTCGAGGCCGACGCCGAGGGCGGCCAGCACGTCGGCGCCGCCGGTGCGCGAGGTCAGCGCGCGGTTGCCGTGCTTGGCGACCGGCACGCCGGCGCCGGCGACGACGAAGGCCACCGCCGTCGACACGTTCAGCGTCTCGCGGCCGTCGCCGCCGGTGCCGCAAACGTCGATCGCGCCCGCCGGGGCCGCGATGCCGATCATCCGCGACGTCAGCGCCCGCACCGCTCCGGCCAGCTCCTCGACCGTCTCGCCGCGCACCCGCATCGCCATCAGCAGCGCGGCGATCTCCACGTCCGAGGCCTCGCCCGACATGACCGCCTCGAACGCCGCCTCGGCGGCCGCCTCGTCCAGCCGCGACCCGGCCGCGAGATGCGCCAGCACCGGGCGCAGGCGGCTCAGGCTGCGCGATCCTTGGCGTGGCGATCCTCGGCCGAGGCGTTGCCGCCGCGGGCGAGGGCGAGGAAGTTGGCGAGCAGCGCGTGGCCGTGCTCGGAGGCGATGCTCTCGGGATGGAACTGCACCCCGAACACCGCCAGCGCGCGATGCCGCAGCCCCATGATCACGCCGTCGCGGGTGCGGGCCGTCGCCACCAGCGTCTCCGGCAGGCTGCCCGGGTCGACCGTCAGGCTGTGGTAGCGGGTGGCGTTGAAGGGGGAGGGCAGGCCGGCGAACACGTCGCTGCCCTCGTGCAGCATCGCATCCACCTTGCCGTGCATCGGCACCGGCGCCCGGGTGACCGTGCCGCCGAACGCCTCGCCGATCGCCTGATGCCCCAGGCACACGCCCAGCAGCGGCACCCGGCCGGCGGCGGCCCGGATCAGGGGAATGCAGATGCCGGCCTCGGCCGGGGCGCACGGGCCGGGCGAGATCACGATCGCCTCGAGGCGCCTGTCCAGCGCCGCCTCGACGCTGAGCGCGTCGTTGCGCACCACCTCGCACGCCGCACCCAGCTCGCCGAGCAGGTGGACGAGGTTGAAGGTGAAGCTGTCATAGTTGTCGATGAGCAGGATCATGCCAGCGTCGCTGTAGGAGCCGGCACTGTGGGAGCCGGCTCCTGCCCGGTCAACAAATCGAGCCGGCGGAGCTGAGGAAACAGCCGCATCCAGACCAAGGCGACGACGACCGTGCCGACCCCGCCCAGCACCACCGCCGGCACCGTGCCGAGCAGGCTCGCCGTCACCCCGCTCTCGAACTCGCCAAGCTGGTTGGAGGTGCCGATGAACAGCGCGTTGACCGCACTCACCCGGCCGCGCATCGCGTCCGGCGTCTGCAGCTGCACCAGCGAGGAGCGCACCACCACCGAGACCACGTCCGCCGCGCCGAGCACGAACAGCGCGGCGAGCGACAGCGGCATCGAGCGCGACACGCCGAACACGATCGTCGCGGCGCCGAACAGGCCCACCGCGGCGAACATCGCCGGCCCGGCGCGGCGCAGCTTCAGCCGCGACAGCACGAGCGAGGTCAGCAGCGCGCCGACCGCGGGGGCGGCACGCAACGCGCCGAGTCCCACCGTGCCGACCGAGAGGATGTCGCGCGCATAGACCGGCAGCAGCGCCGTCGCCCCGCCCAGCAACACCGCGAACAGGTCGAGCGACAGGCTGCCCAGGATCGCCGGCTTGCTGCGGATGTAGCGGATGCCGTCGAACACCGTGCCGCGGGCCGCCGGCGCCGGCAGCACCCGCCGCTCGGCCCTGATCGTAACACTCGCGACCGAGGCGGCGAAGAACAGCGCGCCGCACCCCGCATAGACCACCGCCGGCCCGGCCGCATACAGCAGCCCGCCCAGCGCCGGCCCGGCGATCTGCGCCGAGGTGATCGCCGACGACGACAACGCGAGCGCCGCCGGCAGGACCGCCGGCGCCAGCAGGCTCGGCAGCAGCGCCGACATCGCCGGAAACTCGAACGCGCGCGTTCCGCCCAGCAACGCCGCGATCGCCAGAATGCCGTAGAAGCCGATGGCGCCGGTCGCGCTGCCCACCGCCAGCGACAATGCGCAGACCCCCTCGATCGCCTGGCACGCGCTGGCGATCCGCCGCCGGTCGAAGCGGTCCGCCACGTGCCCGACCACCAGCGTCAGCAGCATCTGCGGCAGGAACGCGCACAGCCCGACCATGCCGAGATCCCAGGTGCTGTGCGTCAGCGCATAGACCTGCCAGCCGAGGGCGACGCTCTGCATCTGAAAAGCAAAGGAGGACCCGGCTCGGGCCAGCCAGAAGCGGCGGAAGACCGGGAGTGAGAAGGGAGAGGGCATCTTAGGGAAGGCCAGGGCTCTGCCCTGGACCCGCCGGGGCCGGGAGGCCCCAGACCCCATTCCGTTTGGTGAACATCAGGCAGCGACTTTCTTGCTTGGCGAAGCCAATCGATACGTATTCGGCCCGCACGAAACTCGAGGCGCGGCCAAGAACAACCAATGGATTTTAAAGGCTCTGCCTTTAATCGGGTCCAGGGGCGACGCCCCTGGCCTTACTTGCCGTCGTTGGCAAACCGCACCGCTTCCTCAGCCGCCCGGAACAGCGCCCGCGACTTCTGCCGCGTCTCCTCGAACTCGCCCTCCGGGGTGCTGTCGGCGACCACGCCGCCGCCAGCTTGGACGTGCATCGTGCCGTTCTTGACTACGGCGGTGCGCAATCCGATGCAGGTGTCGAGCGTGCCGTCGGCGGCGAAGTAGCCGATGCAGCCGGCGTAGATGCCGCGTCGGGTCGGCTCCAACTCCTCGATGATTTCCATGGCGCGGATCTTCGGCGCGCCGGTGAGGGTGCCGGCGGGAAAGCCGGCGACGAGCGCGTCGACGGCGTCGAGCTCCGGGCGGATCTTGCCCTCGACGGTGGACGAGATGTGCATGACGTGGCTGAAGCGCTCGACGACGAAGCTTTCGGTGACGCGCACGCTGCCGAGTTGGCAGACGCGGCCGACGTCGTTGCGGCCGAGGTCGAGCAGCATCAGGTGCTCGGCGCGCTCCTTGGGGTCGGCGAGCAGCTCGACTTCGAGGCGCAGGTCCTGCTCGCGGGTGGCGCCGCGCGGGCGGGTGCCGGCGAGCGGGCGGATGGTGACGGTGCCGTCGCGCAGCCGCACCAGGATCTCGGGGCTGCTGCCGACGATGGCAAAGCGGCCGGTGTCGGCAAAGCCGAGGTCGAGCTGGAACAGGAACGGCGCCGGGTTGACGCGTCGCAGCGCCCGGTAGAGCGCCAGCGGCGGCAGGGTGAAGGGCACCGAGAAGCGCTGGCTGGGGACGATCTGGAAGGCGTCGCCGGCGGCGATGTACTCCTTCATGCGGCGCACGATGCCGAGGAAGTCCTCGCGCGACATGTTGGAGCGTGGCTCGGGTTGGGCGGGCAGAGCGGGGCAGGGCGGGGCGATCGGCAATGGCCCGTCGAGCAGCGCCTCGGCTGCGGCGAGCCGCGCCTCGGCGGCGTTCCAGGCCGTGCCGGCATCCACGTCGGCGCGCGGATAGATCGGCGCCGCCAGCGTCAGCGCATCCGTCACGTTGTCGAACACGGCGAACAGGGCGGGGCGCAGCAGCACCGCCTCGGGCAGCCCGATCGCGTCTTGGTTCTTGCTCGGCAGGCGCTCCATCTGCCGCACCATGTCGTAGCCGAGATAGCCGAACAGCCCGCCGACCATCGGCGGCACGCCGTCCGGCAGCACCTGGCGGCTCTCGGCGATCAGCGCCCGCAGGCTGGCGAGCACGGGTTGCGGGTCCGGCACGAACGGCCCGTCCTCCTCGCGCGAGATCTCGGCGCGGCCGTCGATGCAGCGCCAGACCAGGTCCGGCGCCATCGCGATCACCGAGTAGCGGCCGCGCGCGGCGCCGCCCTCGATGCTTTCCAGCAGGATGCTGTTCGGCTTGTCGCCGCGCTGATGCCGGGTGAGCTTGAGGTAGGCGGCGACCGGCGTCTCGAGGTCGGCGACCCGGGTGCGGAGCGCGAGGCAGGGGCGCCCGGCGGCGTAGGCCTCGCGCTCCGCCGCGCCCATGCTCGCCTGGGGCATCATTGCGGCTGCGACATCTGGTCCAACGTCGCCTGATTGATCGACGGCGACGCCTGCTCGCGCAGCGCGCCGGCATAGGCCAGCTCGACATCGTTGCCGAGCGACTGGGTGAGCTGCGCCGCCAGCCGGTCATAGGAAGGCTGCTGCTCAGCCGGCGTGACGGTGATGATCCGCGCCAGCGCCGCCACGGTGAAGCCGTCCGCGGTCTCGACCATGCTCGCAGCACCGGGCTTGAGCGCGAACGCCGCGCGCGCCAGCTCCACCGGCACGCCGGGCGTGGTCCCCGATCGGCTGATCGGCGGCGTCAGCGTCGCGGTGATGCCGGCCCGCTTGGCCGCGACGTCGAGCGGCGGGCGGCCGGCGGCGGGACCCGACTGCATCGCCGCGAGCAATGACGCGGCGGCGGTCTCCTGGGTATGCCGCACGGCGTCGTGCCGCCAGTCGGCCAGCACCTTGGCGGCGACCTCGGCATAGGGGCGCTGCGCCGGCGGCGTTATCGCCTCGACCTGCACGGCATACCAGACGGCCGCGCCCGGCGGCGTGCCGGGCGGGGCGCCGGGAGGCGGGGCGCCGGGGATCTGGGTGAGCTGGGTGGGGGCGCCTTTAGCGGTGGCGAACGCCTTGGCGATGATCTGCGCCCGGGCGTCCGGCGGCGCCGGCACCGGGGCCAGCTCGCCGTCCTGGGTGAGCCCGGTCGCATCGAGCGTGCCCTCGACGGCGGCGGCGCCCGCATCGGCCGGGATCTCGTCGAGCCCGGCGCCGCCGGCGAGCTTGTCCTGCAGCTTGTCGGCGGCGGCGTCGAGCTGGTCGGCGGCGCGGGCTTGCGCGATCTGGCGCGCCAGCGTCGCCTTCACGTCGTCGAACGTCCTGTGCGTGCCGGCGACGATGCCGCTCACCCGCGCCAGCTGCCAGCCGAGCGGCGTGCTCACCGGGCCGACCACGCTGCCCTCGGCGGCGGCGAACACCGGCGCGGCCAGCGCCTCGCTCGGCATCTGCGCCCGCGTCACCGTCTGCAGGTCCGCCGCCGCGCCGCCGAGCGCCTGCGCCTGCTTCTGGACCGCGGCCCAGGCGGCGCCGGGGTCGGCCGATGCGCCGCGCCAGGTGGTCGCGATCGCGCTCGCCGCCGCCTCGTTCGGCGCGCTGACCACCTGCACGCTGCGGCTGCCGTCATTGTCGAAGCTCGCCCGCTGCGCCGCATACGCCGCCCGCACGTCGGCCTCCGGGATGCTCAGCTCGCGCGCGATCGTGTCGGCGTCCAGGATCACCACGCGGATGCGGCGATACTCGGGCCGGGCGTAGTCCTCGGGATGGTTGTCGTACCAGCGCTGCAGCATGGCGGCGGCCGGCGACGCGGGGGTCGGGACGGCGGCAAATGGCAGGCGGGCGATCTGCGCCACCCGCCGCTCGGCCAGGAAGCCGAAGACGCGCCGGGTCAGCTCCGCAGGGGCGGCCGCGCCGACGCGCACCTGCTCGATCAGCTGGCGTTGCACCAGGTCGTCGCGCACCAGGTCGAGGAAGCGCGGCTCGGTCAGCCCGCGCGTGGTCAGCAGCCGGTCGAACTGGGCATGGTCGAAATGGCCGGACGCATCCTGGAACGCGGGGATTCCGAACACCGTCCGGCGCACCCAGTCGTCCGGCGCGGCGAGGCCGAGCGCGTAGGCGTGGTTGACGATCGCCTGCTGCACGACGAGCCCGTCCAGCGCCTGGCGCATCAGTCCGGCGCGCATCGCGGGCGTGATCTGCGAGGGGTCCGGCATCATCCGGCTGACCCGCGCCAGCTCCTGCTGGTAGGCGCCGTCCAGGTCGGCCCGGGTGATCTTGACGCCGCCGACGCTGGCGACGCTCTCCGGGTCGGACAGGCCGGCGCGCGTCGCGCCGCCGATCCCCCACAGCCCGAAGGCGCCCACCAGCACGATGAACATTAGCCGGGCCGGCCAGGTGCCGGCGAGGCGTCGCAGAAAGCCGAGCATGGAGCGGTCT
>CAXUCZ010000062.1:0-11487 GCA_964249675.1 uncultured Acetobacteraceae bacterium | reverse complement strand
CTTGCGCGACCGCGACTGCTCGTCCATCTCCAACGCGCTGCCCGGATACCAGCCCTGCAGCACCGTCTTCGACTTCGGCGTGAAGCGATGGGTGATCAGCTCCGCGGTCAGATCGAGCCCCGGCACGTCGTGCAGCGCCGCCGCGATGGCGCCGAACAGGTGATCATAGGCGTCCGGCCACTCCACCAGCCGCAGGATCGGCGCCACCGTCAGCCCGACGGGGTAGCCGGCCTCGGCGACCGCCCGCAGCGCCGCCAGCCGCGCCATCATTCGCGGCGCTCCGCCCTCGTGCCGCTCCGCCGCCGCGGCGTTGACCGAGAAGCGGATCCGCGTGCGGCCGTTGTGGCGCAAGCCCAGCAACGGCCCGACGGCGTCGAACTTGGTGGTGAAGCGCAGCTGCACCGCCGCCTCCCAGGCGCCGAAATGGCTGATGCAGGCGGCCAGATGCCCCGTCAGGTGCTCGATCGCCAGCGGGTCGGTGTAGCAGGAGCACTCGAACGTCGTGCCCTCCGCCGCCCGCTCGGCCGAGAGCGAGGTGATCCGCCCCTGCCCCACCGCCGCCGGCAGCTCGGCCAGGATCTCGGGCAGATTGGCGTAGGCGCGGATGATCGGCGGCCCCGCCAGCGAGCCGGCCAGGTAGCAGTAGCTGCAATGCGCCGGACACCCCTCCGCCAGGTCGAACCGGAAGTCCGCGCTTGGCGGGATCGGCTGCAGCCGCCGCCGGCTCGGGCTCGCGCACACCACCGCAAGCGTCGTCTTGGCGTCCCGATAGGCCGCTGGCAGCCCGGTCAGCCGATCCGCCTCCAGCCTGATGATGGAGGACCCCAGTGCCGCCGCCCGCTCCACCATCGCCTGCCCGGCCGGCCAGGCGAGCGCGGAGGGCGTGACGAGGACGCGCTTGGGTATCCATGGACGGAACGGCATGACGATGCATGTCGGGACTGTGGCAAAGCAAGCAAGACGAGCGGCAAGGAAGCAGTCCTTTTTTGAAAAAAGGACCAAAAAACTTTTGTCCGTGAAAACGAGAGTCCTAAACGGATAAAGGTTTTTTGCTTCTTTTGTTCAAAAAAGGAGCCCTTCCTTCTCTTCACTCAGCCTTTCGCTATACAAAGCCGCCCCGTCAAAATGCTGGAAATGCTCGTGGCCCCAGAACCAGGCGGCGATCGGCCCGGCGGCGGCGAGGCGGGTGAGCGAGCTGCGCAGCGCCTCGTTGATGGCGCCGCACGTGCCGTCGCAGTCGCTGATCAGCGCGATGCGGGCGCCAGGCGAGACCGGGATGACGCCGCCGGGCACCTCGGCGGGGCGTCGGTAAAGGATGGCGCGGCGTCCGCCGCCGGGCCCGAAATAGTCGAGATAGGCGGTAAGGACGGTGAGCCAGCCCGGATCGCAGGGCGAGGCGAGGAGGTCGTCCTGCAGCCGTGCCGCCGCCGCCGCGTCGCCGCGCAGCCTGGCCTCAAGGTAGTCGAGCCCAAGCCGCGCGCAGGTCCAGGCAGTCTCGCCGAACCCGGCGGGCGTGACGTTCGGCACTGGCTCGCCGCGCGAGCGCAACGTCGCGATCAGCGCCGCCTCTCGCGCCCCGCCCGCTGCGGGATCGGCCTGCCGCAGCCCCAGGACCTCGCGCGTGGCGCTCTGAAACAGCGACAGCAGCGCATGGCGCACGGTGGCGCCGGTTTCCATTGTGGTCGGCATGGCAGTCGATCTAGCGTCCGAAGCGGCGCACCCGATATGACATCTCGTTGATGGATGCGTCCACGAACCGCAGCAAATGAGGGGATGGCGATGAGCTGGCTGTACGAGGACCCTGACGAGTGGGAGATGCTGCCGACCGGCGCGACCTACAGTGACAAGCCGGGCACCAAGCTCAGCTACGACGTGAACGGCGCCGCCCGGCGCAAGCGCACGCCCCAGGAGGTCGCGCTGATCAAGGCGCGCCGCATCGCCGACCAGGAGGATTCCATCCTCGCCCAGGCGGACATCATCCGCGCCGACCGCCTGGCCCGCGAGCCGCGCCAGGCGGCGGGCGAGCAGCCGGACGAGCGCGCCCAAATCGATGCGCTGATGCTGGAGCTGGTCGCGCTGCGCTCCGACGCCGCCGGCCGTGACGCGCCGGCCTGGCGCGCCAACGTGAACCTGAACCTCAAGCTGCAATTGCTGCAGGCGCCGCTGGAGCAGATCGCGCGGATGCAGCTGGTGACCAACAACTGGACCAATGCCAGCCTGCTGTCCTCGGCGGTCCGGATGGCCGAGCGGGCGCTGGTGGCGATCGCGGCGGAGTAAGGCCGGAGGCTCCCGGCCGGGGCCGCAAGGCCCCAGACTCCCGACACGTTAGGACATCTCATGTCGCTCACACTCGCGCGGCCGATCAGCACGGCGATCAGCATACAGCCCTGGGGCGCCCGGACAGCCTTGCTGCTCGTCGTCGCGGCCGCCTTCGTCGCCGGGTTCGCCGTCACCGACGCGCCGACTGCGCACCGCGCCGTCAGCGTCGCCGGCCCGGATCTCACCCGCGTGCTGCGCGGCATGGCCCTGCTCAAGCTGACGATGGCGTCCGCCGCGGTCGCCGCGATCGTCTGGCGGCTCGGCACGGCGATCCGCCCGATCGGGCTTGCCGCCTACCTCGTCGCCGGCGCCGCCATGGCCGGCGGGCCTGGCCTGATCTGGGACATGGACTACATCCGCACCGGCGCCCTGCTGCTGCATGGCGGCCTTGCGGTCATCATCGTCATGCTCTGGCGCGACCCGGCCGTCGCCAGCCGCCTCGCCACCCTCGTCGCCGCCCGCCGCGCCGCTCTCCGCACCTGATCAGGCGGCCGGCAGCTCGACGCCGGACAGCCGCCGGCACTCCTCCAGCAACCGTTCCTGCCGCGCCAGGTCGCGCGTCACGCCACTCGGCCGCTTGGCCGCCTTATGGAAGAAGTAGCCGCCGCTGACGCAGGCCGCCGGCTCGTCGCTGACCGCGAGCCACGCCTGCGTCCGGTGCGCCGCGTCCAGGTCGCCGGTGGCGCGCGGGCTCATCTTGGTCGCGACCCACCCTGGCTCCATCGCGTTCGCCAGCACCCCCGGCCAGCGCCGCGCCACCGCGAACGCCAGCAGCACGTCGTGCAGCTTGGTGTCGGAATACGCCTGGTTGCCGCGCCACGTCCGCGCCTCCCAGGTCAGGTCGGCCAGGGAAGGATCGCCCCGCCGATGCAGCTCCGAACTGACATAGACCAGCCGCCGCGGCCGGCGGATCAGCGCCGTGAGAATGTACGGCGCCAGCGTGTTGACGGCGAAGACGTGCGACAGCCCGTCCGCCGTGGCGACGCGCTGCTTCTCGCGATAGCCGACGCCGGCATTGTGGATCACCGCGTCGAACCCGCCGAGCGCGTTCACCTGCTCGGCCACCCCGCGCGTCTCGGCAATGCTCGACAAATCGCCGATCACCACGGCCTCGGCGCCCGGCACCGCCGCCATCGCCTCGTCCCCGCGGGCGCGGCTGCGCGCATGCAGCACCACGCCGTGACCCTGCTCGCGCAGCAGCCGCGCCGCCATGCGGCCGAGCCCGTCCGAGGAGCCGGTGATGAAGATGCGCGCCATGAGGGTTAGATGGTGAGAGGGAGAATTCTTTAAGGACGGCCAGGGCTCTGCCCTGGACCCGCTGGGGCCCGCGGCCCCAGACCCCATTACAGAAGGCGAAGCCCGCTCTTTCTTGCTTGGCGAAGCCGTTCAATCCTCATCCGACCGTACCGGCCTGCCAATTTGTGGAGCCGATAAATGGATTTTAAAGGCTTCGCCTTTAATCGGGTCCAGGGCAGACAGCCCTGGCCCTGCCTTGCCTGACTGGCCGAGCGTCCGGTCGCATGCTCTCATCGGCCATGCGCCTCATCCTGCTTGCCGCCTGCCTTCTCGCTCCGCTCTCGGCCACCGCCGCCTCGATCAGCCCCTCGACCCTGACCTCCATCGATGCGGCCGCCAAGGCCGCCTTGGCGGCGACCGGCGTTCCCGGCGCCTCGGTGGCGATCGTGCAGAACGACCGGATTGTCGCCGAGCGCGCCTACGGTTTGGCCAGTCTCTCGCCGCCGCGGCCGCTCACCTCGGCGATGATCCTGCCGATCGGCTCGGTCTCCAAGCAGTTCACCGCCTCGCTCGTTCTGCTCCTCGCCGAGGACCACAAGCTGTCGCTCGACGACAAGGTGGCGCAGTATCTGCCGGACCTGACGCAGGCCAAGGACGTCACGGTTAGGATGCTGCTGCAGCACCTCTCCGGCTACCAGGACAACTGGCCGGAGGACTACGCGACGCCGCAATTTGCCGTCGCGACGCCGCCGCTGGCGATTGCCGAGCGCTGGGGCCGCAAGCCGCTGGACTTCCCGCCCGGCACCCAGTGGCAGTATTCCAACACCGGCTACACCATCGCCGCGCTGATCGCCCAGCAGGCCGGCGGGGCGCCGTTCTTCGACCAGCTCCGCGCCCGCATCCTGGCCCCGCTGCATCTGTCCAGCGCCGTCGACTTCGACGCCCACGGCCTGCCGCCCGGCACGCCGACCGGCTACGAGACCTACGCCCTCGGCCCGCCCCATCCCGGCCCGCCCGAAGCCGCCGGCTGGAGCTTCGGCGCCGGCATGCTGGCGATGACCGCGCACGACCTCGCCGCCTGGGACATCGGCATCCTGACCCGCTCGCTGCTCCATCCGGCCAGCTACGACGCGATGCAAACCCAGGCCAGGCTCGCCAACGGCCATCCCACCGGCTACGGCCTCGGCGTCGAGCTCGGCCGCCACGGCGCTCACCGCTTCATTGAGCACAGCGGCGAGGAGATCGGCTTCGTCAGTGAGAACCTGCTCTACCCGGACGACCATGCCGCCGTCGTCGTGCTCACCAACCAGGACGCCTCGAACGCCGCCAGCATGATCGCCACCGCCATCTCCCGCCTCGCCTTCAACATCGACGCCGCCGTCAAGGACGACCCGAAGGCGGCCAAGATCCTCGCCCTCTGCGACGGCCTGGCGCACGGCACGCTCGACCGCAGCGCGTTCAACGCCAGCGCCAACGGCTACTTCACCCCCGCCGCCATCGCCGACTACCAAAGCAGCCTCGAGCGCCTCGGCCTGCCGCTCACCATCACCGAGCGCCTGCACGAGCAACGCGGCGGCATGACGTTCCACGTCTACACGCTCAAATTCGCCAAACGCACCGTGGCGGTCACCACCTACGAACAGCCGGACGGCAAGCTCGACCAGTTTCTGCTGGTGCCCTGAAGAAAGGCCAGGAGCTCTGCTCCTGGACCTCGCTGGGGCCCGCGGCCCCAGACCCCGATCTTTGGGGTGCAGGCTCGAATAAGAAGGGACTCTAAAGGCTCCGCCTTTAATCGGGTCCAGGGCAGACAGCCCTGGCCTTACTGCGGAAACGGCGACACCCCGATCAGGTGCGCGTGCCCGCCGAGCATCAGCGCATAGGCGGCCACACCGGCGGCCGGCCGCCACCAGCCGAGCTCGCGCGGCACGAAACGGTTGCGGCCCGCCACGATGGCGGCGAACGGGACGATGGAGGTTTGCGCGGCGAACGCATCCCAGGCGGCGCGGCCCAACGTCCGCCGGCGCTTGGCGTCGATCGAGGCGGTGCCGGCCAGCGCGACGATCGCCAGCGCGACGAAGAACAGGCTCGAGGCGAGGTCGCCGTTGCCGATGAGGTGCAGCGTCGACCACAGCGCCACGCCCACGAGGAACGGGTGGCGCGTGATGCGCACGATGCCGCGCGGCGCGGCGCTGACCAGCGCCTCCTGGCCGACCGCGGTCGGGTTCGGCGTGGTCAGGCCGATCACCACCAGCAGGAAGGCCGGCAGCATCAGCGCGATCATCACCGGCTTCCACCACTGCAGCTGGCCCCAGCTCGGCACGTATTCCGCCACGTTGTAGGCCGAGACGAGCCAGATCATGCCGGCCACCGAGGCGACGGAGAAGGCGACCATGTAGCGGCGCAAGCCGAGCCGTGCCACCAGCCCGTCGCGTAGCCGGGTGCCCGAGACGCCCAGGTGGATGCCGAGGAAGAACAGGGCGGCGAGCGAGATGTTGGTCATGCCGAACCTTGCGCAGTTTGGCCGACAGTGACGCGATGCAACGCGTTGGCCAATCCGCCGTTTTGCCAGCATGACGATTTCACCCGAGACGCGCGCGAGCCTGACCGGGCTGCAGCAGCTGCAAGCCGCGATGGCCGCCGAGCAGATGGCCGGGATCGGCCGGTCGCTGCAGTTCAGGCTGGCGGAGATCGAGGAAGGGCGCGCGGTGTTCGAAGGCGTCCCGGGGCGCCACGCCTACAACCCGAACGGCACGGTGCATGGCGGCTACGCCGCGACGCTGCTCGACTCCGCCTGCGGCTGCGCCATGCACTCGCGCATGGCGCCCGGCCAGCTGTTCACGACGCTGGAGCTGAAGGTGATGTACCACCGCGCCATGTCGGAAGACACCGGCCTGGTCCGCGCCGTCGGCACCCTGCTCTCGTTCGGCCGCCGCACCGGCTTTGCCGAGGCGAAGCTGACCGACAGCGCCGGCAAGCTGCTCGCGTCGGCCACGTCGACGCTGATGGTGATCTAAGGCCAGGGCTCTGCCCTGGACCCGCCGGGGCCGGGAGGCCCCAGACCCCGTTATCGATGAGACGACGCCCTTGTCGTGCTACCGATCCGCTGAGTAACGCCTCTCCGGCGGCTGTCCTGAAAATCTTGCCTATGGGCAAGATTTTGTTAACCTACTGAAACGATTGATAGGTTCTCCGACAGTGTGGGGCAAACTGCTGATGTCCGGATACGAACCAGCCCGTATCTTGCGGTATTTCGCCCGACACAGCTCGTAGGCTTTATAGAAGAGCCCTTGAGTGACGGGGTCTGGGGCCTCACGGCCCCAGCGAGGTCCAGGAGCAGAGCTCCTGGCCTTTTACCTCCCCAAAGCCGCCGCCTTCGCCAGCGCGCTGTCATCACAGATCGTCGTCTGGTTGAGCTTTGTCAGCACCGAGTTCGCCGCCGCCAGGTGCCGCGTCAGGCAGCCCTCCGAGCCGCCGGCGGCGTAGAGCCCCGTGCTGCTCATCCCCGTATGGCCGCTGATGAACCCGGCGGCGCTGATGTCGAGCGTGTCGGTCGGGATCACCGCCTCGTCCAGCAGCGTCTGCGACAGGATGACGCCGTTCCGCGTCGTCAGCAGGTTGGTGAGCAGCTCCTGGCTGACGCTGGCGACCTGGCTGGCGCTGCCGTCCTCGGCGACGGCGTAGTCGAAGGCGACGCTGAGCGGGAACTTCTCGTAGGAGGCGACCTGCCGCTCGCCGGCGCCGTCGATGGTGTCGACGATCTGGGCGCGACTGGTGGTCTGGCTCACCGTCTGCTCGTCGAGTGCCGGCCCGACCAGGAAGCCCTGCCGGCTGACGAAGCTCGTGTTCTGCCGCACCACCGTGGTCACCGCGCCGTGCGAGGTGTGCAGCAGCCCGCTCACCGAGCCGTCGCGCAGCACCGTCGTGTCGACCTCGGCGGGCAGGTTGCCGGCCGGGTCGATGCTGCCGAGCTTGACCGTCGGCGTCGGGCTCGGCGCCTTGCCGATGGTGTCGGCGAGCACCGAGCCGGCGTCTGCGGCGGCGCTGTGGTCGAGATACACATACAGCGTCGCGGTGGCCGAGAAGTAGTTGTTGGCGCCGTCCACCGACAGGCTGATCGTGTGCGGGGCGCCGTTGTCGAGCAGGCCGGCGAACGGCGTCAGCTCGATCGATTGCGGCACGAAGTCGAGCGTCTGCACCCCGGCGATCGGCGCCCACAGATAGGGGTCGATGCCGCCGGTGAAGATCCAGGGATAGACCGGCGCGAAGCCGGCCGGCCGTCCGTCGACGGCGACCTCGCTCTCGCGGAACGGCCCGCCGCCGCAGGTGTCGAGCTCGGCCGCCTGCGCGTTCGGCACGCAGGTGTACCAGAACTCGTCGCCGATCTGCCCCTGCGAGAGCACGTCGATCCGCGCCCGCTCGACGTTGCGCGGCAGCGTCACGGTCCGGCTCAGCGCATTGCCCGGGCCGGAGAGCGAGACCGTGTCGCCGTCGGCGCTGGAGGCCAGCGCGATCACCTGGTCGGGCACCACCGGCGCCGGGTAGGCCTTGGTCGCCGGGTAGAAGGTCAGCGTCGCCGCGGCGGTGATGGCGCTGGTGTCGGTGCTGTTCATGTAGTTGTAGACGATGATGTGGCCGGTCTGCGCGCTGGTCAGCAGCGCCGTCAGGTCGGTCACGTCGCGCTCGACATGCCAGGACGGCGCGAGCCCCGGACTGGGCTCCGAGGTGGTGCCGAACAGCAGGTTGACGCCGGCGAGCCAGACCGTGGTGGTGCGGTCATACTGGATGCCGGCCTGCACCGAGGTGTCGAGCCCGAAGACCACCTTCGCCCATGGCCCGGGGCAGGCGCCGGGCGCGTAGCTGTAGTCGACGTCGCTGGCGCCGAACTGGGCGCCGTGGAACAGGGTGACCACGCAGGGCGTCTCGTCCGGATGGGCGACGGTCGGCTCGAGCGGCGCGGTGTTGCCGCTGCCGACAGCCGGCCCCGGCACCGCCGCCCAGCCGGCGAGGGACGGGCCAAGCAGCGGCAGGGCGAGCAGGGCGGCGGCGATCAGGCGCAAGGGCGGGCTCCAACGGGCAGGTGTGCGTGCCCTATGACAGCAACATCCATGCCTGAGCCGCCCGCATGTGGTCGAACGGACGATGCCCGGCGGCGCTGACGTTGGGAGCAGCGACGCTGGAGCACCTCCATGGGCCTAGACACGCCGATCAGGACCGTACGCACGGCCAGTCTCGAGATCGCCTACCACGAACACGGCGCGCCGGATGGCGCTGTCGTCGTGCTGGGCCATGGCTACCCGGACGATCCCAGCTGCTATGCCGCCGTCATCGCGGCACTCGCCCCCGACAGCCTGCGCATCATCGTGCCTTACCTGCGCGGCTTTGGTCCCACCCGCCTGCTCGACCCGGCGACCCCTCGCTCCGGCCAGCAGGCCGCCCTCGGCGCCGACCTGCGCGACCTGCTCGACGCCCTAGGCGTGCGGCAGGCCGTCCTCGGCGGCATGGATTGGGGCGGCCGCGCCGCCTGCATCGTCAGCGCCCTGTGGCCCGAGCGTGCGCGCGGCCTGGTCACCTGCAACGGCTACAACATCCAGGACCTCAGCACGGCGGATGGCCCGGCCGAGCCGGAGCAGGCGGTGCGCAACTGGTATCAATGGTATTTCAACACCGCCCGCGGCAAGCGCGCCCTCGCCGAAGACCCGGCCGGCATCGCCCGCCAGTGCTGGCGCCTGTGGTCGCCCTCGATGATGATCGAGCCCGCCGAGTTCGAGGCGACCGCCGCCGCCTGGACCAACCCGGACCATGCCGAGGTCGTCGCCCACTCCTATCGGCACCGCCATGGCGAAGCGGCCGGCGACCCGGCGCTGGAGTCGGTCGAACGCGCCCTGCTCGCCCAGCCGCGCATCACCGTGCCGACCATCGTGCTGGATCCGACGGAAGACGGCGTGCACCCGCTGCAGACCGGCGACTCATGGGCACGCCATTTCGGCGCGAGCTCGGAGCGCCGGATCATCGAGCACGCCGGCCACTTCGTGCCCCGCGAACGCCCAGACGCGTTCGCTGCCGCAATCCGCGACGTCATCGCGCGGACGTCAGCGAGGACGTGACGGGAAGGGTCCCGGGGCAAAGCCCCTGGCCTCCCCTTGCCTGCTATCCCTTGGCCGGCAGCACGCTGAAGCGGGCCCATGGCGTGGCTGCATAATGGTCTCGGACGAGGCTGTACACCCGCCAGGCGTAGCGGCCCGGCACCCGGTCCACGGTCGCCAGGGCTGCCGTCTTGTCGGTGGAGTCGGCAAACACCTCGCGCGGCGCCGCGCCTGCGGCGTCCAGCGACACGACCTGGACGAAGAAGCGCGACGGCGTCGGCGTCGGCGTCGCCGTCCAGACCAGCTCCACCGCGCCGCCGCGGTTCACCTGGCTGACCGTCGCGCCCTCCGGCGACGTCGCACCTTCGACGGTGGCGGGCAGGCTCGCCTCGGCGACGTTCGGCACGCCGGCGTCGTTCGCCGGCACGGCCAGCACCGGCAAGCCGGGGGCGGCGTCCGACGGCGTGTTCCGCTCCGTCGCCGCGTCGCGGAACGGCAGCCGTTCCAGCCGCGCCGCCGCCGCCGGCAGGAACGGCGCGGCGGCGCGCAGCCACGTCGCCGCCTCGGCGAGGTCTTGCGGCACGCCCTCGCCGGCGGCGTAGAGCTGCCCGAGGTTGTACTCGGCGCGGTGGTCGCCATGCGCCGCCGCGCGCGCGTACCAGATCGCCGCCTGGCTCACGTCGCGCGCCACGCCGTCGCCCGCGTCCTGCATGACCGCGACGTTGAATTCCGCCTCCGGCAGCCCGGCGAGCGCGGCGCGATGATACCAGCCAAAGGCCGTCGGCGAGTCGCGCGGCACGCCACGGCCGATGTCGTACAGCAGGGCGAGGCCAAGCTCGGCCTGCCGGTCGTGAGCCTCGGCGAGCCGTAGCCACAGCCGTCGCGCGACATCGTAGCGCCCGTCCTCATAGGCCTGCTGCGCCGCGGCGCCCGAGCCCGGCGCCGGCTGCCCGGCCGCCGCGCCGCCGGTCGCAAGCGCCATCATGACCAGCAGGCCAGCGCCGCGCGAGACGACGCGCCGCGGTCGCAGCTGAGCCTGCCGGCTCACCGCCAGGTGATTTCCACCCGCCGGTTCTGCGCCTCTTCGGTGCCCGCCGGCGCGTCGACCGCCGGGTTGGTCTCGCCCTTGGCCAGGATCTGGGTACGCTGGGCCGGGATGCCGCGCGCCAGCAGGCCGCGCGCCACCGCGTTGGCGCGGCGCTGCGACAGCAGCAGGTTCTGCGTCGGGTTGCCGACGCTGTCGGTGCTGCCGCTCACCACCATGATGATCGGCCGGCCCTCGCGGTAGAGCCGGGAGGCCTGATCGAGCAGCGCCTCGTTATGCTGGTCGAGCCTCTCCTGGCCCTCGCCGAACAGCAGCACCAGCTTGCCGGCTGGGGTGGCGCCCTCGAGCGGCCCGCCCGGCGCGGCGGCGTTGACCACGACCTGCCCCGGGTCGAGCGGCTTGGCGGCCGCCACCTGCTGGGCGTCGGCGACCGACGGCAGGAGGCAGGCCGAGGCTCCGCAGGCGAGCGCGACGGCAAAGGCGGTTCCGGCAAGATGACGTGTCATGGCACTCTTCCCTCTACAGTGGTTTGGACCAGCCTGGTTCTGGTCTCGCCGGTCGCCGGCACGCTGCCGGCAGGCAGGACGAGCTCGATCAGCCCGGGTAGCAGCATCGGCTCGGCCGAACCGGGCGTCGCCTGCACGCTCCGACCGGGCAGGCCGGAGGCCGCCAGCGCCGCATCCGCCGCGCCGCGATCCTCGGCGAAGAAGTAGCGCACGCTCGCGCTCGCGCCGGTCACGGCCCGCACCGGCCGCGTCTCGACGGCGAAGCCGCGCGCGGCGAGCAGCATCGCCAGGCTGGAGG
>CAXUCZ010000061.1:0-11534 GCA_964249675.1 uncultured Acetobacteraceae bacterium | reverse complement strand
CGATCGCCCGGGTGCGGCGCGGCGCGGCGGTGATCGCGCCCTGCAGCATCGCCGCGCGTTCGCGAACGCCAAGCTCGGCCAGCGGCGCGGTGCGGCGGACGCGGCGGAGCGCGGCGAGGCAGGCCGGGCGACCTGACAGGCGGGCGAGCTGGCGGGCCAGCAGCGCCGACTGATTGTAGCGGCGCTGATGCAGCCGGGAGCGGTGCAGCGGCACCGGCACGAGCAGCTCGGCGCGCGCCAGCAGCGGCGCCCCGGCCGCCGCCATCGCCGCCGCGATCAGGGCGGCATGCTCCATCCGGTCGCCGTATTTGAACGCCAGCAGCAGCCCCTTCGAGCCGCCGTCATAGCGCCAGGCAGCCCGCGCCTCATCCCACGGCGGCGGCCGATCGAGGCATCGAGCGCAGTGGCTGCCGCCCTCGCCCGGCTCGAACGGCGCGCCGCAGCGGCGGCAGATCGGTCCGGCGACCAGCGGCAGCCGCGCCTTGCACGGCGCACATAATCCGCCGGGCGCCGGAACCATGCCGCAGGCGCCGCAAGGTTCGGGCAGCAGCAGGTCGAAGGCCGCCATCGCCGCCGAACGCACCGTCGTCGCAATCGTTGATTGCAGGCTCATGCCGCGAGCCTAGCGTGGCGCTGCCCGCTCGCACAGCTTTTCCGGCCGGCGTCGCATCGATCGACGCCACGACGTCGTCATCGTTCAGGCCCCGCCCTGGCGGATCGCCGCGACCGCACGCACATGCGGAACGATGGACAGCATGCTCGTCTTCGACCGCGCCGCCGTCCGGCGCCACCGCGACCGCGCCGCCAGCCGCGTCGGCGCCGTCGCGCCGATCCTGCAGGACGTCGCCGCGCGTCTGCTCGACCGGCTCGACGACACCACCGCCCGGTTCACCACCGCCCTCGACATCGGTGGCCGCGGCATCGTCGCGCCGATGCTGCGCGCCCGCGGCATCGCCACCGTCAGCCTCGACATCAGCGCGCAAATGGCGGCGCTGTCCGGGCCGCCGGCGCTTTGCGCCGACGAGGAGCGGCTGCCGATCGCCGACGGCAGCGTCGACCTGGTGGTCGCCAACCTGACGCTGCACTGGGTCAACGATCTGCCCGGCGCGCTGATTCAGATCCGTCGCGCGCTCCGCCCCGACGGGCTGTTCCTCGCCAGCCTGCCGGTGCTCGGCACCCTGCAGGCGCTGCGCGAGGGCTTCGCCAGCGCCGAGGACAACCTGCGCGGCGGCGCCTCGCCGCGCCTGTCGCCCTTCCCCGAGCTCGCCGACTGCGCCAGCCTGCTCCAGCGCGCCGGCTTTGCCATGCCGGTCGCCGACCTCGACGAGCTCAAGCTCTCCTATGCCGACCCGCTCGCCCTGCTGCGCGACTTGCAGTCGGCCGGCGAACAGAACGCCATCCTGGCCCGCGACCGACGCACCCCGCCCGCAGCGTTGTTCCCGCTGGCGCTGGAGGCGCTGCCTCGTCAGGAAGGACGCAGCGGGGCGATCCTGCGGCTCGGCATGCTCACCGGCTGGGCGCCGGCGCCGTCACAGCCGCAGCCGAAGGCGCGCGGGAGCGCGACCATCGGGTTCGAGGAGGCGCTGCGGCGGATGTAGTTGGTCGCGGGAGCATCAAAACGGGGTCTGGGGCCGCGGGCCCCAGCGGGTCCAGGGCAGAGCCCTGGTCTTTCTACCCCCCCGTCACGCTCATATGCCGCTTGACCGATGGCGCCGTCTGCCGCCCATCGATAACGAAGTCATGGCCTTTCGGCTTACGGGTGATCGCCTCGCGGATGGCGGCGTCGAGGTCGTCATCGGAGTCGCTGCCGCGCAGGACGGCGCGCAGGTCGGCGGCGTCGTCCTGCCCGAGGCAGAGGTAGAGCATGCCGGTGCAGGTCAGCCGCACGCGGTTGCAGCCTTCGCAGAAATTGTGGGTCATCGGGGTGATGAAGCCGAGCCGGGTGCCGGTTTCGGCGACGTCGAAGTAGCGCGCCGGGCCGCCGGTGCGATAGCCGGTCTCGCTCAGCGTCCAGCGGCGACGCAGCCGCGCCCGCACCAGCGACAGCGGCAGGTATTGGTCGACGCGGTCGGCGTCGACGTCGCCCATCGGCATGGTCTCGATCAGGCACAGGTCGAAGCCGTGCCGGCCGCACCAGGCGAGCAGCTCGTCCAGATGGTCCTCGTTGGTGCCGCGCAGCGCCACCGCGTTGATCTTGATCGCCAAACCAGCGGTCTGAGCAGCCATGACGCCGGCCAGCGTCCGGTCGAGCCTGCCCCAGCGCGTGATGGCCGTGAACGTCGCAGGATCAAGCGTGTCCAGGCTGACGTTGAGACGCCGCACGCCGCTCTCGACCAGCGTGTCGACATGCCGGGTGAGTTGGCTCGCGTTGGTTGTAAGCGTCAGCTCGTCAAGCCCGCACGCGTCCGGGTCGGCGGTGATGCGGCGGCCCAGCGCGCGGAACAGGCTGCCGACATCGCGGCGGACAAGCGGCTCGCCGCCGGTGATGCGGATCTTGCGCGTGCCCAGCCGGATGAAGGCGGCGCACACGCGCTCCAGCTCCTCGAGCGACAAGATCTGCGCGCGCGGCAGGAAGTTCATGTCCTCCGCCATGCAGTAGACGCAGCGCAGGTCGCATCGATCGGTGACCGAGACGCGCAGATAGGTGATGGAGCGTCCGAACGGGTCGATCAGGGTGGTCATGCGCTGTTCATGTTGCCGCTGTGAGGTCGCCGTGCAAGCGGCCGCAGGTCACCTAATGGTCAGCGCGCCGGCTCGTTGTCGTCGACCAGGAGCAAGGCGACCTGACGCAGCTCCACCAGCACCTTGCCGGCATGCTCGAAATTCACCGTGACGCGGCTGCCGACGGCGGATTGCACCTGGCCGACGCCCCAATCCGGGCGCTCGGGATGCCGCACGCGCTGGCCCGGCTCCAGCGAGGCTTGCTCGACCGGCGTCAACGGGGCGCTCCGGCCGGCTGCGGCCAGCGGTAATCGTTCAACGCCGTTTATCCTTGATTAACCGACTTGCGCGATGCTGCTACGCGTATTGCAACGCCGGCTGTCGCGGCAGTGGGCTTGACACTCGACAGGCAGGACGGGCGATGCAAAAGGACGACCAGCTGGCCGCCTCGCCCGCCGTTCAGACGGTCAAGCCGCGGGCGCTCGCGGCGGCGGTCGACGGCTTGCGGCTTGCCGAGGCGATGGCGGCACGCCTGTGTCACGACATCAGCTCCCCCGCCGGCGCGGTCGGCAACGCGCTTGAGCTGATGGGTGAGCCGGACCTGGCTGTCGAGGCGACAGAACTGGCGCGCGACGGGATCATGGCGCTGACGGCGCGGCTGCAGTTGGCGCGCGCCGCGTGGTGCGAACCGGGCGCATCGCTCGACGCCGCAACCATCCTTCGGCTGACGCGCGGCTTGTCGAGCCGGGACATCGAGGTGGACCTCACCGCGCTCGACGCCGGCGAGCCGGACGGCGCGTTCGCGCCCGACCTCGCCCGGCTGCTGCTCAACCTGCTGATGTTGGCGAGCGAAGCCCTGCCGGCCGGCGGCCGGGTGCGGCTTGGCGGCAGCGCCGGCGAGGGCATCGTGCTGGCGATCGACGGCCCGCAGGCCGCCTGGCCGACGGGCCTGCCGGCGATGCTCGGGCATGAGGACGCGGCCTGGGCGGCCGTCGGCGAACCCCGCGCGCTGCAGGCGCCGCTCACCGCGCTGATCGCCGCGGCGGCGGGCTACCGGCTGTCACTGCTGCTCGGTCCGGCCAGCGCGGCGCCTCCTCTGCTGCTCAGGGCGCGGTAAGCGAGGCCAGGGCTTTGCCCTGGACCCACCAAGGGCCCGAGGCCCTTGGATCCCGATCCAACCTTCGCCAACACCAGCCTATCGTCGCTGGCCCTGGACAGTAGATGGACTTCGAAGGCTCCGCCGTCGTGCGCAGCACGCCTTCGCGTGACGATGGGGTCAAGGGGCAAAGCCCCTTGCCTTGCCTTGCCTTGCCTTGCCTTGCCAGACGCGCCCATGTTGGCCCGGTGAGGCCTGCATGCGTCTGATCGCCGTCACCCGGGTGCTCAACGAGGCCGACATCGTCGAGGCCTTCGCCCGCCACACCGCCCACTTCGTCGACCATCACGTCTTTCTCGACAACGGCAGCCATGACGGCACGGTTGAGATCCTGCGCGCGCTGCGCGACACGGTCGGCGGCATCGACCTGCTGCAGGTCCACACCGTCACCTTCTGCGAGCACCTGCACAACACGATACTGTATCGGATCGCCGCGTCGGCTGCGGCCGACTGGGTGTGCTGCCTGGACACCGACGAGTTCCTCCGCCTGCCGGAGGGCCGGCTGCCCGACGCCCTGGCCGGGGTGCCGGTCGAGCTGGAGGCGGTCACCCTGCCGCTCGTCAACTACTACACGACGCCGCGGGACGACCCGGCCGAGCGGCTGGTCACCGCCCGCATCCGTCACCGGATCCGCACGCCGCACGGCGTGAGCAAGATGTTCATCCGCGGCCGCCTGCCCGAGGCGCAGATCCTGGACGGCAACCACGCCGCGATCGTCGAGGGCCGCGAGGTGCGGATGGCGCCGCTGCCCGGCGCCAGCCTGGCGCATTTTCCTAATCGCGCCGGCGTCCAGATCCTGGCGAAGGCGATCGTCGGGCGTCTCAAGGTGCTGGCCGGCGGGGCGGAGGCGCGGCCGGAAGCGACCTCCGGCCACTACACCCGCTTTCTGCAGATCATGCGCGACGATCCGGGCCATCTGCTCGGCGACCCCAACTTCATGGGCGGCGGCAATGCCGGGCTCGACCTGGTCGAGGACCCGATCGACTATCGCGGCGCGGCGCTGACGCACACCCCGTTCGTGGATCCGAACCTGCATGCGGTGCGGGCGATGGCGCATGCGGCGGAGGTGTTGGCCGTCGCGCATGGCAGGCTGCTTGACGAGAATGCTGCGTTGCGCACCCAGACGCGGTTGTGGAACACCGAGTTCCGGCGCCTCTGAACTGCCGGCGGCCGCTTCGGCGCAACGTTTGCAGGACGACGTCAGGGCCGTCGTCCGAGGAGCCTGAGCGTGGAACCGCCCGTCGACGTCAGTCCGGAGTTCATTCAGCCGCGGCCGCCGCGCACCGGGCGGGTGCTGATCGACGTCCTGGTCGGCGGCGTGGCGATCCTGCTGTCGGTGATTTCGCTGATCGTGGCGATCCAGAACGAGCGGACGCAGCGCGAGCTGGTCGCCGCGAGCTCCTGGCCGTTCGTCCAGGTGGAGTTCGATGCCACCTCGTCGGAGGACGACACGATCAGTCTCATCGATACCGGCGTCGGCCCAGCCAAGATCGAGAGCTTCGAGATGTTCTATCGAGGCCACCTGGTCGACTCGCCGTTTGCCCTGCTGCAGCAGTGCTGCGGCCTGTCCACCGACGTTGCGGTGGAGCGCACGCAGCTGTCGAACGGCATTCTGATCGGATCATCACATGACATCGTGCTCCGTCCGGCCGACAGCCGGCTCGTCATGCGGCTGCTCAAGGGCATCAATCCCGCGAGCCTGGTTCGCCAGCGCTTCTCGGAGGCGTTTTCCGACATCACCTATCGAGCCTGCTACTGCTCGGTGCTCGACGAGTGCTGGCTATCGAACCTCATCGACCTGCATCCGCACCGCGTCGCGACATGCCCGGCCGCCGAGCACCAACTGGCGATCGGCCCGACATCGGCCTTTCGGAAGCCTTGAGCGGAGCCGGTCTAGCCGGGATCGTCCAGGCCGATCGCGCGCAGCCGCGCCCGCTCCTCGTCCCAGCCGGCGCGCTCCTTGACGTTGAGGAACAGGTGCACCGTGCGCTCTAGCAGCCGTGCCAGCTCGCCGCGCGCCTTGCCGCCGATCGACTTCACCCGCGCGCCGCCCTGGCCGATCAGGATCGCCTTCTGCCCGGCCCGGGCGACGTAGATCGTCACCTCGATCCGCACCGAGCCGTCCGGCTTCTCCTGGAAGCTCTCGGTCTCGACCGTGGTGCCGTACGGCACCTCCTCATGCGTCTGCAGGAAGATCTGCTCGCGCACCAGTTCGGCGGCGAGCAGCCGGTCGGGCAGGTCGGTCAGCTCCTCCGCCGGGTAGAGGTGCGGGCCCTCGGGCAGCATGTGCTGCAGGCCGCCGAGCAGCACGTCGAGCCCCTCGCCGGTGCTGGCGGAGACGAAGAAGGTCTCCTCGAACGAGCCGAGCTGGCCGAGCTCGTGCGCCAGCGGCAGCAGCGCGCGGGGCTCCACCGTGTCGACCTTGTTGAGCACCAGCCATGAACGGCGCCTGCTCTTGGCGAGCGTGGCGACCAGGCCGCGCACCCCCTCGCCCGCGCCGGTACGGCTGTCGACCAGCACCAGGGTGAGATCGGCGTCCTGCGCCCCGGTCCAGGCCGCGGCGACCATCGCACGGTCGAGCTTGCGCTTCGGCGCGAAGATGCCCGGGGTGTCGACGAGCAGGATCTGCGTACCGCCGCGCATCACGATGCCGAGCACGCGGAAGCGGGTGGTCTGCGCCTTGGGGCTGACGATCGACAGCTTGGCGCCGGTGAGCCGGTTGAGCAGCGTCGACTTGCCGGCGTTCGGCGCCCCGACGATGGCGACGAAGCCGCACCGCGTCGGCGCAGGAGCGCCGCCCTTGGCCGTCAGCGCGGCAGCGCCGTCCTTGGCCGTCAACGCGGCAGCGCCGCCCTCGCCCGGCTGCGCGGCAGCGCTGCCCTCGGCCTTCAACGCGGCAGCGCCGCCCTCTTCTGCCGGCTCGGGAACGCCATCGGCCCCGCTCGGCAGGTCGGGCGCCGAGCCGCTCATGCGAGCAGCTTCAGCAGCGACGCCGCGGCATCGCGCTCGGCCACGCGCTTGCTGCCCGCCTCGCCGCGCCCCTCGTGGCCGCAGGCGGCGACGGTGATGACGAACACCGGCGCGTGCGACGGCCCCTCGCGCGAGCTCACCTGATACTCGGGAAGCGCCATGCCGCGGCCGAGCAGCCACTCCTGGAGCGCCGTCTTGGGGTCCTTGGGAGGCAGCTTCTGACCGACCATCGCCGCTTGCCAGTGCCGGCGAACGAAGTCGCGAGCCGGTGCGAGGCCGCCATCGAGGTAGAGCGCGCCGATCACCGCCTCCATCGCGTCCGCCAGCACCGTCGCAAGCCTGCCGACCCCGGCGCGGGCCTCGTTCGGCGCCACCGCCAGCGCTGCCGGCAGCCCGGCCTCGATCGCGATTTCGGCCAGCACCTCGCGCGAGACCAGCCGGGCATGACGCGGGCCGAGTTCGCCCTCCTGCTCGTCGGGGAAGCGCTCGGCGAGCCACTCGGCGATGACGAGGCCGAGCACGCGGTCGCCAACGAACTCAAGCCGCTCGTTCGAGCCGGCGCCGCGCCGCGGACCGCCGTTACGCCTGGGCTTGGGCCCCAGCGAGGCGCCCTGATGCGCCGCCGAGCGATGGGTCAGCGCCTCGGCGAGCAGCTCAGGCTGCTGGAAGGCATAGCCCGTATCAAAGACAAACGCCTCGATCACGACGCGGTCGATAGAAGAAAAGGCTTCTTTTTTGAAAAAAAGAAGCAAAAAACTTTTACCCGCGCTGTCGCGCGCCCGGCCGGGTGCGAAACTCCCGTGATCAAAAGTTTTTTGGTTCTTTTTTTCAAAAAAGAACGCCTTGCTTACGTAACGCCATGCAGCAGGCGATCCCAGCGGATCTCGAACGGCCAATACCAGAACGCCCAGACCGGATGGTCGCCGCCGATCGAGAAGAAGATGAACTGCGCTCGGCCGACCAGGTTCTCGACAGGGACGAAGCCGAGGCCGTCCGGGCCCTGGAAGCGGCTGTCGGCGCTGTCGTCGCGGTTGTCGCCCATCATGAACAGGTAGCCGGCCGGCACCAGGTACTCCGGCGTGTTGTTCTGCGGCGCGCCGCCCTCGACGTCGATCTGCATGATCTGGTGCTTGGCGCCGTTCGGCAGCGTCTCCAGGTAGCGCTCGCCGCTCAGCACCTGGCCGCGCTCGTCGGTCTGCTCGTAGTGACCCTCGTCGGTGCGCGGCACCTCGGCGCCGTTGATGTAGAGGCGCCCTGCGGTCACCTGGATGCGGTCGCCCGGCAGGCCGATCACGCGCTTCACGTAGTCGATCGTGGTGTCGTGGGTGAAGCGGAACACCGCAACGTCGCCGCGATGCGGCAGCGAGCCGAGGATGCGGCCGGAGAACAGGTCGGGTGCGAACGGCATCGAGTATTTCGAGTAGCCGTAGCTGTATTTGCTGACGAACAGGTAGTCGCCGACCAGCAGCGTCGGGATCATCGAGCCGGACGGAATGTTGAACGGCTCGAAGGCAATGGTCCTGATGCCGACGGCGATCAGCCCGGCGTAGAGAATGGTCTTGACGTTGTCGAGCAGCCCGACCTGGCGTACGGCCGGCTTGCTGGACCGGACTGATTTCTTGGTTGAGACGGCCATCGGGCGAGGTTCCTGCGGAGCCGGGATGAAGCCGACCACCTCCGGCGAAGTCAAGGCGAGGCCATCAGGTCGCTCGTGGCCGGTGGCCGCTCATAGATGACGTTGAAGCCGCGGCTGGCGCAGAACGCGCGCTCCGCCTCGCTCCTGACGGTCCAGGCCAGCACGCAGCGCGAGAGGCGTTGCACATAGGCGGCGTAGAGCGGCGTCAGGGCGCGCAGGCCGACGGCGAGAAAGTCCGGCCGGGTCGTCACATTGGCCAGCATTACGTGCAGCATGGTCCGCTTGATCAGGCCGAGGTCGCCGGCCTCGGCAAGCGCGCCGACCAGCTGGCCGCGGATCACCGTCGGCGCCCGTTCGGCAAACCAGCGCACCGAACGCGGATTGAAGGACTGCACCGCGCACGCGCCGCCATAGCCCGCCAGCAAGCCGGCCACGGCCGCCTCGACCCCGCCGGGCTGCGCGTCAGTCTTCAGCTCGATCAGCAGCGGCACCCGCCCGCCCACCTGCTCGAGCGTCTCGGCCAGGGTCGGGATCGTCGCCGCGCTGCCGAACAGCGGCAGCCGCCGCAAGGCGCTGGCCGAGCTTGCGGCGACCAAGCCATCGACCCCGCAAGCACGCCGCAGGTCGTCGTCATGCAGCACCATCGGCACCCCGTCCGAGCTCAGCCGCACGTCGAGCTCGATTGGCACTCCGGCCTGCAGGCACGCCTTGAAGGCGAGCGACGAGTTCTCGGGCACGCCGCCGGCGTTGTCATGCAGGCCACGATGGGCGATCGGCCTCTCGCAGAGCCAAGGCGGCGCTGTCATTGATCGAGGCTGAAGGAAGGCCAGGGGCGTCGCCCCTGGACCCGATCAAAGGCGAAGCCTTTGAAATCCATTTGACAACTCGTGCTGGCCAGGTCGCTGCGTCTGGACGACTCTGGCGGTGGGGTCTGGGGCCCAGCGGGTCCGGGGCAGAGCCCCGGCCTTCTAGGCCGCCGGCTCAGCCGAGATGATGACCATCGCGTACGCATACGGCACCTCGTCGGTCAGCGTCAGCGCGATCCGGGCGACCAGGCCCGGCGGCGTGATCGTCGCGAGGCGGGCGGCCGCGCCGCCGGTCAGCCGCAGCGTCGGCGCGCCGCTCGGCAGGTTCACGACACCCATATCGGAGTGGAACACGCCCTGGGCGAAGCCGGTGCCGAGCGCCTTGGCGCACGCCTCCTTGGCGGCAAAGCGTTTCGCCAGCGTGCCGGCGCGCAGCGTCTGCGTGCGCCTCAGCGCGCGGCCGCGCTCCACCTCGGTGAAGACGCGCGCGAGGAACCGCTCGCCGTGCCGATCAAGCACGCGCTGCACGCGCCTGATATCGCACAGGTCCGATCCCAGGCCGATTATCATGATGCCGCCCTGGCCGGCCGGCGAACCAGGCCCGCGGCGCGGCGTTCGCAGCGTTGCCTGATCAAAAGGATTGAAGCATGCCCGACTATAGTGATCACATCGACGTCGCGGCGCCGGCGGACGCCGTCTTCGCCTTCATATCGGACGTTGCCAACCTGCCGAAATACCTGCCGACGGTGCATGGCGCGCACAGCCATGGCGTCGACCGTGTCGAGGTCGACGGCCAGGCGAACGGCCATCAATACGCCTCCACCGGCTGGTTCAAGGCCGACAGCGAGGCCAGGCAGATGAGCTGGGGCTCGGACGGGCAGAATGACTATGCCGGCAAGATGGCGGTGACCGGCGACAGCTCGGCCGCGCAGGTGACCTGCACGCTGCGCTTCTCGCCGACCGGCGAGGTCAAGCAGTCGATGGACGAGCATCAGGGCGGCCCGGGCAACGCGATGACCGATGGCCTGCGCGCCTCGCTCCAGAGCATCAAGCAGCTCTGCGAGGGCACCGGCGGCAAGGCGACGAGCACGGCGGAGTAGCGCTCCGCCGCCGCCCGCGCCGCCGCTAGGCCCTCGATCGCTCGACCTGGGTGACGCCGCTCGCCGCTCGCAAGCCGGCGATGACGTTCGAGAGGTGCCGCAGGTCGCGCACCTCGACGTCGATCAGCACCTCCATGAAGTCCTCCTGACGGTTCAGGATCTTCAGGTTGCCGACGGTGCCCTCGTGTTTCGCCACCGCATTGACCAGCGTCGACAGCAGCCCGGGCTCGTTGCCGGCGATGACCGAGACGCGTCCGACATGCGAGGCGCCGGCGCTTGGCTTGGCCGCCAGAGCGTAGTTCCAGTCGATGTCGATGAACCGCTCCGGCGTCGCGGCGAAGGTCTCCAGCGTCTGGCAATCGCGGTTATGCACCGTGACCCCCTTGCCGGTGGTGACGATGCCGACGATCCGGTCGCCCGGCAGGGGATGACAGCAACCGGCGAAGCTGGTGGTCATGCCGGGGATCAGACCGACGATCACGTGCTCGCGCTCCGGCGCCGGCGCCCGGGCGCTCGACCGACCCAGCATGCCGGTGACCACGCGCGGCGCCCGCGGCGCCTCCTGCAGCTCCGGATAGAGCGCGTTGACAACCTCCTTGGCGCCGAGCGAGCCGTTGCCGACGGCGACGTAGAGGTCGTCGCGCGTGGCGACCTTCAGCGCCTTGACCGCGCCCTCGCGCAGCGCCGCCTCCAGCACCTTCTCCGTGCCATCGAGCCCGGCCTGACGGAACGCCTTGGCCAACATCGCCCGGCCGGCATCGAGAGTGGCTTGGCGCTGCTGCTGGGCGACGTAGCGCCGAATCCGCGCCCGCGCCTTGCCGGTGACGACGAAGCGCTCCCAGGCCGGCGAGGGCGTGCCGCCGCGCGCCGTCATGATCTCCACCTGGTCGCCATTGGCGAGCGCCTGGCGCAGCGGGATCAGTCGGCCGTTCACCCTGGCGCCGACGCAGGTGTCGCCCACCTGGGAGTGCACGGCGTAGGCGAAATCGACCGGCGTTGCCCCCACCGGCAGCTCGATCAGCTGTCCCTTCGGCGTGAAGCAGAAAACCCGGTCGGTATAGAGCTCGAGCTTGGTGTTCTCGAGAAAGTCGTCGGCGGCGACCGAGTTCTCCAGGATTTCAAGCAGGTCCTGCACCCAGCGGAAGCGCTCGCGGCCGCCCCCGCCGCCGGCCAGCGCGCGCAGCTCTGCCTCCTCGCCGGTCTTG
>CAXUCZ010000060.1:11265-11683 GCA_964249675.1 uncultured Acetobacteraceae bacterium | reverse complement strand
CCGGCGCCGCGGCGAGCCGGGCGCCTTCCGCCTCGCCGGCGGCGGCAGCGCCAAGCTGCCGCCGGACGACCCGCTCGCCCGCAGCCCGCTGCTCGCCGTCGCGTCGCTCGAGCAGACGACGTCCGCCCGCATCCGCCTTGCCGCGCCGCTCGACCCCGACCGGCTGCCGCCGGCGATCGCCGCCCGCATCACGGTTTCGATCGAAGGCAATTTGGACCCGCAATCCGGCAGCGTGCTCGCCCGTCGCCGCCGGCGGCTCGGCGCGCTGGTGCTGGAGGACCGGATGGTGCCGGCCGACGCCGAGCACGCCGCCGCCGCGCTGGCAGCCCTCGCCGCGCGCGACCTCGCCCTGCTGCCCTGGAGCGACGACGCCCGGCAGCTTCAAGCCCGTGCGGCGCTGCTGCGGCAGCTCGCAGCG
>CAXUCZ010000060.1:0-11255 GCA_964249675.1 uncultured Acetobacteraceae bacterium | reverse complement strand
AGCCATTGGATATTCTTGAAGGCGTGCTGATGGTGCTGCGGCAGCTCGAAGCGGCCGCGCCCGACCTGTCGGACGACGCGCTCGCCGCGACCGCACCCACGTGGCTCACGCCGCACCTGCACGGCATGACCAAGCTCGCCGACCTCAAGGCGCTCGACCTGCGCGCGCTGCTCCTGAGCCATCTCGGCCGCGAGCCGGCGCAGCGGCTGGAGCGCGAGCTGCCGACGCAACTCGCCCTGCCCGGCGGCCGCGCCCCCATCGACTACGCCGGACCGGTGCCGACCGCGTCGGCCCGCGCCCAGGCCTTCTACGGCCTGCGGACGACACCCCTGCTGGCCGGCGGACGGCTGAAGCTGCAGTTGGCCCTGCTCTCGCCGGCGGGACGGCCGATCGCGCTGACTTCGGATTTGGCAGGCTTCTGGACGGGCGCCTGGAGCGAGGTCCGCAAGGAAATGCGCGGACGGTATCCGAAGCATGATTGGCCGGAACGGCCTTAAAAAATAAGGCAAGTAGTCCTTTTTTGAAAAAAAGGACCAAAAAACTTTTATCAAATTGCTTTTATACTGTTCAAAGCTCCGACGTGATCGTCAACAACTTATTTTTTACATAAAAGTTTTTTGCTTCTTTTTTTCAAAAAAGAAGCCCTTCCTTTCCGCTCCTCTTTCCTTGCCGATCCCCAACGCTCATGCCATCTGACAAAGCATGACGCTCCACAGCGCGCTGCTCGCCGCTTGCCTGCTCGCGGCACTGCCCGTGACGGCCCAGGCTGCGGTGCCGCTGGTGCAATCCGGCCCGATCAGCTTCGCCCCGCTGGTGCGCCGCGTCGTCCCCGCGGTCGTCAACATCGCCGTCACCGAGAGCGTCGACAGCAACGGCAACCCCATCCACACCGCGAGCGAAGTGCCGCCCGAGCTGCGCGGCACGCCGGTCGAGCGCCAGTTTCGCGACCGCCAGCGCCGCCGCCGCGAGCATGTGGTCGGCGCCGGCTCCGGCTTCATCATCGACCCGTCGGGCGTGATCGTCACCAACAACCACGTCGTCGGCCATGCCGACCGGATCGTTGTCTCGCTCTCGGACGGGCGCGAGCTGCCGGCCAGCATGGTCGGCGTCGACGAGCTCACCGACATCGCGGTGATCCGCGTCGCCAGCCCCAGCGCCCTGCCCTATGTGCCCTGGGGCGACAGCGATGCGCTGCAGATCGGCGACTGGATCATGGCCGCCGGCAACCCGTTCGGCCTCGGCTCCTCGGTCACCGCCGGCATCGTCTCGGCGCGCGGCCGCGACATCGGCGCCGGGCCGTTCGACGACTTCATCCAGCTCGACGCGCCGATCAATCCCGGCAACTCCGGCGGTCCGACGTTCAACCTGTCCGGCGAGGTCGTGGCGCTGAACACCGCCCTCGTGTCGCCGACCGGCGGCTCGGTCGGCATCGGCTTTGCGATCCCCTCCAACATCGTCGCCGGCATCGTCGCGACGCTGCGCGCCACCGGCCACATCGAGCGCGGCTGGCTCGGCGTCACCCTGGAGGACCCGCACGGCGCGACCGACGGCGTCACGATCACCGCCATCGACCAGACCGGACCGGGCTCGCGCGGCGGCCTGCGCGAGGGCGACGTGATCCTCAGCATCGACGGCGCCAGGCTCGACAGCGCCCGCACCCTGACCCGCCTCGTCGCCGCCGCCGGGCCGCGACATATGCTGCGGGTTCAGCTACGCCGCCAAGGCGGGACGCTGGCGCTGCTGATCGCAACCGGGCTGCGACCGAGCCCGCCAGGTTAAGGAGATGTCGGCAGCATGCGCATTCTAATGGTCGAGGACGACCCCACCGTGGCGGGCTTCGTGGTCAAGGGACTGCGCGAAGCCGGGCACGTCGTCGAGCACGCCGACAACGGCCGCGACGGGCTGTTCCTCGCCGCCAGCGAGGGCTTCGACGCGATCATCCTCGACCGCATGCTGCCCGGCGGCATCGACGGCATCCGCATCCTGGAAACGTTGCGCTCGCAGCACAACGCCGTGCCGGTGCTGGTGCTCTCCGCCCTCTCGCAGGTCGACGAGCGGGTCGCCGGCCTCAAGGCGGGCGGCGACGACTACCTGACCAAGCCGTTCGCGTTCTCCGAGTTGCTCGCCCGGGTCGAGGCGCTGACCCGCCGAGGCAAGAGCGAGGGCCCGCAGACCCGCCTCGTCGTCGGCGACCTGGAGATGGACCTGCTGTCGCGCGGGGTAAAGCGCGGCGCCTCCAAGATCGACCTGCAGCCGCGCGAGTTCCGGCTGCTCGAATACCTGATGCGCCATGCCGGCCAGGTGGTGACCCGCACCATGCTGCTGGAGGGCGTCTGGGACTACCATTTCGATCCGCAAACCAACGTCATCGACGTGCACGTCTCGCGGCTGCGCCAGAAGATCGACAAGCCGTTCGCCTCGTCGATGATCCACACCATCCGCAACGCCGGCTACATGCTGCGGCCGAGTGAGCCATAGGGCAGCGAAGCAAGAGGTTCTTTTTTGAAAAAAAGAACCAAAAAACTTCTGCTCGTACAAAAGCCACGGCCGCACCTGACTACGCCAAAACGGGTAAAAGTTTTTTGCTTCTTTTTTTAAAAAAGAAGCGCTTCGCTTGAAGCTGCGCCTGCGCACGCGCGGCCGGCTGATGCGCTCGGCCAGCGTGCGCCTGGCGGCCGCCTACGGAGCGGTGTTCGGCCTCTCGGCCATCGGCCTCGTCCTGGTGCTGTGGTGGGCGAGCGCCGGGCTGCTCGACCGCCAGGTCGAGGCGGCCATCCGCGCCGACGCGCAGGGGCTGGCCGAACGCTGGGACGAGGGCGGCCTGCCGGTGCTGATCCTGACCATCCAGGAGCGGCTCAGCGAGAACGTCGACGACGACGCGCTCTACCTCCTGGTCGATCCCAGGCTGAACCGGATCGCCGGCAACCTGGAGGCCTGGCCGCGCGGCGTCACCATCGCCGGCGCGTGGTACGAGCTGTCGATCCAGCGGGCCGGGCTGCGCTCGATCGCCACCGTCCAGCGCTTCGACCTGCCCGGCGGCTTCTGGCTGCTGGTCGGCCGCGACACCCGCACCCGGGTGCAGCTGCGTCATCTGTTGACCGACGCCCTGCTCTGGGCGCTCGTCGTCGTGCTGCTGTTCGGCGTGGCCGGCGCGCTGCTGCTGCGCAGCCTGTTCCGCACCATGGTCGCCTCGGTCTCGCGCACCGCCACCGCGATCGCCGGCGGCGACCTCGGCCAGCGCGTGGCGCTGACCGGCCGCGGCGACGAGTTCGATCGCATGGCCAGCGCGATCAACGTCATGCTCGACCGCATCACCCGGCTGATGGACGGCGTGCGCGAGGTCAGCAACGCCATCGCGCACGACCTGCGCACGCCGATCACCCGGGCGCGCGCGCGGCTTGAGGATGCCGCCGGCCACGCCGACGGCGAACCGGCCCTGCGCGCCGCCGTCGAGCGCGCCGTCGCCGACCTCGACGGCGTCACCGCCGTGTTCGAGGCCCTGCTGCGGATCGCCGAGATCGAGGCCGGCGCCCGCCGCTCCGCCTTCGCCGAGCTCGACCTCGCCCCCCTGCTCGCCGACCTCGCCGAGCTCTACGCCGCCGCCGCCGAGGAGCACGGCATCCAGCTGCGCCTGGTCTGCCCCGACACGATCAGCGTGTTCGGCGACCGCAGCCTGATCCAGCAGGCCGTCGCCAACCTGCTCGACAACGCGCTGAAATTCGCGCCCGACGGCAGCGTAGTGACGCTGAGCGCCGCGCCCGAGGCCGACGGCACCCGCATCACCGTCGCCGACCGCGGGCTCGGCATACCGCCCGAGGACGTCGCCCGCGCCGCGCAGCGCTTCTTCCGCGGCGAGCAGGCGCGCCACACGCCGGGCTCGGGGCTGGGCCTGGCGCTGGTGCAGGCGGTCGCGCAGCTGCATGACGGCGAGCTGCTGCTCGCGCCGGCGGCGGCCGGCCAGCCGCCGGGACTCGCCGCCTCGGTGGTGCTGCGCTCGCGCCAAGGGACGTGACCGCGCCCGTGATCCCGACGCGCCACGCCCGGCGCCACCATGGACGGGACGTCATCCCGACCTCATGCGCCTGACAGGCATACCTGCGTATAGGGGCGGCATGAGGTTCGGCCCGGCCCTGCTGCTCTGCTGGGCGACCACGCTCGTGACGGCGTCCGGCGTCCTCGCGGGTGCGAGCCCGGTCGCCGCCGACCTGCCGATGGCGGTCACCTCCGACACGCCCGAATACTGCGCAACGCTCCAGCGCCTTGCCAGCGCGGCGCCGAACGCCTCCGCCGAGGTGCGGCGCCTGATCGCCGAGGGCCAGGACATGTGCGACCGTGGCGAGATCCGCGGCGGCATCGCCCGGCTGCGCCGCGCCCTCGTCGTCGAGCGCCATCACGCCCCCGCCGGCGGCAGCGAGGCGACCACCGCGCCGCCGCCGCGTTAACCCGGCCACCGACCGGAGCCCTGGCATGATCGACCTCTACTATTGGCCCACGCCGAACGGCCACAAGATCACGATGTTCCTCGAGGAGGCCGGCCTCGACTACGAGATCCATCCGGTCAACATCGCCGTCGGCGAGCAGTTCAAGCCCGACTTCCTGGCCATCTCCCCCAACAACCGCATGCCCGCCGTTGTCGACCACGCCCCGGCCGCCGGCGGCGCCCCGGTCTCGGTGTTCGAAAGCGGCGCCATGCTGCTCTACCTCGCCGAGAAAACCGGCCGCTTCCTGCCCACCCAAACCGCCGCCCGCTTCGACGTCCTGCAATGGCTGTTCTGGCAGATGGGCGGCCTCGGCCCGATGCTCGGCCAAAACCACCACTTCAGCATCTACGCCCCCGAGCGCATCCCCTACGCAACCGACCGCTACGTCAACGAAACGTCCCGCCTTTACGGCGTGCTCGACCGCAACCTCGCCAAGCGCGAATTCGTCGGCGGCGCCGAGTACACGATCGCCGACATGGCCTGCTACCCCTGGATCGTCCCCTACGAGCGCCAGAAGCAATCACTGGAGACGTTCCCGAACGTCAAGCGCTGGTTCGAAGCCACCCGCGACCGCCCCGCAACCGTCGAAGCCTACGCCAAAGGCACAGCCATCAGCACCGTCTCCTCAGTCACCGAAGAGTCGCGCAAGATTCTGTTCGGGCAGAAGTAACGGAAGAAAGGCCAGGGCTCTGCCCTGGACCCGCTGGGGCCCGCGGCCCCAGACCCGCATCCATTTTGATCTTAAACGCCCTTCATTCTCGCTCGGCAAAGTCATCCAATCGTGCTGCGGCGGTACCGAACCACCAGCGGACAATCTGGGTGAGATGCACGATGTGAGTCATGTCAATTAGAACGAGGTTGCGTAGCGGTGCGCAGCGTCCGCATTCTGCGGTCATGACGGCCATCGGAGCATTACGCTAAGGTTTAATGAGGCAGTAATTACTCGTAGCTTGGCATCCAATGTCCGCAACGGGAACAAGGTTAATGACGCCGCTGGAGCTCGGGTTTATAAGATGGCTAAAGCCAACTATCCTGAGACTATCCGCCTTTGGCCCTGCAGCACCTTTAAGCTTAGCCCTCACTGGCGTTGTAGCGTTTGTAGCAGTCGAGACAAGGCTTCCCAGCTTGACTGCGGAGACAGCGGTCTTTGCCTTTGTTTGTTACGGTGCCTTTCTCTACACCGAAGATCGCAAGAGAGCGCGTGAAGTGTCTGAGCGTCGGACGAAGGCCAGAGCGGCCGCCAGGAAAACAGGAGCATTATTAAAGGAAAAGCTCAACCGAGATGTTCAATCAACTCTACCGATGAATTTAGACAATAAAACTGAGATAGAAGACAAATAGGCCACCCATTAGATATTTAGTCGAAAGAGCATTAAATGATATCCCACGTCATTTCTAACGATTGGTTATCGACGTTGGTTGTCGTGATAAGTTTCTGTATGATGCTTATTACGTTCGGGCTTTATATCAGAAGGAAAGACAGCTTTCGAGACACCGTTGCGCAGTTTGAGTGTGCTGAACAAATTTCAAATTCGTTATTTGAGAAAATTACCGAATTAGACGTAGACGGTCTACCCTTAGTCCTACAGGAAATTCTTCAGTCGCTTGCCTCCGCGCTTTTAGATGGAGACTTAGCTGCACGTCTTCTCAATAACATAAAAGATGAGGATTCGAACCACGATACAGGCTATAGTCAAGAAATTCTAAGTTCTCTTGTTCGGCTTCAGCAAGAGCAGCCAAGTCTATTTACAGACTTTGTGAACTGCTTTCGACTAATTCAAGCCTCTACAATCTACACGTGGTCGCCGTCACCAGCCGATGTTCTTCTTCACATGAAACGCTCGCTTTTGAGCGAGAAGGACAGGTTTGCCGTCGAGGCTTTCGTTACTCGCGGCCGTCTTCCACCCAATCCAACTTTAATTGTGGCCCGAGGACGCAAGGCTGCGGTTGCCTAACTACTAAGGAGGACTCGGCATTGATCACGCCAGAGTTCAAAAGTCATGGGTGGCGCGGCGCAGGGCAAAGCTCTCGGCCGTCTCCCGTCAGGCAGTCCCACCCACCGTCAGCCCCGACATCTTCAGCGTCGGCTGCCCAACCCCCCCCGGCACGCCCTGCCCATTCTTCCCGCACGTCCCGATCCCCGGATCCAGCTCCAGATCGTTGCCGATCATCGTCACCTTCGTCAGCGCGTCCGGCCCGTTGCCAATCAGCGTCGCCCCCTTCACCGGCGCCGTCACGCGCCCGTCCTCGATCAGGTAAGCCTCGCTCGCCGAGAACACGAACTTGCCCGACGTGATGTCCACCTGCCCGCCGCCGAAATTGGCCGCATACAGCCCGCGCTTGACCGAAGCGATCATCTCCTGCGGATCGTGCTGCCCGCCCATCATGATCGTGTTGGTCATCCGCGGCATCGGCGCATGCGCATAGGACTGCCGCCGCCCGTTGCCCGTCGCCCGCACCCCCATCAGCCGCGCGTTCAGCCGGTCCTGGATGTAGCCGGTCAGGATGCCGTCCTCGATCATCACCGTCCGCCCCGACGGCGTCCCCTCGTCATCCACGGTGATCGAGCCCCGCCGGTCCGCCAGCGTCCCGTCATCCACCACCGTCACGTCCGGTGCCGCAATCCGCTGCCCCAGCAGCCCGGAAAACGCCGAGGTCTTCTTACGGTTGAAGTCGCCCTCCAGCCCGTGCCCGATCGCCTCGTGCAGCAGGATGCCGGGCCAGCCATGGCCGAGCACCACCTCCATCTCGCCCGCCGGCGCCGGCCGGCTCTCCAGGTTCAGCATCGCCTGCGCCAGCGCCTGCTCCACCGCGAACTGCCAGGCCTCCGGCGTCACCAGCCGGTCATAGTTGAACCGCCCGCCGGCGCCGTAGCTGCCGCTCTCCCGCCGCCCGTCCTGCTCCACCACCACGCTGACGTTGAGCCGCACCAGCGGCCGTAAATCGGCCACCCGCACCCCGTCCACCCGGATGATCTGCACCGCCTGCCACTCGCCATACAGCGACGCCATCACCTGCTTCACCCGGCTGTCCCGCCCCCGCGCATAGGCGTCGATCTCGGCCAGGACCCGGGTGCGCTCGGCAAAATCCATCTCCGACAGCGGGTTCAAATCGGAATACAGCCGCTGGTTCGAGGCCCACGGCGCCTCCGCCCGCTCGCCCGAGCGCGACCCCTGCACCGCCGAGACCGTCTCCGCCGCCCGCCGCAGCGCCGCCGCCGAGATCTCGCCGGCATGCGCGTAGCCCGCCTCCTCGCCCCGCACCGCCCGCAACCCGAAGCCGAGCGAAGTGTCGAACCCCGCCGCCCGGATGCGCCCCTCCTCCAGCGCCAGCTGCTCGCTCTCGCGATACTCGAGGAACAGCTCGCCATCATCCATCAGCCCCAGCGTCTGGCTGACGACGCGCTCCGCCTCGTCACGGTCGAGCGCGGCGTCGGGGCGGTCGAAGAACAGGGCGTCAGTGGCGGCGAGCGCGGACATGGGCAAACTCCAAGAGAGGCCAGGGCTTTGCCCTGGACCCACCAAAGGCCGGCGGCCTTTGGAAACCGATCAATAAGAGCGGCGGGTAAAATACAATACGAGCAGAGCGGCCGTGAGAAGCAAGACGGCCATCGTTTGGTGCGCCACCGCAAGCGGGATCGGCACCACCCAGAGCAGCGTGGTCACGCCCAGCGCGTATTGCGCCACCACGGCGACGCCCAAAACGCCCACCGCGCGGCGCGCCGGCAGTGGCTGCGGCCGCAGCAATCCGAACGCTACCGTCGCCAGCACGACCACCGCCGTCAGGCTGGCCAGGAAGCGATGATCGAACTGCACACTCGCCACGTTCTCGAACGCGTTGCGCCACCACGGGTCCAGCCTGGCCCAGCTCTCCGGCACCAGCCGCCCGTCCATCAGCGGGAACGTGTTGTAGGTCAGCCCGGCATGCAGCCCGGCGGTGAACCCGCCCGCCACGATCGTCAGCGCCACGCACAGGCAGCTCGCCACCGCCAGCCGCCGCAGCACCGGCCCGCCACCCGGCCGCGCCGGCCGCAGCACCGCGAGCCCCAGCCACACCACCGCCGCATACAGGCACAAAGCCAGCACCAGGTGCACGACCAGCCGGTACGGCGACACCGCGGTGCTGTCCGGAAAGAAGCCGGACGCGACCATGAACCAGCCGACCGCCCCCTGCAGCCCGCCCAGCACGAACAGCAGCGCCAGTCTGGGCAGCAGCCGGCGCGACAGCGCGCCGCGCACCGCGAACCACAGCATGGGGACGAAGAAGACCACCCCCATCAGCCGTCCCCACAGCCGGTGCGTCCATTCCAGCCAGAAGATGTGCTTGAACCCGTCAAGCCCGAAGCCCTGGTTAACCAGCGCGTATTGCGGAATCTGCCGATACAGCCCGTAGAGCCGCCGCCACTCCGCCTCGCTCAGCGGCGGCAGCACGCCGCGGAACGGCGCCCACTCCATGATCGACAGCCCCGACCCGGTCAGCCGCGTCGCCCCGCCCAGCACCACCATCACCAGGATCATCCCGGCGACGCAGAACAGCCAGATGGCGACCGCCAGCCGGTCGCGCTCGCGCACCAGGGGCGCGGGGCTGGCTGGGAAATCACGCGTGTCGAACGGCATCGGCTACCAGACCCTTTTGCGCGGTCCTGCGTCCCAGCTTGTCTGCGCGGCCGGCGACGCAGCTTGCCGTGGCCGGAGCGCCGGTGCTACCCGCCCATCGAAGATGAGCACGTCCCCGACCGATCCAAGTCCCGCCGAGCCTGCCAAACCGGTGCTGAGCGTCGTCGTCCCGGTGCGCAACGAGGCCGAGAACATCGGCCCGCTGGTCGACGAGATCGCCGCCGCGCTGGCCGGCACCCCGCACGAGATCGTCTACGTCGACGACGGCAGCACCGACGCGACCCCGGCCCGGCTCGCCGACGCCGCCGCCCGCGGCGTACGCTCGCTGCGCCACCGCGCCAGCTGCGGCCAGAGTGCGGCCGTGGTCAGCGGCGTGCGCGCCGCCCGCGGCGCCTGGATCGCGACCCTGGACGGCGACGGCCAGAACGTCCCGGCCGACATCCCGAGCCTGCTCGCCCGCGCCCTGGCCGAGCCGGACAACACCCGCCTGCTGATCGCCGGCCATCGCACCAGGCGGCGCGACAGCGTCGCCAAGCGCCTCGCCTCGCGCGCCGCCAATCGCATCCGCATCGCCCTGCTGCACGACGCGACGCCGGACACCGGCTGCGGCCTCAAACTGTTCCGGCGCGACGCCTTCCTCGAGCTGCCCGCCTTCGACCACATGCACCGCTATTTGCCGGCGCTGTTCATCCGCGCCGGCGGCCGGGTGATCTCGGTGCCCGTCGACCACCGCCCCCGCACCCGCGGCGCCTCGAACTACGGCACCCTGGATCGCCTCTGGGTCGGCATCTTCGACCTGGTCGGCGTCTCGTGGCTGCAACGCCGCTGGAAGCGCCCGGTCATCGAGTGACCTTCGGATGAAACGATGCTCCGATCGTGCTAGCACTGCCCTGAGGTGAAGCCTCCCGCCAGTGGCGCCAGACATCTTGCCTATAGGCAAGATTTCGCTAACACGTTGAAAAGCAATAATAACTTCTGGGAGAGTGGGGCGATCGCCCAGGTGCGCCCCTGCCGGCCCTCCCAAGATCTTGCGGTATTTCGCCCGTTACGACGATCCGCAGCTTTGAAGAAGCTCGCGTGAGGACCCTGGCCAAGCCGCTGCTGCTGCTGATCGGCTTGCTGCTCGCCGGCGCCGCCCTGCGGCTGGTCCAGATGCAGGGCGGCGCCAACCTGCTCGCCGGCCTCTCGGCCTCGCGTGACCCGCAGGCGGCGCTCGGGCTGGTGGCGGCCGGCACGCTGCTCTGCGCCGTCGGCCTGCCGCGCCAGCTGGTCGCCTTCGCCGCCGCCTACGCCTTCGGCGCCGCCGCCGGCGGCGCGCTCGCCCTGCTGGTCCAGGTGCTGAGCTGCTGTCTCGACTTCGCCTGGGCCCGCGCCGTCGCCCGCGACTGGGCGGCCCGGCGCATCGCCGCCTCGCCTCGCCTCGCCAGGCTCGACGGCCGCCTCGCCGCCCATCCGTTCAGCGCCACCTTGACGCTGCGCCTGCTGCCGGTCGGCAACAACCTGCTGCTCAACCTGCTCGCCGGCGTCTCCGCCGTGCCGGCGCTGCCGTTCCTGGCCGCCTCGACGCTCGGCTACCTGCCCCAGACGGCGGTGTTCGCCCTCATCGGCAGCGGCGCCCACGTCGCCCGCGGCGCCCAGCTCCTCATCGGCCTGATCCTGTTCGCCGTCTCCGCCGCCGTCGGCGCCCTCCTGCTCCGCCGCAGCAAGTCTGAGCTCTAAGCTCGAGAGCGGCCCCGGCCTTCCTTAGAACCCCAAAACCGCAGCTGCCTCGCGCGTCACCGCCGCCAGCACCCCCGGCTCGAACGGCGAGGTCAGCCCGGCCGAGGCGACGAGCTCACCGAACGGCGCCGAGCCGCCGCGCCCGGCAAGCGCAATGTAGGTATCCAGAGCCCCGGCATAGTCGGTCCGCGAGCGCGCCCAAAACTGCATCGCGCAGCACAGCGCCAGCGTGTAGTCGATATAGTAGAACGGCGAGCCGTAGATGTGCTGCTTGGCCTGCCACAGGCCGCCCTTGGCCGGGTAGGCGATGTCGCCGTAGTCGGCCCATGGCATGTAGCGACGCTCCAGCCGCTGCCAGGTCGCGTGGCGCTCGCCCGGGCTCATGGTCGGGTTGGCGTAGACCTCGTGCTGGAAGTGGTCGACGCAGACGCCGTAGGGC
>CAXUCZ010000059.1:11418-11726 GCA_964249675.1 uncultured Acetobacteraceae bacterium | reverse complement strand
GCGATTGCGCGCGCCTTCTTTCGCAACGCTCCGCTGCTGCTGCTCGACGAGCCGACCGCCCATCTCGACCCGGCGGCCGAGCGCGAGGTGCTGGACAGCCTGCGCCGGCTCGCGGTCGGCCGCACCGTCATCTTGGCCAGCCATTCGGCGGCGACGCACGCCTTTGGCGCGCAAGCCTTTGGCGGGCGGCGGCTGGACCTGCGCCAGGGCCGAGTGGCGACCGCCGACCGGGGTGCGGCGTGAGGCGGCCAGGCACGCCCATGCCGGCGCCGGTTCTTGCGCCAATCCTGAGCGTGCTGGCCCTATGG
>CAXUCZ010000059.1:0-11408 GCA_964249675.1 uncultured Acetobacteraceae bacterium | reverse complement strand
GGTTGTCGTCTCGCTGGCCTCGCTTGGCGCGGCGGTGGCGCTGCTGACGCTGTCAGGCCTACGGATCGCGGCGGCGATCGCCGGGCTCGGGCTCGGGGCGGGGCTGGCGCTTCGCATCACCGGCGTCGCCCGCGTCGGGCTGCGCTATGCCGAGCGCCTGGTCACCCACTCGGCGACGTTCCGGGCGCTTGCCGACCTGCGCGTCTGGTTCTTCCGAGGCCTGTCGGCGAGCGCGGCCGGCGGCCTTGGCCTGCGCCGCTCGGGCGACGTGCTGTCGCGCCTGGTCGGCGACGTGGAGGCGCTGGACGGGCTCTATCTGCGCGTGCTGGTGCCGCTGTTCGGCGCGCTGCTGCTGCTGCCGGTGCTGGTGATCCTGCTGGGGCTGCAGAGCTGGCGGCTCGCGCTCGGCATCGGGCTGCTGTTCGCGACGGCGGCGCTGCTGCTGCCGATGGCGGGCGCCCGATACGCCGTGGCGGCCGGCTCGATGGTGACGGAGGCCGGAGCGGGCTTGCGCGTCGCCGCTCTCGATACGCTGGCCGGGCTGCGCGAGGTGCGGGCGTTCGGCGCCGAGGGCCGGATGCTGGCGGCCGTGCAGGCTGCCGAGGCGGCTTTGCTGTCGGCGCAGCGCGGCCTGTCGCGGCGCGCGGCCGGGGCGCAGGCGGCCGCCTTCCTGTGCGGCGAGGCGGCGGTGATCCTGGTGCTGCTGCTGCATCCGCCGCAGGCGACCGTTGCTGTGGCGGCGCTGTTCCTGGTGGTGGCGAGCTTCGAGGTGGTGATCGGCCTGCCGCGCGCCGGCGTGCTGGTCGGGCACGCCGCCGCGGCGGCGCGCCGGGTGCTCGAAGTCGGCGAGCGACCGCCGGTCGCTGCCGCAGCCATCCGGCGAGTGGCGATGCCGAGCGGCCACGGGATCGCTCTGGAGACGGTCAAATATGCCTGGCAGCCGGACCGCGCGGCCGTGTTCGACGGCTTGAGCCTGACCATACCGGCAGGCAGCCACGTGGCCATCCTCGGTCCGTCGGGATCGGGCAAGTCCACGTTGGCCGCGCTGCTGCTGCGGGTCGCCGAGCCGCAAGCCGGGCGGGTGACGCTGGGCGGCGTCGACGTCGCGCGGCTGCCGCCCGAGGCCTTGCGTGCCCGCATCGCCTGGCTCGGGCAGTCGACGCATCTGTTCGACGACACCGTTCGCGCCAACCTCCTCCTCGGCCGGCCCGATGCCGACGATACGGCGCTTTGGGCGGCGCTCGACCAGGCGGGGATTGGCGTCGTGGTGCGGGCTTTAGCGGGCGGGCTTGATGCCTGGGTCGGCGAACGCGGCGCCGGCCTGTCCGGCGGCCAGTCGCGCCGGCTGGCGCTCGCCCGGGCGCTGGTCTCGCGGGCGCCGATCCTGATCCTCGACGAGCCCTGCGAGGGCCTCGACGCCGAGACCGAGCAGGCGTTTCTCACCACCCTGAACGGTGTCGGCGACGGGCGCACGATACTGCTGATCGCGCATCGGCTGACCGGCGTGGAGCGGCTCGATCGCATCTGGCGCCTGTCCGCCGCCCACGCCGTCGCGGCCGCTGCCTGAGCTGTCCCGGTAGGATCAGCACAGTACGGACGCACATTGCGGCGGCCGGGCAAATCATGTTTCAAGGTTATGGTCGAAGGTTGGGGCGCGTCGGCTCCGCCACGCGCCTTTGTGCTGCCGAGGATGAACTGAATGCGCCGTCGCCTGTCCATCCTGTTGCTGCCGCTTGCGGTGCAGGCCTGTTCGTTCATGAGCAAGCCGGTGCCGCGCTACGAGGTGTTCTTTTTGGAGGGCTCGTCGCAGCTCGAGGATCCGACCTACGGCACCATCTCCGAGGCCGCCAGCGCGGCCGTGCACAGGGACACGATCCGGCCGGTGCATGTCATCGGCTACAGCGACTCGGCCGGCAGCCCGCAGGCCGACTTCGCGTTGTCGAAGACGCGCTCGGACAAGGTGGCGATGGCGCTGGTGGCCGACGGGGTGCCGCCGGACCGGATCGTGCGCGAGGTGAACGGGCCCACGGGCGGCGACACGCACGTGCAGCGGCGGCGGGTCGAAATCACAATCGGGCCATGAGGCGACGGGAAGGGCTTCTTTTTTGAAAAAAAGAAGCAAAAAACTTTTGTTTGCATGAACCTTATACAAGGGGGCCTGGGGCCTCAGGCCCCAGCGGAGTCCAGAGGCAGAGCCTCTGGCCTTGCTTCCCCGCTTGAAGTCTTGTCCCAGGTCTTCGGCTTCCCGGATTTCCGCGGCCTGCAGGCGGACGCCGTCCAGCACGTCGTCGACGGCGGCGACGCGCTGGTGCTGATGCCGACCGGCGCCGGCAAGAGCATTTGCTATCAGGTGCCGGCGCTGTGCCGTCACGGCACCGCGGTCGTTGTCTCGCCGCTGATCGCGCTGATGGACGATCAGGTGGCCGCACTGCGCCAGTCCGGGGTCTCGGCCGGGGCGCTGCACTCCGAGTTGACGCCGCAGGAAAATACCCGGGTCTGGCGGGCATTGAACGACGGCACGCTCGACCTGCTCTACGTCTCGCCCGAGCGGCTGTTGAGCCCGGGCACGCAGGAGTGCCTGGCGCGGCTCGCGATCGCCCTGGTCGCGGTCGACGAGGCGCATTGCGTCTCGGCCTGGGGGCACGAGTTCCGCCCGGAATACCGCGCCTTGGCGCGGCTCGGCTCGCTGTTCGCCGGGGTGCCGCGGATGGCGCTCACCGCCACTGCCGACGCGCGCACGCGCGACGACGTCCTCGCGGCCTTGGACATGCAGGGCGCGCGCGTGTTTGCGGCCAGCTTCCATCGCGACAACCTGCACATCGCCGCGCTGGCCAAGGCCGGCGAGACGCAGCAACTCACCGACTTTCTGGCCCGCCATGCCGGCGAGACGGGGATCATCTATTGCGGCAGTCGGGTGAAGACCGAGCGCACCGCTGCCTCCCTGGTCGGGCGCGGCCTGCCGGCCGTGCCGTTCCATGCCGGCCTACCGCCCGAGCACAAGCGGGCGCTGCTGGCGCGCTTCCGCTCCGGCGAGCCGGTGATCGTCTGCGCCACCATCGCCTTCGGCATGGGCATCGACAAGCCCGACGTGCGCTTCGTCGCGCATCTCGACATGCCGGACAGTCCTGAGAGCTACTACCAGCAGATCGGCCGCGCCGGCCGCGACGGCGAGCGCTCCGACACGCTGCTGCTGTATGGCGGCGAAGACATCGCACGGGCGCGCCACTGGCTGGCGCAGTCAAGCGCGCCCGAGGCCGAGCAGACGGTCAAGCGAAGCCGGCTGGAGGCGATGATCGCGCTGTGCGAGACGGTCGAGTGCCGCACCCGGGCGCTGCTCGGCTGCTTCGGCGAGGCGCTCGAGCAGCCGTGCGGGCATTGCGATTGCTGCCTGTCGCCGGTGGCGACGTTCGACGGCACGCTGGCCGCCCGGCAGGCGCTCTCCGCCGTCTATCGCACCGGCCAGCGGTTCGGCGCGATGCACGTGGTCGGCGTGCTGCGCGGGGTCGCCAGCGAGATGTCGACGCGCTGCGGGCATGACAAGCTGGCGGTGTTCGGCCTCGGGCGCGACCACAGCGTGGAGTTCTGGCGCGGCGTGTTCCGGCAGCTGATCGCGCGCGGCGCGCTGGCCACCAGCAGCGGCGAGTATGCGACGCTGGCGCTGGTCGAGGAGGTCGCGCGGCCGATCCTGCGCGGCGAGGTCAGCGTCGCGCTGCGCGAGGAGCCGACGGGCGCCCGCGCGGCGCGCAACAGCGAGCGGCGGGAACGACGCGCGGCGGCCGCCTTGCCGTCCGACGCGCCGAGCGGCGCCGCCGCGCTGCTGGGGGCGCTCAAGGGCTGGCGCAGCGCCGAGGCGAAGACCCAGGGCGTGCCGCCCTACGTCATCTTCCACGACAGCGTGCTGCACGAGATCACCCTGGTGCGGCCCGCCAGCCTCGCAGCGTTGGGCGAGATCAAGGGCGTCGGGGCGTCCAAGCTGGTGCGTTATGGGGCGGCGCTGCTGGAACTGCTGCGTTAGACAGGGTTCTTTTTTGAAAAAAAGAACCAAAGACTTTTGCCCGTAAGCTGAGGCCGGGCCGTCGTGCAGCTTCCGCCACGTCATCAAGATAAAAGTTTTTTGCTTCTTTTTTCAAAAAAGAAGCGCTTGCCTGCTTACTCCGCAGCCTGGCTAAGATGCCCGGCGCCATCAAGGTCGATCCGGTGCTCATGCAGGGCGACGACGCTGTCGCGATGGGCGATCGACACCACCGTCGTGTTCGGCAGCCGCTGTGCGAGCACGTTGTAGAGCGAGGCTTCGGCCGTCTGGTCCAGTGAGGCCGTTGCCTCGTCGAGGAACAGCCAGTCCGGACGGACGAGCAGGGCGCGGGCCAGCGCAAGGCGCTGCTGCTCGCCGGGCGAGAGGTGCAGCGTCCAGTTCTCCTCGTCGTCCAGGCGCGGCGCGAGAGCGGCCAGGCCGACATCGGCGAGCGCGGCAGCGAGCGCTGCATTGCTGACGCTCCGGCCGGGGGCGGGGTAACACACGGCGTCGCGCAGCGTGCCCAGCGGCAGGTATGGCCGTTGCGGCAGGAACATCAGCGTGCCGCGCGGACGGCTGACCTGGCCGCCGCCGAACGGCCAAATGCCGGCCAGCGCCCGGAACAGGGTGGACTTGCCGGCGCCGGACCTGCCGGTGATCACCGTTGCCTGGCCCGGCAGAATGCGAAATGACGCATTGTCGAGCAACGTCCCGCCGTTCGGCAGGCTCAGGGTCACGTCGCGGACCTCCAGGTCGGGGCGACCCGTCTGCACCGCGTGCACGCCGATGGACCGCTCGGCTTGGGCTGCCGAGATCGCGCGCTGGAAGGTGCCGAGGCGGCCGACGATGGCGCGCCATTCCGCCAGCGAGCTGTACTGGTTGACGAACCAGGACAGCGAGCCTTCCACCTCGCCGAACACCGTGCCGATCTGGGTCCACGTGCCGAGCTTGATGGCGCCGGAGAACAGTCGCGGCGCCGCGACCACCGAGGGGAAGACCTGCGAGACTTGGCCGAAGCCGAACGTCGCGATGCCGAGCTTCTTGAGGCGGTTCATCAGGGCGCGAACATTGGCCACCACAAGGTCGAACCGGGAGCCGAGCCCGGCGCGCTCCTGCGCCTCGCCGCCAGACAGCGCGATGCCCTCGACGTTCTCGCGCACCCGCACGAGGTTGAAGCGAAAATTGGCTTCGAGCCGTTGCTGCTGAAATCGCAGCGGCACGAGCGGGCGGCCGACCAGGTGGGTCACCAGCGTGCTGACCATTGCGTAAAGGATCGCGACCCAAAGCATGTAGCCGGGGATGGTGACGCCGAAGAGGGTGATCGAGCCGCCCAGCGTGTAGAGCAGGAAGACGTAGCTGAACAGCGAGACGATGTTGGAGATGAGGTCGGTGCCGAGCGTCAGCGTGTTGTCGGTGAAGGTGTTGAGGTCGTCGGCGATGCGCTGGTCGGGGTTGTCCGTGCCGGTCGCCTGCGGGTCGGTCGTGAGGCCGATCTGGTAGTAGGCGCGGTTGGACAGCCAGTCGCGCGTCAACTCGCCGGTGAGCCAGGCGCGCCATTTGATCTGCAGCAGTTGCTGCACCCAGACCGTGTAGATGCCCATGCCGATGAAGGCGACGGCGAAGAGCGGGAAGCCCGGCATCAGCACGCCGTTGGCGTAGCGGTAGGTAAAGATCAGCTGCCAGAAGGCGGGGGCGTCCAGCGCCTGCAGCGCGTTGAATTCCTGGGCCGTCCAGAAGGTGAACAGGACGCCGAGGCCGACTTGCGCCAGGTTCAGCGCGAGCAGCAAGGCCAGGATGAGCAGCGCTCTCGCGCGTTCCCTGGAGTGCAGGAAATATGGGCTGAAGAGCCGCCAGGCGTCGCCCAGAACCGGCCCCAGCTTCATCATGGCGCGTCCTTCCTGCCTGCCGCGATGTCGGTCGGGCGGCGCGACTTGCAACGGCGCGGCGGCGGACAGCGGATCTGCCCCGACCGGCGGATCAGATCAGCCGTCGCTCGACGGCGCCAAGCGCAGACGGATCACGCCCTTGACGTCGGTTGCATCCTCCACCGGCTTGCCCTTGCGCAGGATCTGGATCCTGCCCGTCGACGCCAGCTGGATCGCCACTCGCCGGATCAGGGTCAGCTCGGCATGCCATGCTGCCCCGCCGACCAGGCGTGCAGCCTCGCTCGGACAGATGGATTTGGACGGCCCGCGCTGTGCCACGAGCTCCAGTATGGCCTGTTCGGCCTGCACCGTGCTCGCGACCATGGCCTGCGGTTTGAAGCCGCAGGGTCGGCTGGTCAAGGGCGACGCCGTCGACGCGTCCTCTATCCGCCTGCGCCGGCAAAGCCGTGACCAACGCCGTAGGCGAACTTGTCGGCTGGCAGCGGTTGGCTGAAGAAGTAGCCTTGCGCGGCATCGCAGCCGATCCCGGCCAGGAACAGCTGCTGCGCCGCGGTCTCGACCCCTGCGGCTATCAGGTCCAGACCTAGGGCGTGGCCGGTGCTGACGACAGCGCTGATGATGGCGCGATCCTCGCCGTCATGGGGAAGATCGCGAACCAGCGAGCGGTCGAGCTTCATGGCGGTGAGCGGCAGCCGCTTGAGCGTGAACAGGCTCGCGGCGCCGGTGCCGAAATCGTCGAGCGCCAGGCCGATGCCGAGGTCGCGCAGGGCTGCGAGGATCAGCAGCGTCTCGAGCTCGCCGTCGAGCAGGACGAGCTCGGTGATCTCCAGCTCCAGCCGCTCCGGCGGCAGGCCGGAGCTGTCGAGCGCGGCGGCCACCTGCTCGAGCAGCTTGTGATCCGTCATCTGCCGCGCGGAGACGTTGATGGAGACCAGCGGCGGCGCCTCGCCGGCTATGGCTGACGGCCACCCGGCCGCCTCGCGGCAGGCGGTCGTGAGCACCCAGGCGCCAACGTCATTGATAATGCCGCTGCGCTCGGCAAGCGGAATAAAGGAGCCCGCAGGGATCAGCCCGCGCTTGCGATGCGACCATCGGATCAGCGCCTCGGCGCCGACCAGGGCGCCGGTGGCCAGGCAAAATCGCGGCTGGTAATGCAGGGCGAAGCCATTCTCGGCCAGAGCCTGCCGAATGTCCTGCTCCATCCGGCGGCGCTCGGAGACGTCGCTCCTCGCCTCGGTGGCTGCCCCGCCTCGGCGACGCTCCGCCGACCCGATCTCGCCAATCATCTCCAGCGTCTGATCGGCGCAGTGCAACACGACGGAGCCCTCGGCAGTGTCACCTGCCGGTCTACGCCACAAGCCTGAATGAAAAGTTAACGCCGCAACGAAAGTGACGGCGAAGCCAGCCTACTTGATTTTGGCTTCGCGGAACGGCACGTGCTTGCGCACGACGGGATCATACTTGCTGAGCTCCATCTTCGTCGTCTTGGTCCGCGCGTTCTTCTTCGTCACGTAGAAATAGCCGGTGTCGGCGGTCGAGACGAGACGGATCTGAACGGTGTTGGTCTTGGCCATGAAACCCTCGAAATGGGCGAGACGACGCGCGCCCGATCGGGCGGCATCGCAGGGGCGCGACCATGCCGCCGCCGGCCGGTCCGGTCAAGCCTCAGGGAGCGACGCCGAGGCTCTCGGGCAGCAGCGCCGCCTCATAGGCGCCGTAGCGCTCAGCCACCGCGTGGGCGGCGAAGAGGTCGCCGTCGCTGCCTTCGGCCGCCGGACACAGGTCTCGCACCGCCAGGATCTGGGCCGTGGTCAGCGGCGCGCGAGCGGCGCGCGAGGTGGCCAGCGCCGCGGCCAGGGTGTCGTGCCGGCTAGCGAGCGCATCGAGCTCGACCCGCAATTCATCGTCGCCGAGGCTGGTGCAGACCTGCGGCAGCACGCCCTGGCCCTGGATCGGCCAGCCGAGCGGCGCCAGCACGCGGCTCCAGGTGACGAACAGCTCGCCGCCGTCCGGCAGCTGCGTGATCGCCTGCACCAGGCCCTTGCCCAGCGTCGAGCTGCCCAGCACCACAGCGCGCCGCTGGTCCGCCAGCGCCGCCGCCATGATCTCGGCGGCCGAGGCGGTGCGGCCGTCGACCAGCACCAGGATCGGCAGGCCGTGCGTCAGATCGCCGCCCTCGACCCGCCACTCATGCGTGGATTGCGGCGCCCGCCCCATGGTGCTGACGACCAGGCCCCGATCGAGCACCAGCGCGACGGCGGTGACCGCCTCGCGCAGGAAGCCGCCGCGATTGCCGCGCAGGTCAATCACCAGGGCGCGCGGCGCGGCTGGATCAAGCAGCCCGGCCTCGATCGCTTGGCTGAGGCGCTGGGCGGTGTTGGCGCTGAAGGCGGTGATGCGGATCAGCAGCAGCCCGCCGTCGCGGCCGGTGAACACGGTCTCCGGCGGCACCTGGGTTCGCACCACCGAGATCGACCGCCGCTGCCCGTCGCGGCCGCGCACCAGCAGCGTCACGGTCGTGCCGTCCGGGCCTTGGATCAGGCCGGCGATGCGCTGCGGGCTCATCCGCCGGGTGCCGTGATCGTCGACGGCGAGAATGCGGTCGCCGACCCGCAGGCCGGCCGCCTCGCCCGAACCGCCGGGGACGACGTCGCCGATCGCGACATGGCTGGCGCCGGGCCGCAGCGCGTGAGTGACGCCGAGGGCGTCGGCTTCCCAAACCAGGCCGATGCCGGCGCCGGAGGTGCCGCTCAGCGTGTCGCGCTCGCTCTCGGCACTGGCCGGCGGCTCGTAGCGCGAGTAGGCGTCCATGTGGCTGAAGATCTCGTCGAAGTAGCGCTGCACCACGCCTTGCGACCCGGCGGCGCGGACCGGCGCCGAGATCGCCCAGGCGGCATCGTCCATCGCCGCCGTGGCGTCGGCCCAGCCGGCGAGGTCGTCATCGGCCGGAGCGCTGCGATCGAACGCCGTCTTGCCGCCAACGACGAGCGACAGCTTGCCGCCGGCCAGCGACGGCAGCAGCGTCGCGTCCAGAGCGGTGAGGCCGCGTAGTCCGATGGCGGTCAGCGCCGGGGCGCCGACCGGCTCCAGGGTGCGGGGCGTGATGAAGGTAAGCGCCGCGGCGAAGACCTGGGTCGCCAGCCGGACGTCGAAATGGCCGGTCGTCAGGCTTGCGCCCGGCGGCAGGGTGGGCACCACCCCGGGGCTGAGGCCCTGGGCGAGCAGAGGGGCGGGGGCGAGCGCGATCAGCAGCAGCAGGCAAAGGCTCAGCGACGAGGCGCGCCACGTCGCTGCTGCCGGCCAGGCGGCTTGTGCCTGGCTGGCGGGCTCGGCGCGGCGTCGGCGGATGGCGCTCGATCCTGGGCGGCGAACAGCAAGCCGCCGGTGACCGGGCTTGCCTCGGTCAGCCGCACGGTGATCAGTTGCGCCAGACGGTAGGTCTGTCGCGTGCGGCGGCCATGCAGGGCCTGCCCGGCGTCGTCGTGGATCCAGAAGTCGTCCGGTAGGGAAGATAGAGGGATCAGTCCGTTGGCGCCGCTGTCCAGCACTGTGACAAACAAGCCGAAGCGGGTCACGCCGGAAATGCGGGCGGCGAAGCTGGCGCCCACTTTGTCGGCCATGTAGGCAGAAAGGTAACGGTCGACGGCGTCGCGCTCGGCCAGGGCGGCGCGGCGCTCGGTGCCGCTGATGCGCTCGGCGATGTCCTCGAAGGCGACCGCCTCGCCCTCGGAGAGCGGGCCCAGGCCGAGCTTGAGGCCGCGGATCAGGGCGCGGTGCACCAGCAGGTCGGCATAGCGCCGGATCGGGCTGGTGAAATGGGCGTAGCGGCTCAGCGCCAGGCCGAAATGGCCGATGTTCTCCGGGTGGTAGGCGGCCTGGCTCTGGCTGCGCAGGATCGTCTCGTTGACCATCGGCGCGAGGTCGGTGCCGGCGACGCGCGCGAGCACCCGGTCGAGGTCGCGCGGGTGGATCGTGCCGCCGGGCGGCAGCGAGATGTCCAACGTCGCGAGGAAGCCACGCAGGGCCTCGAGCTTCTCCTCCGTGGGCGGGGCATGGATGCGATACATCGCCGGCTGGCGGAGGCGCTCGAGCTCCTCGGCGGCGGCGACGTTGGCGAGCACCATGAACTCCTCGATCAGCTTGTGGCTGTCGAGGCGCGGGCGCGGGGCGATGGCGGCGACCTGGCCGGCCTCATCGAGCACGACCTTGCGCTCCGGCAGGTCGAGCTCCAGCGTGCCGCGGGCCGAGCGGGCGCCGAGCAGGGCGCGGAAGGCGGCGTAGAGCGCGTCGATTCGGCCGTCGCCGAGGCCAAGCGCGTCGCCGGCGTCGTGCGCCTGCTGCACCTGCTCGTAGGTCAGCCGGGCGGCGCTCTGCATCAGGCCGCGCCCGAAGCGGTGGGCGGTCTTGCGGCCTTGCCCATCGACCTGCATCTCGACGAACAGGCAGCCGCGCGGCTCGTGCGGCTTGAGCGAGCACCAGCCGTTCGACAGCGCCTCGGGCAGCATCGGCACCACGCGGTCGGGGAAGTAGACCGAGTTGCCGCGCACCCGGGCGTCGCGATCGAGCGCCGAGTCGGGTCGGACGTAGTGCGCGACGTCGGCGATCGCGACCACCAGGCGGAAGCCGCCGTCGACTGCCTCGGCGTACACCGCGTCGTCGAAGTCGCGCGCGTCGGCGCCGTCGATGGTGATCAGCGGCAGGTCGCGCAGATCGGTGCGGCGGCCGAGCGCCACACCGCGGGCGCGCTTGGCCTCGGCCAGCGCGGCTTCGGAAAACTCGACCGGGATGCCCAGCGTGTGGATGCAGATCAGGCTGACGGAGCGGGCGTCGCCCACCCGGCCGAGGCGCTCGACGATGCGGGCGTTCTTCAGCCCGTAGGTGGAGGAGGGCAGGGGCGACGCCAGCACGATCTCGTCGTTCTCTGCCCCACCGCTCTCGCCAGGCGGGATGCGCCACTCGGCCTTGGCGCGGCGGTCGGTCGGCAGCAGCCGGTCGGGCGGGCGGAACACGCCGAGGATGCGGCCGGGCTCGTCGTTCAGGCGCTTGAGGGTGCGCCCCTCGTAGCGCAAACCGGTTTGGCCGGGCCGTGTGTTGGCGAGCAGCGTCAGTCGCGCCAGCACGCGCTCGCCCGGCGCCAGCGCCGGCAAGCCGCGCCGCTCCGGCTGCATGAACACGACGGGCGCCGGCCCGTCGCCCTGCCAATCAACCGGCTTGGCCACCGGGTCGCCGTCGCGGTCGGTGCCCGTCACCACCACAACGCAGGCATCCGGCAGCCTACCCGGCTGCGTGAAGCGCTTGTGTCCGGCCGGCGCGACCTCGCCCTCATGCTGGAGCGAGCGCAGCAAGCCGCGCAGCGCCTCCTTCTGCTCGGGTCCCAGCCTGAAGTGGCGGGCGATCTCACGCTTGCCGACGCGACCCGGACTGTCGGCGATGAAACGGCGAAGCGACTCGCGGGACGGAAGGTCGGGCACGCGTCAGATATAGAGAGCGGGCCCGGCAAGGCCAGGGTG
>CAXUCZ010000058.1:0-11782 GCA_964249675.1 uncultured Acetobacteraceae bacterium | reverse complement strand
ACCTGCGGGCGCTCGGCACCGACGGCGCCAGGATGCGCGCCCGGGCGCTCACCGCGGACTGGATCGCCGGCGCCGGCGCCGAGCCGGTGGCCCGCCGCCCCGACGTCGCCGGCAGCCGCATCGCCGCCTGGCTCGGCCACTACGACTTCTTCGCCGCCTCCGCCGACGACGCGTTCCGTCAGCGCCTGATGGGCCGCCTCGTCGCCGACGCCCGCGCCCTGGCCGCGGCGCTGCCCACCGAGGAGCTGGACGCGCGGGCGCTGACGGCGCTCAAGGGCCTGGTCGCCGCCGCGGTGGCGCTGCCCGAGCACACCGGCTTCCTCACCCGGGCGCTGCGCTTCCTGCCGCAGGAGCTCGCGCGCGCCATCCTGCTCGACGGCTGCCATGTGGAGCGCAGCCCCGCCGCCCAGCTGGCCGGGTTGCAGGAGCTGGTCGACATCCGCGCCATGCTGGTCTCCGCCCAGGTCGCGCTGCCGCCGGCGCTGCCCTCGGCGATCGAGCGGATGTCGCTGGCGCTGCGGGCGCTGCGCCACGGCGATGGCGGCCTGGCGCTGTTCAACGGCGCGCGCGAGGAGCAGGGCAGCCTCATCGAGCTGGTGCTGAACCAGGCCGGGCGCGCCGGCCGGGCGCCGGTCGAGCTGCGCCACGGCGGCTTCCAGCGCCTGGTCGCCGGGCGCAGCCTGGTCGTGGTCGATTGCGGCGCCCCGCCGGCGCCGGGGCTCGACCGGCTGTCGCATGCCGGCACGCTGTCGATCGCGGTGCCGATCGGCCGCGACCGGCTGATCGTCAACTGCGGCACCAGCAGCGCCTCGGGCTGGCACGACGCGATGCGAGCGACCGCGGCGCACTCGACGCTGACGATCGCCGACACCGCCTCCTCCGAGCTCAAGCCCGCGGGCCTCGGCCGGCGCGTGCACGCCGTCGAGCTGCAGCGCCAAGAGGCCAACGGCGCGCACTGGCTGGAAGCCAGCCATGACGGCTATCTCGGGCCCTTCGGCGTGCTGCACCGACGCCGCCTCTATCTGGCCGAAAGCGGCGAGGACATCCGCGGCGAGGACGCGATCGAGGCGGCCGGCGGCGGCGAGCCCGCAGACGGCCACACGCAACCCTACGCGCTGCGCTTCCACCTGCATCCCAACGTGACCGCCAGCCTGCAGCAGGACGGCGAGGCGGTGCTGCTGCGTATCGCTTCCGGCGGCTGGCGGCTGCGCGCCGAAGGCGCAAAGCTGACCCTGGAGGAAAGCGTCTACCTCGGCGGCAGCGAGCCGCGACGCGCCGAGCAGGTCGTCCTCACCGGCCACGCCGACGGGCCACAGCAGGTGAAGTGGGCAATTACCAAGGTCGGATAAGGAAGAGCTTCTTTTTTGAAAAAAAGAAGCAAAAAACTTCTACCCGATCGTCGCTGCCGGCCCAGCCGTTCTGCCACCTCGGACAAAAGTTTTTTGGTTCTTTTTTTCAAAAAAGAACCTCTTGCTCGCTGCCGTGAAAATTATCGAAGTCACCAACGTCGACTTCTCGCTGCGCCACTTCCTGCTGCCGCTGATGCGCGGCATGCGCGCGCGCGGCCACCAGGTGATCGGCGTCTGCGCCGACGGCCCGCTGCTCGACGAGGTGCGCGCCGAGGGCTTCCGCCTCGCCCCGGTGGCGATGGCGCGCAGCCTGTCGCCGGCGGCGCAGTGGCGCGCCTTCGTCGCCCTCTACCGCCTGTTCCGGGCCGAGCGGCCGGACCTCGTGCATGCGCACATGCCGATCAGCGGCTTTCTCGCCCGCCTCGCCGCACGCGCCGCCGGCGTGCCGCGCGTCGCCTACACCGGCCACGGCTTCCTGTTCAACCAGCCCGGCCCGCGCACCCGGCGCCTCGCCTCGCTGGCGATGGAGTGGCTCGCCGGCCGCCTCACCGACGTCACGATGACCGTCTCGACGGAGGAGGCCGCCGACGCGAGGCGGCTCGGCATCGCCCGCGGCGCGATCGGCATCGGCAACGGCCGCAACCCGGCCGTCTTCCACCCCGACGCCGCGGCGCGCGCCGCCATACGCGCCGAACTTGGCGTGCCCGAGAGCGAGGTGGTGGTGATCGCGGTGTCGCGCCTGGTGCGCCACAAGGGCTATCCCGAGCTGCTGGCGGCCATGCGCGCCGTGCCGGCGAGCCTGTGGGTGGTCGGCGAGCGCCTCGCCTCGGACCGCGGCGAGAACCTCGAACGATGCTTCGCCGCCGCCGGCCTCGGCCCACGGCTGCGCCGCCTCGGCTACCGCACGGACGTCGCCGCGCTGCTCGCCGCCGCCGACATCTTCGTCCTGCCGAGCCACTTCGAAGGCCTGCCGATGTCGATCATCGAGGCGATGCTGTGCGGATTGCCCGTCGTCGCCACCGACATCCGCGGCCCGCGCGAGCAGGTCGTGCACGACGCCACCGGCCTGCTGGTGCCGCCGGCAACCATCCAGCTCCTGGCGCACGCTTTGTCCAGGCTCGGCTCGGACCCCGCGCTGCGCGCCCGCCTCGGCGCCGCCGGCCGCGCCCGCGCGCTGTCGCTATACGACGAGGCAAGCATCGTGACCCGCACCTTGGATCTGCTTCAGCTGTAGCGAGGCTTGCCCTGAACCGCTGAGCCGGCTCCCGACCTCGACAGGAATGGGACGACGCCCCGATCGTGCTAGCAATTCTCGATCGGAGGCTTACCGCGGTCGTCCTGACAATCTTGCCCATAGGCAAATTTTCAGTAAGCCATTGAAAAGCAAGACACGTGCTGCGGAAACTGGGGCGAACTTGCCTCAGGCCCGATGCCGCCTATCCCATAAATCTTGCTGTATTTCGCCTAGTACAACGGCTCGCAGCTACATTGATCCCGCTCTAGCGCGATGGTGCCGCCTCGAGCACGGAACCCTCGCCATCCCTGCTGATGACCTGCCTCACGAGCACGAAGCACAGCCCGGCCGAGACCACGGCCAGCCCGGCCGCGATCTGCAGCGCCGGCGCGAACGAGCCGGTCGACTGGCGCACGATGCCGGTGACGGCCGGCGCCAGCGCCCCGCCCACCGAGCCACCGACGTGCTGGATCGCCTCCACCGTCGCCACCAGCCCGGTCGGAGCCACCACGGCGCCGAGCGCCCAGCCGGCGCTGGAGGCGAGGTTGGCGCAGAACAGCGCGCCGCAGAACAGCGCGATGGCGGCCGCGGCGCCGCTCACCGTCGAGGCGGCGCCGACGCAGCCGGCCGTGAGCAGCAGGCCGACGACGAGCGGCAGCTTGCAGGCCAGCAGCGGCGTGAGCCCGGCGCGGCCGAGACGGTCGCTTACCAGGCCGCCGAGCACGGCGCCGACGAAGCCGGCCGCCTGCGGCACGCTGCTCCACAGCCCGGCGCGATACAGGCTCATATGCTGCACGCCCTCCAGGTAGGCCGGCAGCCAGGTGCCGAACAGCCAGGTGACGTAGACGACACCCAACGAGCTGAGCACCAGCCCCCAGACCGCACGCTGGCGCAGCAGGGCGAGGAACACCGCCCGGCTCGGCAGCACTGCCGGCTCGGCGTCGGCCGGCCGCGGCGGGTTGCGATAGACCAGCATCCACAGCAGCGCGATCAGCAGGCCGAGCACGCCGATCAGCACGAACATCGAGCGCCAGCCTGCGGCGACCATCAGCACCGTCAGCAAGGCCGGCGCGATCGCCGGGCCGAGTGCCGAGGAGGCGTTGAGCAGCCCAATCGGCAGACCCCGCTCGCGCATCGCGAACCAGTCCGAGCAGACGCGCACGCCCCCGGTGTACATCGGCGCCTCGCCCAGTCCGAGCGCCAGCCGGGCCACGGCGAACGGCGCCGAGCTGGTGACCAGCCCCGCGCCGATCTGGGCGGCCGACCACAGCGCCAACGCCGCCCCGAGCACCGGCTTGGGTCCCACCCGGTCGACCAGCAGCCCGGCGGGTATCTGCGCCAGCCCGTAGGTCCAGGCGAACATCGACAGCAGCAGCCCGATCCCCGAGGCGCTGAGCCCGAGGTCGTGGCTGATCGGCAGGTTGCCGACGGAGAGCGCCGAACGGTCGATGTAGTTGACGCAGCCGGCCAGCATCAGCAAGCCGATGTAGCTTTGGCGACGGGTCAGCAAGGAAAGGTTCTTTTTTGAAAAAAAGAACCAAAAAACTTTTGTTCGTTGGCCGCTGTGGTAATCGGATTGGTCCTTGGCACCTGTCTTAACGGATAAAAGTTTTTGCTTCTTTTTTCAAAAAGAAGCGCTTCCTTTAATCACCCGCACTCCCGTCCAGCTCGCCGGCGATCGGCGCATGGTTGAGCAGCGCCACCAGCACCACGCCGCCGAAGGTGTTGCCCAGCACGGTCGGGATCAGGAACCTGGTGAAGTAGCCCAGCACGTCGGTGTGCCCGATATAGACCGCGTAGGCGGCCTCCGCCGAGCCGGCGATGGCGTGCGGTAGCTGGCAGAGCGCGACGATGTAGGTCAGCAGGATGATGACCAGCACCCGCGCCGAGCCGGCCGCCGGCAGCAGCCACACCATAAGCCCGATCAGCCACCCGGCGAAGCAGCCCGCCACCACCGTGTGCCAGAACGGCGCGCCGACCGCGATGTCGGCCAGATGCGACAACGCCGCGTCGGTCTCCGGCTTGAACACGCCGCCATAGGCGGCCGCCGCGCTGAACACCCAGGTGCCGATCAGGTTGGCCGAGAGCACGATCGCCCAGACCCGAAGGGTCGCGATCAAGGTGGGCAAGGTGCGCTTGGTCAGGGTCGGAATGAGGGCGGTCAGCGTCGTCTCGGTGAACAGCTGCTGCTGGCCGAGGATGACGATGAGGAACCCGAGGCTGTAGCCGAAGCTGGCGATCAGCAGGCGCCAGGGCGTGTCCGGCAGGCCGGCCTGCAGCCTGGCCTCGCCGAGAAAGGAGAAGCCGATCGAGGCGCCGGCGGCAAAGCCTGACCAGGCGAGGCCGTTGAACGAGCGGGCGATCTCCGCCTCGCCCTGCTCGCGGACGATCTCGTGAATGACGATCGGCCCGAGGGTCGAGCTCTCCGCCGCCTGGCGCTGCTGCCGCTGATTGAGATGCGGCGAGTCCTCGGCGGCGTCGGACATGAAGGCTCCTGTCAGGCGGTTTCCAAAGGCCTCGGGCCTCTGGTGGGGTCAAGGGGCAACGCCCCTTGCCTTGCCTCCCGCGCCGCACACTGTACCGTGTCAGCAAGGAGATCCCCGCCAATGACGACACGCTTCGCCGGCAGCGCCAGCTACATCGCCACCCGCGACCTCGAGGTCGCGGTGAACGCGTCGGTGACGCTCGGCCGGCCGCTGCTGGTCAAGGGCGAGCCGGGCACCGGCAAGACGGTGCTCGCCCACGAGGTCGCCCGCTCGCTCGGCCTGCCGCTGATCGAGTGGCACATCAAGTCGACCACCCGCGCCCAGCAGGGCCTTTACGAGTACGACGCCGTCTCCCGCCTGCGCGACGGCCAGCTCGGCGACCCACGCGTCAGCGACATCGCCAACTACATCGTGCGCGGCAAATTGTGGGAGGCGTTCGACGCCGAGCACCGCTCGGTGGTGCTGATCGACGAGATCGATAAGGCCGACATCGAGTTCCCCAACGACCTGCTGCTCGAGCTCGACCGCATGCAGTTCCACGTCTACGAGACCCGCCAGACCGTGGTCGCCCGCCAGCGCCCGGTGGTGATCATCACCTCGAACAACGAGAAGGAGCTGCCCGACGCGTTCCTGCGCCGCTGCTTCTTCCACTACATCCGCTTTCCCGACCGCGCGACGATGGAGCGCATCGTCGCCGCCCACTACCCGGACCTGCGCGCCGACCTGGCGCGCGAGGCGCTCACCGTTTTCTTCCGCATCCGTGACCAGCAGGGCATCAAGAAGCCGCCGGCGACGTCCGAGCTGCTCGACTGGCTGCGCCTGCTGATGGTGGACGACATGAGCCCGGCAGCGCTGCGCGACGAGCGGTCGGCGCTGCCGGTGCTGCACGGCGCGCTGCTCAAGAACGAGCAGGACGTGCACCTGTTCGAGCGCCTCGCCTTCATGACCCGGCGCGGCTGAGCCAGCCGCATGTTCGCCCGCTTCGTGCTGGCGCTGCGTGAGGCGGGCGTGCCGGCCTCGCTCACCGAATATCTGGCGCTGCTGGGCGCGATGCAGGCCGGCGTCGTCGAGTACGATGTCGAGGGCTTCTACTTCCTGGCCCGCTGCGCGCTGGTCAAGGACGAGCGGCATCTCGACCGCTTCGACCGCGTGTTCGGCCAGGCCTTCAAGGGTGTCGAGAGCCCGCCGGGCACGCCGCCGCAGGAGATCCCCGAGGATTGGCTGCGCAAGCTCGCCGAAAGCATGCTGACGCCTGAGCAGATGCGGCAAGTGCGCGCCCTCGGCGGCTTCGACAAGATCATGGCGGCGCTGCGCGAGCGGCTCGCCAACCAGGACAAGCGCCACCAGGGCGGCAGCAAGAACATCGGCACCAACGGCACGTCGCCCTTCGGCGCGCATGGCTACAACCCCGAAGGCGTGCGCATCGGCCAGGACGGCTCGCGCCACCGCCGCGCCGTCAAGGTCTGGGACGAGCGGGCGTTCGCCGACCTCGACGACACGCGCGAGCTAGGCACCCGCAACTTCCGCGTCGCGCTGCGCCGGCTGCGCCGCTTCGCCAGGGCCGGCACGCCGGACGAGCTCGACATCGACGGCACGGTCGCGGCCACCGCCGGCAATGCCGGCACGCTGGACCTGCGCCTGCGCGCCGAGCGACGCAACACCGTCAAGGTGCTGCTGCTGCTCGACATCGGCGGCTCGATGGACGACCACGTGCTGGCCAGCGAGGAGCTGTTCTCCGCCGCCCGCTCCGAGTTCCGCCAACTCGAGCACTACTACTTCCACAACTGCCTCTACGAGCGCGTCTGGCGCTCCGCCGCTCGCCGCCAGCAGGCATCGACGCCGACCGAGGAGCTGCTGCGCCGCTACGGTCCGGACTGGCGCGTGGTTTTCGTCGGCGACGCCACCATGAGCCCCTACGAGCTGGTGACAGCGGGCGGCAGCGTCGAGCACTGGAACGAGGAGCCAGGGCTGGTCTGGCTCGAGCGAATGACGCGGCATTTCCGCGCCGTCGCCTGGCTCAACCCGTCGCCGCAGCAGTACTGGCCCGGCACGCAGTCGGTGCGGATGGTGCAAGAGGCAATGCAGGACCGCATGTTTCCGATGACGATCGAGGGCATCGGGCGGATGACGACCGCGCTGGTGCGCTAGGCTGTTGGAGCGGAGCGCCTCGTCTCCGCCCCGGTGTCCGGGTTCACAGCAGATGGCCGAGGCCGACACGCCGTCCATAACGAAGATTTTATCAACGTGCTGCGGCTGTGATCGGCGTTAAATCGGCAGGTCCGCACGTACATCAGAGGCCCGCGAGAGGAGGCGTCGCCTGGATCAAGTCGAGTTTGCACCGCCGACGCGCAGCACGACCGAGACGCCAAGTCGAGGCCCCCTCCTCCAGCGCATACGAACGCAATGCAGGCCGGCGCTGCGGCCGCTCTACTGGCGCGTCTTCCGCCATGCCGATGATGGCCGCGGCCCGATCCGGGCGGTGCTGTGCGACGACGGCAGCATCAGCCTCGCGCCCGCCACCTCGCTCGGCTTCGACACCTATTTCTCGGCCTTCTTCGAGGGCCATTGGTGGGCGCATACCCGGCTGACGGGACTGATCCTGCGCGTCGTCGTCGAGGGCGCCTGCACGATCCGGGTGCTGCGCCGGTTCGATGCTAAATACGACCTGTTGCACGAGTGCGGCTGCGAGGCTGGCGAGTTCGGCCCGCAGGAGCTGCAGTTTCGGATCTGCGACGACAGCGTGAACTTCCGCCAGCGCGGCCTGCTGTTCCTTGAGGTTTCGGCGCATCACGGCAGCAAGGCGCGCTTCATCGAGGCGAGCTGGCACGCCGCCGAGGCGGGGTCGCCCTGTCGCCTGGCTGCCGTGGTGTGCACCTTCAACCGCGAGGCCGCGCTCGGCGACCTGCTGGCCGCAGTCGTCGCCGACCCCGAGGCGGCCGCCTCGATCAGCCGGCTGATCGTGGTGAACCAGGGCCGCCGCGGCCTGCGCCAGCATCCGGCGATAAGCCCCTCCGCGCGCCGGCTCGGCGAGCGTCTGCAGATCATCGAGCAGAGCAATTTCGGCGGCGCCGGCGGTTTTACCCGCGGGATGATCGAGGCATTGGGCAGCGCCGAGCCCGCCCACTTCACCGCCGACTTTACGCACGTCATGCTGCTCGACGACGACGTGGTCCTCGAGGCGGACACGCTGGTGCGCATGTCCGCCTTCCTCTCGCTGGCGCGGGACAACGTCGTGCTCGGCGGCCATATGCTGGACAGCGTGCAGCCGATGAAGCTCTACGAGGGCGGCGCGATCTTCGACGAGCGGCGCTGGTTCGTGCAGCCGATCCAGCACGACCTCGACATCACCCGCACCGACGTGCTCGCCGAGCTCGCCGCCCTGCCGGCGATGCACTACAACGGCTGGTGGTGCTTCGCCCTGTCGCTCGACATCCTGCGCCGGGTCGGCCTGCCGCTGCCCTGTTTCATCCGCGGCGATGACGCCGAGTTCGGCATCCGCCTCTACCATCACGACATCTCCACCGTGTCGCTGCCGGGCGCGGCGGTCTGGCATGAGCCGTTCTATCTCAAGCTCGGCGGCTGGCAGCTCTACTACGAGACGCGCAACCTGCTGACCCTCGGGGCGCTGCACTGCAATGTCAGCAGCGCCGGCATGGTCCGCCGCCAGCTGCGCCACCTGTTGCTGCACCTGCTGACCTATCGCTACTACAGCAGCGCGCTGATCCTGCGCGGCATCGAGGATTTCCTGCGCGGGCCGGACGTGCTGCGCGCCGACCCGCGGCCGCTGCACGCGAGCCTGGCGGCAATACGGGACCGGTTCGACAGCCCCACCCTGCCGCGCGCCAGCGTGCTGGCGCGCGCCGTGATGCCGAGCCTGCCGCGCGGCCGGCCGGCCTATCTGTTCTGGTTCATCGTCGTGCTCGCCCGCAACGCGCTGAAGCCGGCCAAGCCCGCCGCACCGTTGCGCGTGCCTGTCGACGACTTCGCCTGGATCACCTTGCGTCATCGCGACAGCGTCGTGCTGGACAGCTGGTGGGAGACGGACATGCCGCTCTACAACCGCTCGCGCCCGCACTTCCTCGCCCTGGCGCGCGAAGCCATCGGCGTGCTCTGGCGCCTGTATCGGCAGGGCTCCGAGGTGACAAGACAGTGGCGGGCCGCGGCACCGGAGCTGACCTCGCTCGCGTTCTGGCGCAACTATCTCGCTCAGCCCAAGGACGGGTGATGGATGGACGGCTCGGTTCTCGCCGGCATTGGGGGTAGCGCCGCCGTTCTGATCGGCTCGACGCCCCTCGCTCCCGTCCTGACCCCGACGCTGCTCTATACCCGACGCTGGGCCTACGGGCCGGCGGACGGCTCCGTCGTCTGGGGCGACACCCTGCGCTTCGCGCCGGCCACCCTGCCGCGGCGTCATCCGATCTTCGAGGGCCGCATCGCCGGCTACGGCGACCGCAACGAGCGCTTCTGGGAGCTCGGCGCCGGCGGCCTCACGTTACTCGATGCGGACATGCGGCCGACCAGCCGGCTTGACCATGTGGGCCTCGTCGGCGGCGAGCCGGCGATCACCGGGCCGCATCTGCTCGCGGGCGGCGGCATGCACCGGCTGCTGGCCCTGCCGCAGCGCCTCGCCTGGCCTGCCGACGTGCTGCCGCTGCGCATCCTGCCGCGGCTGTCGGACCCTCGACGGCCATTGCTCGTGCTCTTCAACTCGCTGGGCAATCCGCTACAGCGGGACGGCTTCGTGCGCTGGGAATATCGGCGCGCGACCGCCGACCCGTCGGTCGACTTCCTGCGCCTGGCCGAGACGGCGCAGCCCTCCACCTGGTTCCTGCGCAATGAGGCCTTCATTCGCCGAATGCTGGCCGCGGCCGCCGCCGGGCGACCGCGCGTCGTCCTCGCCGGCAACAGCTCGGGCGGATACGCGGCGCTCCGCCAAGGCCTGTGGATGGCCCAGCAAGGCCTGGCGCCGGACGTTCGCACGCTGTCCGTCAACCCGCAGACGGCGCTGAGCCTCGGTCATCGCCTTCGCCTATGGTCGCGCGAGTGGGACCACATGCTGCCGACCAGCATCGAAGACGACGTGCTGGCGCTCACCGGCTGCCGCCACCCGGACCTGCGCGCCGGCACGGTATGCCGCGGCTGCCGGGTAAGCCACGACGTCTGGTACGACGCAGACAATCCGGCCGAGTGCGCCCATGTCGGCCGCATCGCCGGCCTGCCCGGGCTGCGCCGGCACCCGATGCCGCTCGGCCGTGTTCACAAGGATGGCATCCACGTCATGGAGCAGCGCGGCATCATGGCCCGCGCGATCCGCGTCGCCCTGGAAGCCCCTGTTTCGCGCCGCGACGCGCGTGCCGCCGGCCGTCGCGCCGAGGCCACAGATGCGCTGTCGCGCATGCTGGAGCAGTAGCCCAAAGCGGCCGTTTGGCGGATGATCCGCACCATGGACACACACTCGATTCGCACCCTGCCGCTCGCCGCCGACCGCGTCGCGCCGATCTCGCGCCAGATCTGGGAGGCGAAATACCGCCTCAAGACCGCCGACGGCATCGCCCTCGACGACAGCATCGAGGACAGCTGGATGCGCGTCGCCCGCGCCCTCGCGCTGGCCGAGAAGGACCCGGGACGCTGGGAGGGGCCGTTCTACGACGCGCTCGCCGATTTCCGCTTCCTGCCCGCCGGGCGGATCATGTCCGGCGCCGGCGCCGGCCGCCGCGTCACCCTGTTCAACTGCTTCGTCATGGGCGACATCGGCGACGACCTCGGCTCGATCTTCGACCACCTGCGCGAGGCCGCGCTGACGATGCAGCAGGGCGGCGGCATCGGCTACGACTTCTCCACCCTGCGGCCCAAGGGCGCCCCGGTGAAGGGCGTGGGTGCAGACGCCTCCGGGCCGCTGTCGTTCATGGACGTGTGGGACGCGATGTGCCGCACCATCATGTCCGCCGGCGCCCGCCGCGGCGCGATGATGGCCACCATGCGCTGCGACCACCCCGACATCGAGGACTTCATCGCCGCCAAGCGCCAGGCCGGCCGGCTGCGCAATTTCAACCTGTCCGTGCTGGCAACCGCCCCCTTCATGGCGGCCTTGGACGCGGATGCCGAGTGGCCGCTCGTGTTCGACGGCCAAGTCTACCGCACCGTGCACGCCCGCGCGCTGTTCGACGCCATCACCCGTGCCACCTACGACTACGCCGAGCCGGGCGTGATCTTCATCGACCGCATCAACGCCCGCAACAACCTGCACTACTGCGAGACCATCCGCTCCACCAACCCGTGCGGCGAGCAGCCGCTGCCGCCCTACGGCGCCTGCCTGCTCGGCTCCATCAACCTGGCCCGGCTGGTGCGCGAGCCTTTCACGCCGGGCGCCCATGTCGACGAGGCCGAGCTGGCGGAGCTTGTGGCCGTGGCGGTCCGGATGATGGACAACACGATCGACGTGTCCGGCTTCCCGCTGGAGGCCCAGCAACGCGAAGCCATCGCCAAGCGCCGGATCGGCTTGGGAATGACCGGTTTGGCCGACGCGCTGATGATGACCGGGCTGCGCTACGGCGCGCCGGATGCGGCAGAGCAGGCCCGGGCCTGGGCGGCGACGATCGAGCGCGCGGCCTATGCCGCCTCCGCCCGGCTGGCCGCGGAGAAAGGCGCATTCCCGCTGTACGACCGGGAGCCGTTCCTGGCCGGGGAGACGGTGCGCGGGCTGGATGCGGACG
>CAXUCZ010000057.1:11230-12121 GCA_964249675.1 uncultured Acetobacteraceae bacterium | reverse complement strand
CCCGACCGTCGGCATCGTGCAGACCGGCCAGCAGCCGCGCCAGCTCGGCCGCCGGGTTGAGCGCCGCGCCGCCATACATCCCCGAGTGCAGGTCGCGCGACGCGCCGCGCACCCGCAGCTCCGCATAAACCAGGCCGCGCAGCATCGTCGTCACCGCCGGCGTGTCGACGTCCCACATTCCGGTATCCGAGATGACCGCGACGTCGGCCTCGGCGAGCAGGTCGCGATGGCCGATCAGGAACGCCTCCAGGTTGGCGCTGCCGACCTCCTCCTCGCCCTCCAGCAGCACGGTCACCGGCGCCGGCAGCCCGCCCGACGCCAGGATCCAGGCCCGAAACGCCTCGAGCCAGGTCATCACCTGCCCCTTGTCGTCGACCGCGCCCCGCCCCACCATCCGCCGCCCATGGCGTCCCTCGACGATCTGCGGCTCGAAGGGCGGGCTGATCCAGGGACCCAGCGGCTCGGCCGGCTGAACGTCGTAATGGCCGTAATACAGTAGATGCGGCGCCTCGCCGGCGCCGCCCTGGGGGCCGGGATGGGTCGCGATCACGATTGGGTGCCCGGCGGTCTCGTGCAGCGTCGCCGTGAAGCCGAGCCCGGCCAACTCCGCCCGCGCCCACGCCGCCGCCGCCCGGCAGTCCGCGGCATGCGCCGGCTGGGCGCTGACGCTGGGGATGCGCAGGAACGCCATCAGCCGCGCCTCGGTGACCGGCGCAAAGCTGTGCGCCTGCGCCAGCGCCGCCTCGATATTGTGTCGCATCGCCTCAGATCTCCTTGAGATAAGGCAGGCCAGGCGCTTTGCCCCCCCCCCCCCCGGCCCCCCCCTCCCCCCCAAGCGTGCTCCTCCCGGAGGGCGAACCCTTTAAAACCCTTTTTTTTTTAATTGCCCTT
>CAXUCZ010000057.1:2456-11220 GCA_964249675.1 uncultured Acetobacteraceae bacterium | reverse complement strand
CCCCCCCCCGGACCCCATCGTCACGCGAAGGCGTGCTCCGCACGAAGGCAGAGCCTTTGAAATCCGTTTCTTGATGATTGCCTCTGGCCATGTTCACTGCGCAAGCCCGGCTGGCTCTGAAGCCGATGGGTGGGTTTGAAAGGCCTCAGCGTCGTGCGAATCACGCATTCGCGTGACAATGGGGTCGAGGGGCAGAACCCCTCGCCTTGCCTAACCTTACAGGAGCGACCCGCATGCGCCTCTATCGTCTCCCGACCCATACCGGCATCGACGACCTAGCCCTCGTGGAGGCGCCGGATCCCCGCCCCGGCCGCGGCCAGGTGCTCGTGCGCATGCGCGCCGCCTCGTTGAACTTTCGCGACCTGTCAGTCGCGAGCGGCAAATACATGCTGAGCAAGCTGCCGCCCGACCTGGTGCCGCTGTCCGACGGCGCCGGCGAGGTTGTCGAGCTCGGCGAGGGCGTCAGCCGCGTGAAGCTCGGCGACCGTGTGGCCGGCATCTTCATGCAGTCCTGGCTCGCCGGCGAGCTGGAGCCGCAGCAGCGCAACACCGCGCTCGGCGGCGCCATCGACGGCGTGCTCGCCGAGCACGTGGTCTTCGACGCCGAAGGCCTGGTCCACATTCCCGCCCACCTCTCCTTCGAGCAGGCGGCGACCCTGCCCTGCGCTGCGGTCACCGCCTGGAACGCGCTCTACGGCCTGCAGCCGCTGCAGCCCGGCCAGACCGTGCTGGTGCTCGGCACCGGCGGCGTCTCCGTCTTCGCCCTGCAATTCGCCCACGCCGCCGGCGCCCGCGTCATCGCCACCTCCTCCTCGGACCAGAAGCTGGAACGCGCCCGCGCCCTGGGCGCCTCCGACGGCGTCAACTACAAGGCGACGCCGGAGTGGCAGGACGCCGTCCGCCAGCTCACCGACGGCCGCGGCGTCGACCACGTGGTCGAGGTCGGCGGCCCCGGCACCATCGCCCGCTCCCTCGGCGCCACCCGCGGCGGCGGCGTGGTGACGCTGATCGGCGTGCTCACCCGCGGCCAGATCGACCCGCTGGTGATCTTCGGCAGCGGCGCCGTCGTCCGCCCGATCTATGTCGGCTCGCGCCAGATGTTCGAGGCGATGAACCGCGCCATCGCCCTGCACCGCATCGAGCCGGTGATCGACCGCGTCTTCCCCTTCGAAGAGGCGCGCGAGGCCTACCGCCACCTCAAAGGCGCAACCCATGTCGGCAAGGTCGTTATCGCTATCGGCTGACATATGCCGCGGCAACGGCCCCATCGGTCGAGACACAACCTTTGAATCTGACCAAACTTCATCGGCGTATTCCGTTTATCCGCAGGCCGTTCGACGTCCTCGCCATCGCTCTAAACGAGAATTCCGCTTTGAAGGCGGAGCTCGCTGCGCGAAGAAGTGAGAGGGACGCGCTCGATGTCTCTCTCCAAGAAACCACCTCATTGAGAGTGTTGCTCGCCGATAGCTCGCGTGAGAACCAAGCTCTTCGAGCTCAAATGCAAATCTCTTCTGACCGCACGAAAGACCTGAAGCGTGTCTACGTTGCGCATGTCGAGAGGATGAAGGCGTCCGCCCCGCTGGACGCCGCGATGAGGAACTCAGTCGGCGGTATGTTCGACCAGGTCGGGTCCATAGAGGTCGCACTCTGTCGGCACTACGGATTGCAGCCTGACGGCTTCCTGATCGATGTCGGCTGCGGATCCGGTCGTTTGGCTTATCCCATGTCGCGATACTTACATGGTCGTTATGCCGGGTTCGACGTCGTGGACGAGCTGGTCGCTTACGCCCGCAAGACCGTCAATCGCTCAGATTGGAGGTTCGAGGCGATCGATCATATCGGCATCCCCGAACAGGACGGCTCCGCCGACATGGTTTGTTTCTTCTCCGTCCTGACACATCTGCTGCACGAGCAAAGCTTCTGGTATCTGGAGGAAGCCAAGCGCGTCGTGAAGCCCGGCGGCAAAATCGTGTCCTCATTTCTACAGTTCGGCGAAGCTGGCCACTGGCCGATTTTTCTCGGCACCTTGCAGCACGCCAGAGGGGATCACGTCGTCGAGCCGCTAAACGTTTTCATTGAGGCTGACACGTTTCATGTTTGGGCTGAGCATCTTGGCCTCGAAGTCGAGGACGTTCGCCGCGGCGACGACGCGATCGTGGGAGAGGGTGCCTTAGGTCAGTCTCTGTGCGTCTTACGCCGCCCTGTGTAGGGGCTGTGAAAGGGTCTGGAGCCGCAGGTACGTGGACTTCGCCTACCGCAGGCGCCGCAGCAGCGGCACGCCGAGCAACGCGAACGCCACCACGAAGCAGCCCGCCAGCATGGCCAGCGCCCGGTCCAGCCCCGCATGGTTCATCACCAACCCAACCAACGGCCCGCAGGCCGCATAGCTCAGCCGAAAACAGCCGCTGCTCATCGAGTTCACCGTCGCCCTCAGCCGCGACGGCACCTGGTGGTTGAACGCCTCGCGCAGCGTCACCGCGCTCACACCGCGGCTGACGTAGAACAGCAGCCCGCAGCCGATGCCCGCGCCGCCGCCAAGTCCGGCCATGCCGCCATAGGCCGCGATCGGCAGCCCGCACACCAGCAGCAACGCGCCCCGCTGGCCGATCCAACGCGTGAGCATCGGCGCCGCGCGGCTCGCCGCCCCCACCGTCACCAGCGTCGCCGCCCACAGCACTCCGAACCAGCGCAGCGCCACGCCCTGCTCGCGCCAGTACGGCTGCAGCAGCCACACCGCAATGAAGGTCGACAATCCCCACACCACCAAATTGGCGAACAGCAGCGCCTGCGTCCGGTCGCGCCAGATCGCCACCGCGGCGCGCGGAATGTCGGCCGGCGTCACGCCGGAGCGACCAGCCCGGCCGCCGCGCGGCAGCGAGGCGGCGATCAGCAGCGGCAGCGCCGCCTCCGCCGCGCTCACCCACCCGACCGCGCCGAGCGACCAGCCCGCCACCGCCCCGCCCAGCAGCGCCGCCGCCGCCTCGCCCAGCACCTGCGCCAGCACGTAGTTCGACAGCGCCTGCCGCCGCGCCTCGCGCCCGGCGCTCTCCCGGTCGAGCAGGTCGTAGATCAGCGCGATGTCGGCGCCCGAGACCAGGCTCCATCCCGCCGCCAGCAGCAGCTCCACCGCGGCGTAGCGCGCGAACCCATGCACGGCGGCAAAGGCGATCAAGCCCAGCAGGTTCAGCGCCGCACCGATCAGCAGCGTCAGTCGCCGCCCGATCACGTCGCAGCAATAGCCGGTCGGGATCTCGAACAGCATCACCGCGACGCCGTAGACCGCCTGCAGGCTCAGCACGCCGCTGACGCTGAGCCCCCGTCCGGTCAGGAACGGCACGTAGACCGGCATCACCACGACGCCCATCCACGCGGCGCCAAAGGCGTTGACCCGCGCCAGACCGGTCAGGGGGCGCCCTGGCAGCAGCAACGAGGGTTCAGCCGGCTCCCGGCGGCCAGCCGCCCATCGCCTTGGCGTTCAGGCTCTCCAGCCAGATCTGATGGTGCTTGTGCATCCGGTTCGGCATCACCGCCGCCTGAGCGCGGGCGCCGAACCCGTTCTGGTTCTCCTCGGTCAGCACCAGGCAGCCCTGCCCGCGCGGCTCGATCACCCAGCCATGGTAGACGTCCATGCCCAGCCCGGCGCCCGTCCAGCCGATCCGCGCCTCGGGCACGAACTCCTCGACCACCGAGCGGACCGCAACCCCGAACGTCCTCCAGGTGAACCGCGCCCCCAGCTCCAGCTCGGCGCCCCCGTCGATCACGACGTCCTTCGCGTTCTCATACCAGCTCGGCCACAAGGTCGCCCGGATCAGCCACGCCCACACGCACGCAGCCGGCGCCTGCATCAGCAATTCGTTGCTGACATGCACCGCCGTCGCGCCAGGCCGATACCGCTCCGGCCAATGAATACTCGGCATCCGAGGCTCCTTGATCTAGGTCAGCAAGGTCAGGGCTCTGCCCTGAACCCGCCGGGGCTCGCAGCCCCAGACCCGCATCCATTAGCAGCCCAGCCGCCTTCTCCCTTACTTGGCGAAGCCATTCAATCCTCCGCCCACCGGCGCCGGTCTCCGCGTGCGGCACGAATAAACAGATGGACGTTAAAGGCTCCGCCTTTAATCGGGTCCAGGGGCGACGCCCCTGGCCTTTCTTCCTAAATCCGAGCCAAAGCCGCCCGCTCCGCCTCGGCCATATACCCGCGCGTCAGCGGCAGCGCATCGCCTCGGCGCGTTAGCTGGATCTGGAAGTTCACCTCGTTCTCCCGCCGAAAGGCAATCTCCGACCCGGCCAGATAGAACTCGAACATCCGGCAAAAGCGTTCGTCGTAAAGGTCGCGGATCAGCTCGCGGTTGGTCGCGAACCGGGCGCGCCAATGGGCGATCGTCTGCGCGTAATGCAGCCGCAGCACCTCGATGTCGGTGGCGATCAGCCCGGAGCGCTCCACGGCCGGCAGCACCTCGCTCAGCGACGGCGAGTAGCCGCCCGGGAAGATGTATTTCGCCAGCCACGCATTGGTCTCCGCCGGCGGCCCGCTCTGCCCGATGGTGTGCAGCAGCGCGACGCCGGTCTCGGTCAGGCTGCGGCCGATCAGCCGGAAGAACGCGTCGTAGTGGCTGATGCCGACATGCTCGAACATGCCGACCGAAACGATGCGGTCGAACTGCCCGCGCACGGCGCGATAATCCAGCAGCTCGAACCGCGCCCGCTCGCCGAGCCCGGCCGCCGCGGCCCGCTCGCGCGCAAAGCCGAGCTGCTCCTCGGACAGCGTGATCCCGGTGACGAGCGCGCCATGGTCGCGCGCCAGGCTGAGCGCCAGCCCGCCCCAGCCGCAGCCGATGTCGAGCACCCGCAAGCCCGGCCGGTCGAGCCTGAGCTTGGCGGCGATGTGGCGCTTCTTCGCCGCCTGCGCCTGCTCGAGCGTCTCCCGGCCGGTCTCGAAATAAGCGCAGGAATACTGCCGGTCGGTATCGAGCAGCAGCGTGTAGAGGTGCGCGCTCAAATCGTAATGCTGCGCGACATTGCGCCGCGCACGCCCGGCCGGGTTGAACTGCCGGACCGTGCGCCACGCGAAGCGCAGCCGGGCCCGGGCGCGCCGCACCGGATGGTCGCCGCCCGAGCCGACGTTCAGCACCAGCAGGTCGAGCAGGTCATAGATGTCGCAGCCCTGCGGCACAAGCCCGCCGTCCATGTAGGACTCGCCGATCCGCAAGCCGGGATCGAGCACCAAGCCCCGCACGGCCTGCTCGTCGCGCAGCGCCAGCCCGGCCCGCGGCGCCGCGCCCGAGCCGTACGCGCAACGGCTTTGATCCGGCCACGTAACGTCGAGCGTGCCCACGGTGATCAGCCGCCGCAGGATCATGTCCAGAACTAGCCGCATCGTCCGGGCTCGCTGCATCACCCTCTATGGCGTCGGTTCAAGCCACCCTGCCACGGCAAGAGCCGCAAGGCAGCCTTACGTGAGGTCATCCGGCAGGCGCCTGCCTGGCCTCAGCCAGGCGCGCCGGCTTGCCGGGCCGGGTCGGCGCGTCGGAAGGCGTCGATCCGCTCGCACGCCGCCATGATGCGGCTCACCGTCGGGATCGCGTCGACCTCGATACCGAAGACCCGCATCACCGCGACGATGCTGGCCAGGCAGATGTCGGCGACGGTGACCTGCTCGCCATGGCAAAAGCTGCCGCTGCCGGCCTCGCCGGTCAGCCGCTGCTCGATGGCCTGCAGCCCGGTCGTGAACCAATGCGTCTGCCAGGCGCGCCAGGCCGCATCGTCGAACCCGCCGGCGCCGGTCAGATATTTCTTGACCCTGGGAACGATCAGCGGATGCGTGTCGGCGGCCATCATCAACGCGAGCGACCGCACCCGGGCGCGCCCCGGCGCGTCGCGCGGCATCAGCGGCGGCGCAGGGTGGGTCTCGTCGAGAAACTCCAGGATGGCGAGCGACTGGGTGAGCGGCGCCGCACCCGGCCCCGCGGCGTCATGGTCGATCAGCGTCGGAATGGCGCCAAGCGGGTTGATCGCGAGAAAGGCCGGGCTGCGCTGCTCCCCAGCATCGAGGTCGACGAAGTGCTCGCTCGCGCTCAAGCCCTTGAGCGCGAGCGCCACGCGCACCCGGTAGGTGGCCGAGCTGCGCCAGAACGAGAATAGCTCAAGCCCCGACTGATCGCCCATCGCAGCCCTCCCGCATCACCACCCGGACAGCCGGTCCGACGCTCATCGCCCGGCAAGCGACTCGCCTGCTTGAGACGACCCACCCGGACCGCCATGCTACCGTCCTAGGCGACACTGAGCCCGAAATCTTGCCTATAGGCAAAATTCTTGTAACCCTTTGATGAAACAAGAAAGGCCAGGGGCTTTGCCCCTGGACCCCATCAAAGGCGACGCCTTTGAAATCCATTTGGTGGGGGTGGCGCCTCTTCAAGCGGATGCGGTCTGGGGTCGCGGGCCTCAGGGTCGGCTAGCCGACCCTGGTCAGCCGCTCCGGGCTAAGCTCGGCCAGGCTGCGCACCCCGTCCACCGCCATATACAGGTCCGCCTCGGCAAGCAGGCAGCGCAGCACGTGCACCACGCCCTCGGTGCCCCCCAGCGCCAACCCATAGGCGTACGGGCGGCCGACCCCCACCGCCGTCGCGCCCAGCGCCAGCGCCTTGATCACGTCGACGCCGGTGCGCACGCCGGAGTCGAACAGCACCGGCGTCTGGCCGGCGGCCTGCACCACGCCGGGCAGCATGTCGATCGCCGCCATGCCGCCATTCGCCTGCCGTCCGCCATGGTTGGAGCAATAGATCCCGTCGACGCCGCCATCGATCGCCCGCCGCGCGTCGTCGGGATGGCAGATGCCCTTGAGCAGCAGCGGCAGCTTGGTCATCGAGCGCAGCCACGGCAGGTCGTCCCAGGTCAGCGGGTTGCCGAAGATGCGCCCCCACTGCCGCACCGCCGCCGCGATGTCCTCGTGCGGCGGCTTCTCCAGCATCGCCTGGAAGCGCGGGTCGGAAAAGTAGTTCTCCAGGCACAGCCCCCGCAGCTGCGGGAAGTTCGCCGTCGACAAGTCGCGCGGCCGCCAGCCGGTCAGCCAGGTGTCGAGCGTCACCACGATCGCCTTGAACCCGGCCGCCTCGGCGCGGTGCACGAGGCTCTCGGCAAGTCCCCGGTCGGTCGGCGTGTAGAGCTGAAAGAACCCGGGCGTGTCGCCGAACGCCGCCGCGACGTCCTCCATCGGGTCGACGGTCAGCGTCGAGGCCACCATCGGCACGCCCGTCTGCGCCGACGCGCGCGCCGTCGCGAGGTCTCCATGCCCGTCCGGCGAGCACAGCCCGATCACCCCGACCGGGCTCATGAACAGCGGCGAGGGCAGCGTCATGCCGAACAGCTTGACCGACAGGTCGCGCTTGCGCGCGCCGACGAACATCCGCGGAACCAGGCCCCAATGGTCGAACGCCGTCGCGTTGCCGTTCTGCGTCCGCTCGTTGCCGCACCCGCCGGCGACGTAGGACACCAGGCTCGCCGGCATCGCCGCGTGCGCCTTGCTCTCCAGCTCCTCGAAGCGGATCGGAAACCGCGGCTGAACCCCGCTCAGGCCAGCGCCATAGATCTCGTTCTGGTAATCGCCGTAATGCGCCATCAGAAAGCTCCGTGCGGAGAAGCAAGGAAGCGGTCCTTTTTTGAAAAAAAGGACCAAAAAACTTTTACCCGAAAACCGGTCTAACCGGCTTGCGACGCGACAGCGCGGAAAGAAGTTTTTTGCTTCTTTTTTTCAAAAAAGAAGCCTTACTGATCATATCCCGGCAACTTGCGATCCAGCTGACGCAGGAACCCCGGCCAGGCGAGCTTCGCCACGCCGCCCGCGCCGCCGCCCTTGGTTTGGCTCACCACCAGCTCCTGGCTCTCCGCCGGCGCGGTGAGCACGCCGGCATGGCCGCCGGAGAGTGCTGCCACCTGCATGCTGCAGGCGCGCTCCAGGAAGAACATGTTGAGCCACGTCGCCGCCGCCGTCGGCCCGGCCGACAGCGTGCCGTGGTTGCGCAGCAGCATCAGCGACTTGTCGCCGAGGTCGCGCACCAGCCGCTCGCGCTCGCTGAGGTCCAGCGCGATCCCTTCGTAATCGTGGTGCGCCAGCTGCGGCAGCACGATCATCGCCGTCTGGCTGATCGGCAGCAGCCCATGCGCCTGCGCCGAGACGCCGACGCCATGGTTGGTGTGCAGATGCATCACGCAATGCGCATCCTCGCGCGCCGCATGGATCGCCGAGTGGATGGTGAACCCCGCCGGGTTGATCCGATATGGCGTCTCGCCGACGATGGCGCCGTCGAGGTCCACCTTGACCAGCGCCGAGGCCGTCATCTCCTCGAAGAACACGCCATAAGGATTGATCAGGAAGTGGTGCTCGGGCCCGGGCACCCGGATCGAGATGTGGGTGAAGATCGCGTCATCCCAGCCGTAAAGGGCGGCCAGCCGATACAACGCCGCGAGCTCCACCCGCGCGCCCCACTCCGCCTCGCTCACCCGCCCGCTTGTCGCCAAAGCTCCGTCCGCCATGAAGTCCTCCTGTCAGTCGGGGTCGGTCCGCGGCCCCAGCGGTGTCAAGCCACGCCGTCTCTTGCCGTATTTCGGCAGAACACGCCGCATCTTGCCTTATTTCATCGTCACGACCAATTTTCCCGCCGCCGTCCGCTGCGCCAGCGCGGTGATCGCCGCACCCGCGTCCGCCAGCGGGTAGGTCTTCGACACCACCGGCCGCAGCTCATGGACCAGCGACCTCGCCGAGATCCCGGAG
>CAXUCZ010000057.1:0-2446 GCA_964249675.1 uncultured Acetobacteraceae bacterium | reverse complement strand
AGCTTGCCCTCGGCATAGAGCGCGAGCAGCTCGCTGGCGTTCACCTTGTCGCGCTCGGGCTCGCGGGCGACGAAGGCGCCCCAGAACACGCCCACCACCTGGCAGCTCTTCAGCAGCGTCAGGTTGAGCGGCAGCTTCGCGATCCCGGCCGGAAACCCGACGACGAGCAGCCGGCCCTCCCAGGCGATCGCCCGCAGCGCCGCCTCCGTGTAGTCGCCGCCCACGGGATCATACACCACGTCCGCCCCGGCCTCGCCGACCGCGTCCTTGAACAGCTTGGAGAGCGCCCGCCGCCCGTCGCCATCGAACGGTCCGGCCGGATAGACGACGCTGCTCTCGGCCCCATGCGCCTCGGCCAGCCGGGCCTTCTCCGCCGAGGACACCGCAGCGATCACGTGCGCGCCGGCGGCCCGTCCGAGCTCGACGGCGGCAAGGCCGACGCCGCCGGCCGCCCCCAGCACCAGCAGCGTCTCGCCAGCCTTGAGCGCGGCGCGATCCTTCAGCGCATGGTGCGACGTGCCGTAGGTCATCATGAACGCGGCCGCGGTCACGAAATCCATCCCGTCGGGGATCGGGCTGCAACGCGTCGCCTTGACCGCCACCTGCTCGGCCATGCCGCCGAAGCCCGGAAAGCCGAACACCCGCTCGCCGACCGAAAACCGGCCCACCCCCTCGCCCACCGCCGAGACGATGCCGGCGATCTCCGCCCCCGGCGCGAACGGCCGCGGCGGCCGGATCTGGTAGCGATCCTCGATCATCAGCGAGTCGGGGAAGTTGACGCCGCAGGCCTGCACGTCGATCAGCACCTCGCCGGCGCCGACGCCGGGCGCCGCCACCTCCTCGAGCACCAGCGTCTCCGGCCCACCCGGCGTCCGGCTCAGCAACGCCCTCATGCCAGCGACCCGCTGGAAATCGTCGAGCCGCCGTCGACGACAATGGTCTGCCCGGTCATGTATCGCCCCGCCGCCGACGCCAGAAACACCGCCGCCCCGGCGATCTCGTCCGGCTCGCCGATGCGTCCGAGCGGCGTCCCCGCATTCGCCGCCGCCAGCGTCTTCGGGTTCTCCCACAGCGCGCGAGCGAAATCGGTGCGGATCAATCCCGGCGCGATGCAGTTTACTCGAATGTTGGAGCGCCCGAGATCCACCGCGTAATTCCGCGCCAGCTGCATGTCGGCCGCCTTCGAAACGTTATAGGCGCCGATCACCGGCGAGCCCTTGAGACCACCGATCGAGGAGACGATGATCACTGCTCCATCGCCCCGCTCGACCATGCCGGGCGATGCAAGCTGGATCAGCCAGTGATTGGCGATGATGTTGTTGTCGAGGATCTTGCGAAACTGCTCGTCGCTGATCCCCACCATCGGCCCGTAATACGGATTGCTCGCGGCGTTGCAGACCAGCACGTCGATCGGCCCGAGCCGCGATGTCGTTTCGCTGACGAGACGCTCCAGCTCGGACTTCACCGACAGGCTGGCGGCAATCGCCACCGCACGACCCTCGCCGTGCTCCGCATTGATCTCCGTGGCCACCCGCTCGCACGCCTCCTGCTTGCGCGACGAGATCACCACCCTGGCACCATGCTCAGCCAGGCGCGACGCAATCGCCCGCCCGATGCCGCGCGACGAGCCGGTGACGACGGCAACTTTTCCTGTCAGGTCGAACAGCGACATCTGTTATCCTTGAAGGAAGAAAGCCAGCGCTTCTTTTTTGAAAAAAAGAAGCAAAAAACTTTTGCTCGGTTAGGCCAGGTTATTATTAGATAAAAATTTTTTGGTTCTTTTTTATAAAAAAGAACTTCTTCTCAGCTTCGCCATGCCCCCGATCCACCGATCATAATCCGTGGCCTTGCGGCCCATGTAGTCCTTCACCTGCGGATGCGGCAGGATCAGGAACCGCTCGGCCGCCAGCCCCTCGATCACCGCCTCTGCGACCTCCGCCGGGGTGAGCAGCCCATCGAGCAGCGCCGGCTCGCTGCCGCTGGCGCCCTGCGTCATCGCCGTCGCGACCCCCTGCGGGCACAGCGCCGCGACCTTGATGCCGTCGTCGCGATGGGTGAGCGCCAGGTACTCGGTAAAGCCGAGCGCCGCGTGCTTGGTCGTCGCGTAGGTGGCGCTGCCGATCTGGCTGAGCAGCCCGGCGGCCGAGACGGTGTTGAGGATGGTGCCGCGCTTGCGCGCGATCATCGCCGGCAGGAACGCGCGGGCGCTGTAGACATGCCCCATCACGTTCACCGCCCAGCAGCGCGCCCAGCTCTCGTCACTGGCCGAGACGGCGTCGGCGAAGTTGGGATCGCGCTCGAAGATGCCGGCGTTCGAGCACAGCAGGTCGAGGGCGCCGAACTCCGCCGCCACGCGCGCGCCCATGGCCGCGACGTCCTCGGCGGCGCCCATGTCGCAGGCGATCGCCGTCCCGCCAACCACGGCCGCCACCTCTCGGGCGTGCTC
>CAXUCZ010000056.1:0-12174 GCA_964249675.1 uncultured Acetobacteraceae bacterium | reverse complement strand
CTCGGACCTCGAGATCAACCCGATCAAGGAGAAGAAGCTCACCAACATCCGCGCTGCCGGCAAGGATGAGGCGATGCTGCTCATCCCGCCGCGGCGGATGTCTCTCGAGCAGGCAATCGCCTATATCGAGGATGACGAACTGGTGGAGGTGACACCCAGCTCAGTCCGGCTGCGCAAGCGCCACCTCGATCCGAATCAACGCAAGCGGGCGGAGCGGCGCGCGGACAGCGACGCCGCTTGAAGGTGGAGGGGCCAGGGCTGTCTGCCCTACCCGGTTAAGGCCCAGTAGCTTCGCCAAGCAAGGAAGAGCCTCTCTAGGCTCCAGTGGATGGGGTCCGGCGCCTGTGGCTCCAGCGGTGTCCGGAAGCAGAGCCTCTGGCCTTCCTGCCCTTCACGACCAGATCGCGTTGGTTGTAGAAAGGATACTGCCTTGATCACCCGGGTCACCGTTGCGATGCTGATGTTGGGCTGGCTGAGTGTTCCGGCGGCCGCGACCGAGGGGGCGGCTGAGACGCGGGCGAAGCAGCAGGAGCATGCGATCGAGACGCCCGCAGCGCAGGAGAATGAGCGCGTGCAGCATCAGACCGGTCAGCCGCATCGGATCGACAAGTCGCCGGGCGGCGCCTACGCGCCCTCCGACACGGCCAGCTCCAGCGGCAAGCCACCCGACGCTACCCCAAAGCCCTGAGCCGGCCCGTCGCACGTTCGGCGCCTCCTCGAGGGCGCCTGCTTGGCTTGATGGGCGGCTTCGGCTTTGCCAGCGGGCTGCCGTTGGCGCTGACCGGCTTCACGCTCCAGCAATGGCTGAGCGAACACGGCATCTCGCTTAAACTGATCGGTCTGACGGCGTCGATCGGGCTTGCCTACGCGCTGAAGTTCCTATGGGCGCCGCTGTTTGACCAGGCTCCGCCGGGGGCTTGGCGGCGACTTGGACGGCGGCGAGGCTGGCTACTGGTGCTGCAGCCACTGCTGACGGTGGCGCTGGTGTTGCTGGCGCTTGGTGATCCTGGCCGGCGCCCGGTCGCTCTTGTCGGGATCGCATGCGGCGTCGCCTTCCTTTCGGCATGCCAAGACATCGCAATCGACGCCTGGCGGATCGAAAGCTTTGATACGGGCGAGCAGGGTAGGGCGCTCGCCGCCTACATTTGGGGCTACCGGGGAGCGATGCTGGTCTCCGGCGCCGGCGCGATCTGGCTGGCGGGGCCGCTTGGATGGCACGGTTCGCTGCTTCTGATGGCGGGACTGAGCCTAGTCGGCCCGATGCTCGCGCTTTGCGCCGTCGAACCGATCGCCGGGCCGCTGGCACGGGGACACGTCGGCTACCGAGCGCGGCTGCGTGCGGCGGTCGTGGCGCCGCTGCGCGATCTGCTGGAGCGATCGGGCGCGGTTGAAATCCTGGCGTTCGTGCTGCTGTTCTACCTGGGGGAGGCCCTAGCGCAGTCGATGGTGGCGCCGTTCTACCACTCGCTTGGCTTCGATCGGGCACAGGTCGCGCAGGCGACCGGGCTGCCCTCCCTGGTCTCGACCTTGGCGGGCGCGGCGTTCGGTGGCTGGCTCGTGGCGCGGCTTGGAGCAGGCCGAGCATTGGTGCTGTCGGGCTTTGTACAGATGGCGACGATGGGGCTCTACATCGTGCTGGCTTGGTCGCAGGGCGCAGTGGCGGTGTTGTATCTCAAGGTGACGTTCGAGGCGTTTGCCGAAGCGATGGCGTCCGCCGCCTTCCTGACCTTTCTGTCCTCGCTCTGCTCGACCCGCTTTTCGGCGACCCAGTATGCGTTGCTGTCGTCGCTTGCCGTGCTGGCCAAGCGCACAATCGGCGGGACGTCCGGCTACCTGGCCGCGTGGCTTGGCTGGATCGGCTTCTACTGGTTGGCTTTGGCCGCATCGTTGCCCGCCATGCTGATCATGCTCGATGTTATGCGACGTGATGCGGCGCATGGCCGGGCTGCAAATGCGGCGGAGCTGCCACAGTAGAGTATATAAGCCACAGTCATGATGCAGCAGGCTCAGCATCTCGCAACTGCGAACACGTGGCCGGCGACTATCAACATGAGCAAACCATGGCGCATCTGATCAACTGCCAGATGCAAACTTCGTAACGATCAACGTTGCTGACGTCTTCATCCTGGTAGCTTGCGACAATGCTGCGCAAGGGTTGATGGCTGCCTCTTTATGACATGTATGACAAGACTTGATCTTGAGGTCGCTTGCCTGTTTCATGCCACGACGCGCTCTTCACGGATGCGCGAGTTGAAACGGCGACAGGAAACTTCATGTTCGCACGCCACTTGCCCGTCGTCGCCGCCATTGCGTTGGCTGCATTCGGCAGCGCGCCGGCACGCGCTGCGGAACCCGCAGGCCGGAATGAGGCGTGGAGCCAAAGCGGGCTTGCAACATGGTACGGGGGCCGGCATGCCGGGCGGCGAACCTCAAGCGGCGAGACGTTCGACCCTGCGCTGATGACGGCGGCGCATGCGAGCCTGCCGCTCGGCTCCTACGTTCGTGTGACGGTCGAGGAGAGCGGCAGCTCAATTATCGTGCGTGTGAATGACCGCGAGCCGGCGTATCGCGCGCGTTGCATCGACCTCTCCCAGGGAGCGGCGGCGCGGCTCGGCATCGTCAGCCAGGGCCGTGCGCGGGTGACGCTCGCCGCGGTGAGCGCGGACGAGGTGGCTGCGGACAGCACCACCGAACTTGCAGAGGCGCCGGATGATGCGGTGAACGGTGCCGATACCTCGCGCTCTATCGCGCCACGTGGTCGGCAACATAGGCACCACGCCGCCCGATAGGCTTGCCGGGGCCATCGGTCGTATCAAGCGCGGTCTGCAGTTCGAGCTCGGCGTTCAGCTCGGCTCCTGCGAGCACGACGTAGGCGGTCACCCAGAACCACAGCATCATGCCGATCACCGCGCCGAGCGGCCCGTAGGTGGCATCGTAGCTGGCGAAGTGGCCGACATAATATGAGAATAACGCCGAGGCGATGAGCCAGAGCAGCGTCGCCAAGACCGAGCCCGGCGTGATCCAATGCCAGCGGGCAGAGCGGCGTGATGGGCCGAAACGATAGAGTAGTGACAGGGCGCCGACCACGAACACCAGCAGCACGCTGAGCGAGGCGAGCCGGGCCAGCGCCTTCTGGAACTCGGAAATGCCCAGGAACGTCAGCGCGGCCGGTAGGAAGACCAGCACGGCAATGCCGACAACGGCGGCTAACATGGCGGCGAGCGTCATCGAGAGCGCAGTCGCCTGGAAGCGGACCCAGCTGCGCGTCTCGCTTTCCTCGTAGGCCATGTTGAGCGCCGACAGCAGCGACTTCACGCCGGTGGCCGAGCTCCACAGCGTGATCCCCGTGCTGATCAGCAGGTGCAGGGTGAGCGCCGAGCCGGGCTGACTGACCAGGGTGTGGACGCGGTCGGAGATTAGCAGGAAGGCGGCAGGCGGCAGCAGCGAGCGCAGCACCTGCAGCTGCGGCTCGACCGTCTGCGGGTCGAAGGCGAGGCCGTAGATCGACACCAGCATGCTGATCGCCGGGAACAGCGCGAGCGTCGCGTAGAAGGCGCAGCCGGCGGCGACCAAGGAGAGCCGGTCGGACGCGATCTCCCGCACCGTGCGGCGCAGGACGTGGGTCCAGCCGCGCCAGGGGATCTCGCCCGGGGAGCCGGCGCGACGCCCCAGGGCCGCCGCCCCGGGGGCGCGCAGCACGGCCTCGATGTTGCCGGTCAGGTCGCGGCGGCCGCTGACCGAGGCGGCGACCTGGATCTGCTCCGGAGTCTGCTGTGCGTCCTGCATGCGGTGACATCCTTCCGGTCCGACCCCGTCAACGTGCACACCGACAGGTTTGTGGTCTGAGACGGTGATATTCCTTCTTGAAGCTTAGGCAAACGGCGCCTATTTCGGCGCACACGCAGCAACGCACGTGCCTCTGGCCCCGCGGGGTTCACGCAACGACGTCAAGCGTTCTGGCAATCGTCTGGTCGCTGGTTCGTTCGACCGTTTCGTCAACTCCGTCCGTCGCCTCGTCAAGGCGGACGCCCATCGGGAATGCAGGCTGCGATGACCCCTAAAATCGCGCGCTTTTTGTCGCATGAGGCGCCGGCTACGCCGTTCCTCGTGCTGGACGTCGACCAGGTGGAAGAGAACTTCCGCGCGCTGACGCGTGCGTTGCCGCTCGCCAGGATCTACTACGCGGTGAAGGCCAATCCGGCGGCGCCGGTGCTGGAGCGGCTGGTGGCGCTGGGCAGCAGCTTCGACGCGGCGAGCCTGGAGGAGGTTCGGTTGTGCCTTGCGGCGGGGGCGCGCGCCGAGCGGATCAGCTTCGGCAATACGATCAAGAAGGTGTCGGCCATCCGAGGCGCCGCCGCTGCTGGGGTCGACCTGTTCGCCTTCGACAGCGCCGAGGAGCTGGACAAGCTCGCCGAGCATGCGCCGGGCAGCCGCGTCTACTGCCGTCTGCTGGTCGAGAATGACGGCGCGGAGTGGCCGCTGTCGCGCAAGTTCGGCGCCTCGGTCAAGCAGGCGCGGATGCTGATGTTGCGCGCTGGCGAGCTTGGGCTCGACGCCTACGGGCTGTCCTTCCACGTCGGCAGTCAGCAGACGTCGGCGGCCGCCTACGAGACGGCGATCGGACGGGTCGCCATGCTGTTCACCGACCTGACCCGCGCGGGCGTCAACCTGCGGATGGTCAATCTCGGTGGCGGGTTCCCGACGCGCTACCGCGACGAGGTGCCGGGCATCGACCACTTCGCCGACGCGATCATGGCGGCCATGACGCGAGGCTTCGGCAACGCGCTGCCGGAGATGCTGGTCGAGCCCGGGCGCTGCCTGGTGGCCGACGCCGGCGTGATCGGCGCCGAGGTGGTGCTGGTGAGCCGGCGCGGCGACAAGGCGGATCCGCTGCGCTGGGTCTATCTCGACATCGGCCGCTTCGGCGGCCTGGCGGAAACCGAGGGCGAGTCGATCAAGTATCGCATCCAGACCGCGCATGACGGCACGCCGTGCGGGCCGGTGGCGATTGCCGGGCCGACCTGCGACGGGGCGGACATCCTGTATGAGCGTTCGAACTACCGGCTGCCGCTGGCGCTGCGTTCCGGCGAGCGGGTGGAGCTGCTGTCGACCGGGGCTTATGTCACGACGTATGCCAGTCAGCGGTTCAACGGGTTTGCCCCGTTGGCCGAGTACTACGTGTAAGCAAGGCGTCCTTTTCTGAAAAAAGGACCAAAAAACTTCTGTCCCTTGGGTCTGCGACGGCCGGATAAACGTTCGCTTCTTCCGCTGGCTTAGATGTTCAGTCGCTTGGCGATCTGGTGCACGAGCGCCACGAGCCCGATCCCGGCCGCGCCCCAGAACGCCGCGCGATGGCGATCGGTGAACATCTCGGAGCTGTGCGCCCTCGACCGACTGTCGAAGCGGCCATGCGCGGTGTAGACGCCGGGCACCGGCTCGTAGAGATTCGAGGGTGCGTTGGGCGAGATCGGCTCGTTCGACATCTGGCTCTCGTAGCCGTATTTGGCGAGATACTTGTCGATCAGGCCGGGAGCAATGCGGTTGGCGAGGATCGCCTGCACCGTCGGCCAGCCGAGCCAGATCTGCCGGCGTGGATGCTGGGAGGCGAAGTAGATCGCGCGCGCCGGCACTTCGGGCTGAAAGATCGGCGGCACCGGCTGGGACTTGCGGCCCATCTTGTTCAGCGCCCAGTCGAATTGCGGGGTGTTAATCGCCGGCAGGTCGACCATGCACAGCTTCACGTTCAGGCCGTCGTGGATGATCTCGGAGCGCAGCGCGTCGACGAAGCCGCGGATGGCGAACTTGTCGCCACAGTAGATCGATTGCAGCGGCACCGAGCGGTAGCCGAGCGCGGAGCCCACGCAGATGATGGTCCCACGATTGCGGGTGCGCATGCGCTTGAGGGCGGACATCGTGCCGTGCACCTGGCCGAGATAGGTCACCTGGGTGCCGCGCTCGAACTCGCGGTGAGTGAGCTTGCTCACGGGGGCAAACACGGTGGCCATGGCGACGTTCACCCAGACGTCGATCGGCCCGAGCTCGGCCTCGACGCGCTCGGCTGCGGCCTCTACGGCGTCGCCGTCGGCAACGTCGGTCGGAATGGCAAGCGTCCGTACGCCATACTCCCGCAGGGCCGTGGCCGCACGCTCGAGCCGGTCTGGATCACGCGAGAGCAGGGCGACGTCGCAGCCGTTGCGCGCAAACTCCTCCGCAGTGGCACGGCCGACGCCGGCGCCGGCGCCCGTTATCACGACTATGCGGGGCATGACGGAGATCCTTCGTTCCTCTGGGATCCACAGAGCGCCGAGGTCGTCGAAGTTGCCTGCCTCAGGCCCCATCGGGGCGGCTAGGGCTCTGCACTGGACCCGCTGGGGCCGTGAGGCCACAGATCCCATCCAGGCTGCGGCATCTTCTACGTAGCTACCGGTGCCGTATCGGGTGAAATACAGCAAGATTTCCGGGGAGGCCGGCATGGGGCATTGTTGCCATTCGCCCCACTCGCCCAAAACTTACAATGCATTTACAATGGGTTAGGCAAATCTTGCCCATAGGCAAGATTGAGGGCTGCCTTTCGGGCGTCTCCGCCAAGGAAATGGCTAGCACGGTCAGAGCCTCGTCCCATCAGCAATGGGGTCTGGGGCCTCGGGCCCCGGCGGGTCCAGGGCAGAGCCCTGGCCTTTCTCAACACTGCCGCTCGACCTGAGCTCGAGCGCCCGGGCATAGACCGTTCGTTTCGGCAAGCCGGTGGCCAGCGCCACCAGGGCGGCGGCGTCCTTGACGCTGTTCGCTCTCATGGCGTCCACGAGCTGCGCATCTAGCGATGCCTCGCTGGCTGCCTCGGCGACACCCGGACCGATCACGACGGTGATCTCGCCGCGGGCCGGGTGGACGGCGTAGTGGGCGGCGAGCTCGGGCAGCGTGCCGCGACGAACCTCCTCGAAGCGCTTGGTCAGCTCGCGGCAGACGGCGGCGGGCCGGTCGCTGAAGACGGCCATCAGGTCGGCGAGCATGGCGGCCAGGCGGTGCGGCGCCTCGTGCCAGATCAGGGTTGCCGACAGGCCGGCCTGCTCGGCGGCGCGCAGGGTTGCGAAGTGGCTGCGGCGGGCCGCCTCGCGCGGCGGCGGGAAGCCGGCGAACAGGAAGGGATGCGGCGGCAGGCCGGACAGGGTGAGCGCCATCAGCGCGGCGTTCGGGCCGGGCACGCCGCTGACGGCGACGCCCGCGGCGATGGCGGCGCGCACCAGGCGGTAGCCGGGATCCGAGACGAGCGGCGTGCCGGCGTCCGACACCAGGGCGAGGCGCTGCCCGGCGTGCAGGCGGGCGAGCAAGCCGGGCAGGCGCGCCTCCTCGTTGTGGTCGTGCAGCGCCTCGGTGCGGGTGGCGATGGCGTAGCGCGAGAGCAGGCGGGCGGTGGTGCGGGTGTCCTCGCACAGCACGAGGTCGGCCTCGCGCAGGGCCGCGACGGCGCGTGTCGAGACGTCATCGAGGTTGCCGATCGGGGTGGAAACCAGCACAAGGGCGGCCGGCCTCCCGGCGGTGGTGGGCGCAAGCTCGGCCGGCGGTTCCGGCTCGCACGCAGAGGGTTCGCCATATGGCTCGTCGCGCATCGATGCTCCTGTTCGGCGCCCTGGCGGGCGGGCTGTCGGCCTGCGGCGGCTTCGGCATCGACCAGCCCGGACGTACCCCGCCGCCCATCGTAAGCGCACCGCAGGTCGCGAGTCCCGACGCCTCGGTGCCGCTCGCCGCGGCGCCGCCGATCACGCCGGAGCCGCCGCCTGCGGCCCAGCCGCCGGCGCCGCCGCCCTTGCCGCCGTTCGACAGCTCACATCGGCGCATTGCCGTGCTGCTGCCGCTCACCGGCGGCTCGGCGACGCTTGGGCATGCGATGCTGCAGGCGATCCAGCTCGCGGCCGAGGTGCCCGACGCGCCGCCGCTCGACGTCAAGGACACCGGCGGCACGGCCGGAGGCGCTGCCCACGCGGCCGGCGAGGCGGCGCAGGTGGGCGACGGCATCATCCTGGGGCCGCTGACCGGCGCCGAAACGGCGGCTGTGGCGCCGGTGGCTCGCCGCGCCAGCCTGCCGGTGCTGGCCTTCACGTCCGACCCGGCGCGGGCGGAGGCGGGGGTTTGGGTGCTCGGGCTGACGCCTGGGCAGCAGGTGCGACGGCTGCTCGGCGCCGCAGCCGAAGACGGGCGCGGCCGGATCGCCGCCTTGGTGGCGGAGACGCCATACGGCAATGCGCTCGCCGCAGCCATCACCGAGGCGAGCCCAGCCGGCTCGGCCAACGCGGTGAATGTGCAGCGCTATCGTCCGGGCTTTCAGACGGCGGATCTGGCGCTGCGGCAGGTTTCCGACTACGCGACCCGGCGCGATGCGCGCGACGCGCAGGTCAAGGCGCTGCGTGGCGACCGCGACCCGGCGACGGCGGAGAAGGCGGTGGCGCTGGCCGCGGCGCCGCTCGACCCGCCGCCGTTCCAGGCGCTGCTGCTCTCCGAAAGCGGCGACAAGCTCAAGACGACGCTGACCTTGATGCCGTTCTATGGCGTGAGCCAGCCGCAGGTGCGCCTGCTCGGTCCGGCGCTCTGGTCGCGCGAGGGCGACCGGCTGCCGATGCTCGCCGGCGCCTGGTATGCTGCTCCCGACCCGGCGGCGCGCGCCGGCTACGCGGCGGCCTATGCGGCGCGCTTCGGCCGCGATCCGCCGCCGCTGGCCGACCTCGCCTACGACGCCGGGGCGTTGGCTCGGGTGCTCGGCATGGGCGACGGCTACGCGCTCGAGACGTTGACCCGGGCGCGCGGCTTTGCCGGCGTGGACGGCATCCTGGCGCTGCAGCCGGACGGCACGGTGCATCGGGGCCTGGCGGTGTTCGAGGTCGCGCCCGGCGGCGGCAAGCTGGTGCGTGCGGCGCCGACGGATCCGACCGGGCCCGGCGTGTAAAGGAAGGGTTCTTTTTTGCAGAAAAGAACCAAAAAACTCTCGTCCGTCAGGCGGCCGCGGCGTCGCCGCACACCGAACAGGGCGACAGTCTTTTGCTTCTTTTTGTCAAAAAAGAAGACCTTTCCTCCTTCGCCGTGACCGACCCGCTCCGCAACAGCATCGCCATCGCTGCGACGCCGGTCGCGGTGCTGATCGTCCTGCTCGAGGTCGGGGCGGTGCGTCTCTGGCCGGCGCTGACGGGGATCGGGGTGACGGTCATCGGCGCCTACGGGCTCGCCCTCATCTGGGCGTCGGACCTGGCGCTGCTGGCCGGCCGGCTGCAGGCGGCCGCGGATGGCGGCGTGCGCGACGCCAGAGCGACGCGGGCGTTGCGGCTCGACCACCCGCTGGTGCTGGAGCTCGGCCGGCTGTCGCAAGTGCTGGAGGAACGGGCCGAGCTGGTGGCGCGGCGGCTGCGCAGCGAGGCCTCGATCATCGAGCGGCTGCCGGACCCGCTGCTGGTGCTGGGCCTGGATCGCTCGGTGCGGCGCACCAATGCGGCGGCGCGCGGCGTGCTGGGCGGAGAGCTCGCCGCGGTGCTGCGCCATCCGGCGATGCGCGCCGCGATCGACGCCGCGCTGGCTCAGACGGAGGCGGACGGCGCTGCGCAGGTCGCCGACCTGGTGCTGCCCGCACCGGTGCGGCGCGAGCTCCGGGCGACGATCCTGCAGCTGGCAAACCCGCTCAGCGACGGCGGCCGGCTGGTCTGCGTGCTGTCGGACCGGACGCGCGAGCGGGTGGTGGAGCGGATGCGGGCGGATTTCGTCGCCAATGCGAGCCACGAGCTGCGCACGCCGCTGGCCAGCCTGATCGGCTTCATCGACACGCTGGCCGGCCCCGCCGCCGATGACCCGCCGGCCCAGCGACGCTTTCTCGGCATCATGGCCGAGCAGGCGGCGCGGATGAGCCGGCTGATCGACGACCTGCTCAGCCTGTCTCGCGTCGAGCTCAGCGAGCATCTGCCGCCCTCCGACGCCGTCGACCTCGTCGGGCTGGTCAGCCGGGCGGCCGCCGCCTTCGAGCTGCGCCTGGCGGAGCGTCGGATCACGCTGAGCTGGACGCCGCCGGCGGGACGGCCGCTGCCGAACATGATCGGCGACCAGGACCAGCTCAGCCAGGTGCTGCACAACCTGCTCGACAACGCCGTCAAATACGGCCGGGAGGGCGGCGCCCTGCAGCTTCGGCTGCTCGAGCCGGACACGGCGGACACCCGATGGCCGCCCCGTCCCGGCATCGTGTTGGCCGTGCAGGACGACGGCATCGGCATCCCGCAGACCGATCTGCCGCGGCTGACCGAGCGATTCTACCGGGTCGATGCCGGGCAGAGCCGCGGCGTCGGCGGGACGGGGCTTGGGCTTGCCATCGTCAAGCACATCGTCAACCGCCATCGCGGCCAGCTGATCATCGAGAGCGAGGCCGGGGCGGGCTCCACCTTTACCGTCTGGCTGCCGATCGAGTGACGTCGACCAGCGATTGGGGCTCGATCCGGGGAAGCAAGCGGTTCTTGTCGGAGGGAGGACCAAGGACTTCTATGCGGAGCCGCCGAGTCTGATCCGGTCTTCTGGTAAGCGGATAGCCGGCCGCCTATTATTGGCTGACCGCCGAGTGGCATGGGAGGCACGATGAGACAACGAGCTGGGCTCCTGCTGGGCGCCGGGATTGCCGTGGGCCTGGCGCTGCCGCCGGCGGCTCATCTGCTCGCCACCGCGAGCGGGCTGCACGTCGCCCGCGCGCTCGCGGAGGATCGACCCGGCACCGATGCGGCCACCTTCCACATGCTCGACCTGTTCGGCACCGTGTTCGAGCGGGTGCGCACCGATTACGTCCACCCCGTGGCCTCCGACGACCTCGTGCATAACGCGCTGAACGGCATGGTGAGCGGGCTTGATCCGCACAGCGCCTATCTGACGCCGAAGCAGTTCACCGAGCGGCAGACCCAGATCAGCGGCCATTTCGGCGGGCTCGGCCTCGAGGTGCAGCAGACCGACGGGCTGATCACGGTGATTTCGCCAATCGACGAGACGCCGGCGGCGCGCGCCGGCATGAAGCCGGGCGACCTGATCCTCGGCATCGACGGCAAGAGCGTCGAGGGGATGACGCTGAACGAGGCGGTCGACCGGATGCGCGGGCCGCCGGACAGCACCATCAGCTTGACCGTCAAGCGCAGCACGGTGCCGGCGCCGCTCGAGCTCAAGCTCACGCGCGAGGTGATCCATGTGCCGGTGGTGAAGTCGGCGATGTATGGCCGGACGGTCTACATCCGGCTCGCCGAGTTCGACGCCCAGGCCGAGGCGGAGCTGCACGCCGCCTGGAGCAAGCTGCAGGGGCAGGCCGGCGGCCATCCGGACGGGCTCGTGCTCGACCTGCGCAACGACCCGGGCGGCCTGCTCGATCAGGCGATCAATATCTGCGACGACTTCATCTCGAGCGGCGAGGTGGTCTCGACACGGGCGCGTCACGAGGCGGACAGCCAGCGCTGGTATGCCAAGGGGAGCGACATGACCGGCGGGCTGCCGGTGGTCGTGCTGGTCAATGGTGGCACCGCGTCGGCGAGCGAGATCGTCGCCGGCGCGCTGCAGGATCATCGCCGGGCGCTGGTGGTGGGCACGCGCTCGTTCGGCAAGGGTTCGGTGCAGACGCTGATGCCGATCGGCGACGATGGCGGCCTGGTGCTGACGACGGCGCTCTACTACACGCCGTCGGGGCGCTCGATCCAAAGCTCCGGCATCCTGCCCGACATTCCCGTCAAGGAAGAGCACGGCGAGCAGGACATGCTGCCGGACCGCGAGGGCGACCTGATCCATGCGCTGAAGCAACCCACCAACACGCCGCCGGCGGCCACCCACACCGACCTGCCGGCCGCGATGTCGGCGATCCCGAACGAGCCGCCGACGAGCTGGCCCAAATTCGATCGCACGAAGCCGGCGACCGACTTCCAGTTGCAGCAGGCGCTGAAGGTGGTCGCCGCGATGCAGCCGACGACGGACGCGGCGCGCTGAGGCAAGGCAAGGGGCTTTGCCCCCTTGACCCCATTAAAGGCGGAGCCTTTAAAATCCGTTCATTAAAGTGATCCGTTTTCGAAATGAAACTGCAAGGCTACGCATCATCCAAGGCAACGATTGCCGACGTCAGGCTTCTTGATTAATGGATTTTAAAGGCTTCGCCTTTAATGGGGTCCAGGGGCAAAGCCCCTGGCC
>CAXUCZ010000055.1:0-12242 GCA_964249675.1 uncultured Acetobacteraceae bacterium | reverse complement strand
CCTCGGCTGGGCCAAGCAGGAGCTGCGGCCGGTGCTCAAGCGCATGCTGGCGCTGACCGAGGCCGACGACATTCTGCATCCGCAGGCGGCCTACGGCTATTGGCGGGCGGCCGGGCAGGGCAATGACCTGATCGTCTTTGACCACGACGGCCAGACGGAGCTTGCCCGCTTCACCCTGCCGCGTCAGCCGCGCGAGGACGGCGCGTGCATCGCCGATTTCTTTCGCGACGTCGACGACGAGCAGCGCGACGTGATCGGCCTGCAGGTGGTGACCGTCGGCCAGCAGGCGTCCGACGTCGCGCGCGCCTGGTTCGACGACAATCGCTACCAGGATTACCTGTATCTGCACGGGCTGTCGGTGGAGATGGCCGAGGCGATGGCGGAGTATGTGCACAAGCGCATCCGCGCCGAGCTGGGATTTGCCGGCGAGGACGACCGCGACATGGAGAAGATGCTGTCGCAGAGCTATCGCGGCTCGCGCTACTCGTTCGGCTATCCGGCCTGTCCACGGCTTGAGGATCAGGCGCAGTTGCTGCGGCTGCTGGGCGCCGAGCGGGTCGGCGTTTCGCTCTCCGACGAGTGGCAGCTGCATCCGGAGCAATCGACGAGCGCCGTCGTGGTGCTGAACCCGCGCGCCAAGTACTTCTCCGTCTAGGCCAGGATCCCGCCGCGGCTTAATGGTTCGTTTACCGGTTCCGCTCAAACTGCCAGCAGGCGGTGAGCGGGGCGGCGGCCATGGGTCCGGGCGGCAGGATGTCGGCGTTCAGCTGGACTTTGATGGTGGGCGGCGTCGGTCTGATGGGCACGATCGAGACCATCAGCGTCAGCGCCGCACGCGGACCCAGCGGCGCGGCGATCGTCTATGCCGCGACCTGGTTGGCGGTCTGGCTGCTTGCGGAGTGCCGGATCCAGCGTCTGCCCGCGGCGCGGTCTGGCCGGTGAAGGCTCGCATTGCTGCGTCACCTCGCGTCGGTCAGGTCGCGATTTCGGTGTTGTTCTGTGCGCTGTTCACGGCGGCGGGCTGGCGCTTCTTCGGGACCGCGCATGGGCTGGTGCTGGCGCAAGACTGGATGGTGTATCACGAGGCGTCGTCCGCCGTGCTGGCTGGCAATGCGGCATTGCTGAGCGACGGCGTTCGTTTCACCGAGGCGCTGGCGCTGCGGTTCCAGGATGTGATGTCGGCTGGCCTGATCCTGCATCCTTGGGTCTATCCACCGCCGTTCCTGCTGCTCATCCTGCCGCTTGGCCTGCTTGGCTCAATGACGTCCTACATCGCCTTCCTCTCGGTCAGCTTCGCCGGCTTGCTGCTCGCGATCCACGCCTGGCCGGGCTCGCGGCGGCAGCGAGCCGTGCTGATCGTGAGCGCAGCCGCCAGTCCGGCAGCGATGTTCACCCTGCTTGCCGGTCAGAACGCATTCCTCACGGCCGCTTTGCTTGTCGGCGGGCTCGGCTTGCTCTGCCGCGCTCCAGCCGCGGCGGGAGCGCTTCTGGGCCTGCTGGTCTTCAAGCCGCAACTAGCGGTGCTGGTGCCGGTCGCTTTGCTGGCCGGGAGCCACCGTCGCGCTCTGGTCGCCGCCGGCTGCTCGGCCGCCATGCTGAGCCTTGCCAGCCTGGCGGCGTTCGGAACCGCGCCGTGGATCGATTGGTTCAGGCTGATGCTCGGCGCGACGTCGCAATTCAGCCAGTGGGAGGCAACCGGCCGCCAGAGCGGCATGAGCGTGTTCGCCTGCATCTACGCTGTCTGCCATGACGATGCGCTGAGCAGGCTCGGGCAGGACGTGATGAGCATCGTCGCGGCGTTGCTCGTCGCCTACGTCTTCCGCATGCCGGCCCGGATGCCGGTTCGCGCCGCCGCGTTGCTGCTGGCGGCAGGTTTGGCGGCGCCGCACTACTCGAACTACGACATGCTGATCGGCTGCCTTGGCGCGAGCGTCATGTGGCTCGACGGGATGGAGTGCGGCTTCCGGCCGGGCGAACTGGTGCTCTGCCTGCTGTGCTGGGCGGCGCCGCTGACGTTCAGCCCTAGACTGATGCTGCTTGGCGCCGCCACGCCTGTTTGGACGCTCCTGCTTCTCGGTTATGCCGTCTCACGCGTCGGTCCGCGTTGGAAACCAAGGCTCTTCGGCCAGGTTCAGCATGCGGCGGCTGGCGAAGCCTCCATGCCATGACACGGTGAGAACCGAAGTCGAGAAGAGTAGGAGCAGCCTTGCGCCAGGCGTTCGGCGATCTACACGTCCAGACCCGCGGCAAAGGGTTGACCCTGATCACCGCGCCGGTGTTGGCATGGATGCGTGACCAGCCCGTCGATAATGGTCTCCTGACGATTTGGTGTTGTCACACCAGCGCATCGTTGCTGATCCAGGAGAATGCCGATTCGGACGTGCGGACCGACTTGATCGCGTATTTCGAACGCTTGGCGCCGGAGCGGCCTGGTCGCTATGTGCATGGCGTCGAGGGACCGGACGACATGCCGGCCCATCTCCGAGCCGCATTGACCCAGACCCAGCTGTCGATCCCGGTCCGCGCGCGCCGACCGGTTCTTGGCACTTGGCAGGGCGTCTACCTGTTCGAGCATCGTTCGGCGCCGCATCGTCGACAGATCGTGCTGCATCTGATCGGCGATGCGGCGCCCAATTGAGCATGCGAGTCGGTCATCAGCCGGGCGGTCTGGCTCTGGCGGTCAGGCCGCCCACGTTCAGGCGCCTTATGATCACGCCCGCGCCGGCGAGCGTCGCCGCCATCGGCTCGGCGCGCTCCGACGGCAGCGATGGGCCCGTCCAGCCAATCATGACCGGTTTCGCGGCGCCGAACGCGTGGGAACGGCGCCTGGAAGCCCATCGCGACGGCGCTGTCCGCGCCGATGCAGCAAGGCTGCCCCATGTTGGCACAGCCAGCGGCTTGATCCTCCGTGCCGATCCAGCCGCAGAATGCCCGCCCGACGCTGCGGTCGAGGCGCACGGAACCCTGGTGCGTATGGCGGTGCTCGTCTGCGTCGTGCTGCACTTGGGCGCGTTGCCGATGGTGGTGCAGGTTGCGGCGCGACTGGTCCCGCTTTTGCCCGAGGTGCCGCAGCTACGCGTCGAGAGGGTCTTCATCCAGCAGCCGCGCACGATGCAGGGAGCTCCGGCCAAGGCGCCTGACGCTGCGTTGACGCCCGGAACTGCACCCGCCGCTGGCATCGCGCGGCCAGCGTTTCCGGCAGCGACGGCAGCGGCTCAGCCGATCGCGACGCCCGATCCTACAGCCGGCGCTACGGCGCCGCACCGGCAAGCCTCGATGCTGGATGATCTCGGCAACATGCCGCACGATGACGCGGCCTATTCCGACAGCTCCGACGATGTCCGTCCGACCCGTCCGGACGGCGCCTACCGCAATATGTCGCCGCGATCCCCAGGATGCTGCACGATCTGGCCAGCATGGCGTGGTTGACATCGTCGTTCACGTGCGGCCTGACGGCCGCTCCGGTCAGGTCGAAACTACCTTAGGTTCCGGCGTGGCGTCGCTCGGCCACGCGGCTGCCGATGCGTTGTTCAGACGGCGCTTCCGACCGCAGATTGTGAGGCAGCACGCCGGTTTCGTCACAGTGCGGATCGCGGTGCATTTTGATGGGAGCGCACAATGACGATACGCATCGACACCGTGGTAACCCGCGGCGGTGACGGCGGGCAGACCTCACTCGGCGATGGCAGCCGCGTCGACAAGGATGCGTTGAGGGTCGAGGCATACGGCACGGTGGACGAGGCGAACGCCGCGATCGGGGTGTTGCGCCGCTACTGCAGCAACGACGCTGCGGTCGATGCCATGCTGGGCTGCATGCAGAACGACCTGTTCGACGTCGGCGCCGATCTTTGCGTGCCGGAAAGCTCGAGGCGGCGGCTGCGCCTGGGCGATGGCGCCGTGCTGCGCCTGGAGGCTGAGATTGCGGCGCTGAACGCCACTCTGCCGCCGCTGAACAGCTTCGTGCTGCCGGGCGGCACCGAGGCGTCGGCGTATGCGCATCTTGCCCGCGTCGTCGTGCGCCGGGCCGAGCGTCGCGTCGTGAGCCTGGCGCGTGAGGAGGCCGTGACGCCGTCGCTGCTGCGCTTCCTCAATCGGCTGTCGGACCACCTCTTCGTCCTTGGCCGCAAGCTCAACGAGGGCCATGACGTCTTGTGGGTTCCGGGCGGGGAGGCGTCCGCGGGTTGAAGTCTCGCGCGCTGCGGCCGTCCAGACCGTCCGCGAGCACCTGGACGCACGCGATGCTAGACCATCGGCACCAGGGATTTTTGCATCAGCACGACATCGAGCCAGCGCTCGAACTTGTGGCCCGCGGCGCGCAGCACGCCGACGCGCTGGAAACCGAGGCTCGCATGCATGCCGATCGAGCCCACGTTGTCGCTGTCGCCGATCATCGCGATCATCTGTCGGAAGCCGGCGGCCTCGGCGGTGGCGACAAGCTGGGCGACGAGCAATCGGCCCACGCCTTGTCCGCGCACGTCCTCGCGCACGTAGATGCTGTTCTCAACAGTGTGGCGATAGGCGGCCTGGTCGCGAAATCGCTTGTAGTAGGCGAAGGCGAGGACGCCGCTCTCGTCCAGCGCCACCAGCCAGGCTCCGCCGTCCGCCATGTCATCGCAATGGCGCCGAGCCATTTGCGGTCCGTCCGGCGGCTCCACCTCGAAGGTGCCGGTGCCGTGCAGCACGTGGTGGGCATAGATGGCCTGGATCGCCTCCATGTCGGATGATGTGGCATCGCGTATCAGCATCCGCCGTTCCTGCGCCTCCTGCCGAGCCGACTTTGCCGCGCGCTCGCCCGCGACCGCTCGCAGCCTAGATGGCTTTGGCGCCGACCGTAACCGCTGTGCAGCCCAGCTGTTCTTGCTGGCTGACGGGGTCGGCGTGGCTATGCAGGCGCACCGGGCGAGCCGGTGTGCAGCGCGATATTTCTGGTCCCGCTGCGGCCAGGGGCATGCTAGGATCAGGCGACGCATCGGCCACGAGGCGGGCCTGAGAGCTGCCAGGCGCGTGCCGGCGCTGCCATTGCTGCGAGGATTGTAACGTGGATCGACTCGAGACGACCCCAGACGACGGTGGATCCGTCGGCCCTGCAGTGGCCCGCCTGAGCGGCTCCGACAAGCCTATGCCGGAGGCGATGGAGGCCCGGTTGCGGGCGGTTTTCGCCGCCGCACGCTATCATGGCATTGAGTTGATCCTGAACGATTTCAGGCCGACCCTTGGAGAGGAGACGCCCTCTCCGGCCTCCTTGGTGTCGTGGCTGCGTGAGCAGGGCCTTACCGCCAAGGCCGTGGTGCTGAAGTGGCGCAACCTGTTCCGCTTCACCGACACCCCGCCGGTCGTGCTGCTGTTCCGTGACGGCAGCGCCGGCATCCTGGTCGGCGCCGACGCCAAGCGGGACGTCGTGTGGATCAAGGATCCGCGCGGCGCGGAGAGCGACCCGCCGGTCGCGGTCGACCAGCTGCGGCTGACCGAGGTCTGGACCGGCGAAGTCATCATGGTCCGCCGGCCGCGCGGCGAGGCCGAGGCGGAAGCGCCGTTCAACCTGGCCTGGCTTGGGGCGCTGGTGTGGCAGGAAAAGCGTTTCCTGCGCGACATCTCAATCGGCTCGCTGGTGCTGAGCATGCTCGCCATCGTGCCGCCGCTGCTGGTGATGACGGTGATCGACCGTGTGGTCGCGCATCACAGCATGTCGACGCTGATCCTGATCTCGACGATCCTGGCGGTGCTGACCGTCTACGAGACGCTGCTGAACTGGGGCAGGCGGGAGCTGGTGCTGGTGATGAGCACTCGCATCGACACCAAGCTGAACCTGCACGTCTTCGCCCGCCTGCTGGCGCTGCCGCTCGACTTCTTCGAGCGCAACCAGGCCGGCGAGACGATCGGCCGCATCGCCCAGGTGCATAAAATCCGCGAGTTCCTGACCGGCAAGCTGCTGACCACGGCGCTCGACTGCTTCACCCTGGTGTTCCTGCTGCCGTTCCTGTTCTGGATGGAGGCGACGCTTGCCTGGATCGTGCTGGTGGTGGCCGGGCTGATCGCCCTCGTCATCATGGCGTTCCTGAAGCCGATCTCGCAGCTGATCAGCCGCATGATCGTGGCCGAGCACCAGAAGTCGAGCGTCATGGTCGAGACGGTGCAGGGCATGCGCACCGTCAAGTCGCTGGCGCTGGAGCCGCAGCGGCGCTCGGCCTGGGACGAGAAGGTGGCGGTGGCCGGACGCTACCGTCTTGCCGCCGGACGGCTGGCGAACTGGCCGCAGACCATCGTCGACCCGATGCAGCTGTTCATCAGCCGCGGCGTGATCCTGGTGGGCGTGTATCTGGCGCTGGAGCATACGTCCGGCATCCAGGTGGGTGCGCTGATCGCCTTCATGATGTTGTCCAGCCGGGTCACCTCGCCGCTGGTCGGCATGGCGCGCCTGATGGAGGACTTCACCGAGGTTCGCGCCTCGGTCGGCGAGGTGGCGGCGGTGCTGAACAACCCGACGGAAACGAAGGCGCAGACCGACGGCATGCGGCCGAAATTTGCCGGCGCCGTCGAGTTCGAGGACGTCGTCTTCACTTACCCGCGGGCGCAGCGGCCGGCGCTGGACCATGTGAACTTCTCGGTTCCGCCCGGCACCATGCTGGGGCTGGTCGGCAAGTCCGGCTCGGGCAAGTCGACGATCACGCGCCTGTTGCAGGGTATCAACCGCGAATATACGGGCGCCGTGAAGATCGACGGCTCCGAGCTGCGCGAGTTGAACCTCACGCATCTGCGGCGCTCCTTCGGCGTGGTGCTGCAGGACAACTTCCTGTTCCGCGGCACGGTGCGTGACAACATCACCGCTGGCCGGCCGGGGCTGACGCTTGAAGACGTCGTGCGAGCGGCTCGCCTGGCCGGCGCGGAGGAGTTCATCGAGCGCATGCCGCAGGGCTATGAGACCTGGATCGAGGAGGGCTCGGCCAACATCTCGGGCGGTCAGCGTCAGCGTTTGGCGATCGCACGCGCGCTCATTTCGGATCCTCGCATCATGATCCTGGACGAGGCGACAAGCGCGCTCGATCCGGAGAGCGAGGCGTTGGTGAACGCCAACCTGCAGCGCATCGGCAAGGGCCGGACGATGGTGATCGTCTCGCATCGACTGTCGTCGCTGGTCGACTGCAACCTGATCCTGGTGATGGATAAGGGGCGTGTTCTGGACGTGGCGCCGCATGCGGTGCTGCTGGAGCGTTGCTCGGTGTATCGCCAACTCTGGAAGCAGCAGACCCGGCACATGGGAGATCCCTCGCAGCGGTCGGACGCGGTCACGCCGGTGCTGGCCCAGGGAGAGTAGCGCGGGCGCCCTGCGACTGTGACCGAGAAAACGCGTCAAGACGACGCATCGACGAGCTGACGAGCAGAACGGGAACACGAGATGTCTGGAACCAGCCTGCAGCCTGTGGAGCCGCGTTCGCCGGCGATCTCGAAGCGTGGCCTGCGGCGACGCGAGGATGACGCGCTGCCCTCGCTGCTGGAGTTCCACTCGCCGTCGGCAGCGCTCAGCGCCTCGCAGGCGAAGCCCTCCGCCCGACGCACGACATGGGTGGTAAGCTCGATGATGGTCTGCTGCGTCGTCACCGCCGGCCTCATCCCAGTCGACAAGGTGGTGACCGCGCAGGGCAAGGTCGTCTCGATCAACCCGACGGTCGTCGTGCAGCCGCTTGAGACCTCGATCGTCCGCTCGATCGACGTGCAGGAGGGTCAGATCGTCCGCAAGGGCCAGCTACTTGCCCAGCTTGATCCGACATTCGCCGTGGCGGATGCCGGGTCGCTGGATCAGCAGGTCGACAGTTTGCGAGCGGCCGTGAACCGCATGCGCGCGGAGGCCAACGGGTTGCCCTATCAGGCCGTGCCGGACAGCCCAGCCTCGCTGGTGGAGACGTCTATTTTTCAGCAGCGTGCAGCCCAGCGTCACGCGCAACTGCAGAACTATGTCGACCAGGTCGCCGGCTTGCAGACGCAGGTGTCGCGCGACGAGAACGATGCGGCGTTTTATCGGCAGCGCGTCTCGGTGGCCCAGAATGTCGAGGGCATGCGGCTGGAGCTGCAGAAGGATCAGGTGGGCAGCAAGCTCAACTCGCTGGCCGCGACCGACACCCGCATCGAGACGACGCGGGCGCTCGCCTCCTCGCTCGCCTCCGCGGAGAACGAGCGGCGCGAGATCTTGGCGACGCAGCAGCAGCGTGAGGCCTATGACCAGCAATGGCGTGGCGACCTCTCGCAGCAGCTGACCGAGGAGAGCCGCAAGCTCAGCGACGCCGAGGATCAGTACGCCAAGGCGACGCGCCGCAAGCAGCTTGTCGACCTGCGCGCCGAAGAGGACGCGGTCGTGCTGAGCGTCGCGCCGGTTTCGGTCGGCTCGGTTCTGCAATCGGGCGACCAGTTCTTCCGCATGGTGCCGATGAACGCGCCGCTCGAGGTCGAGACGCAGATCCCCGGCGGCGAGGCCGGCTACGTGCATCCTGGCGACCACGTCGACATCAAGTTCGACACCTTCGCGGCCACTCAGTATGGCGGCGCCGAGGGCACCGTGCGGTTGATCAGCGCCGACAGCTTCACCACCAACAGCCAGGGCGCCGCCGGCGGACCGACCCAGACAACCACGGACAGCGGCACCGCCGATGGGCAGACCTACTACCGGGGGCGGATCACGCTCGACAAGATCACTCTGCACGACACTCCGACGACTTTTCACATCGTGCCGGGCATGCCGGTCGCGGCCGACATCAAGGTCGGCAAGCGGACCGTCCTGAGCTACATGTTCTCCCGCGTGCTGCCGGTCGCTCACGAGGGCATGCGCGAGCCGTGATCGTCGGCGCGGCGGCCAGCAGGGGAGGCTAGGCGTGGCACTGCTCGATCGGCTCACCGCCAGGCTCTCGCCGGCGGCGGTGCTGCGGCGGGCGCTGCAGTTGCACGAGGCGGGCGACGTGGCGAGGGCGTTCCCGCTATTTGCCAAGGCTGGTCAAGCAGGGCTTGCCGAGGCGCAGTATCGGGTCGGCCGAGCCTATCTGGATGGCATGGGCGTGCCGGTCAGCCGTCCGGAGGCGGCGCGCTGGTTGACCCGGGCGGCTGAGGGCGGATGGGTCGAGGCGCAGACGCTCCTCGCGACGCTTTATCTCTATGGCGTCATCGGCTCGGCCGCCTTGAAAGGCGCCGAGGCGGCGTTGTTCGAGCCGGTCGCGGCGGTGCGCGAGCCTCAAAGCTCGACGGACTACGTGCGTGCCTTGCGTTGGGCCAAGCCTGCCGCGGAGGCGGGCTCGCCTGAGGCGCAGGCGCTGTTCGCCTACATCCTGACCTCCGGGCCCGACGAGCTGCGCGACCTCGACGCGGCAGACGAATGGTATCGCAAGTCGGCGGCGGCGAACTGCCCGCAGGGCCATCTCGGCCTGGGGCTGGCGCTACTGCGCACCGCCACGGACAACATGGCTCAGGCCGCGGCGGCCGAGCAGCTGAAGCTGGCCGCGGACTCCAGCCTGCCGACGGCGTTCTACCTGCTCGGCATCATGCATGAGCGCGGCGCCGGGCTGCCGACGAGCCTGGAGCAGGCGGCGCAGCTCTATCGCCAGGCGGCCGAGCGGGGCGTGCGCTCCGGCATGGCGCGCTGGGGATTGGCGCTGCTCGAAGGTCGCGGTGTCGAGCGTGATGCCGTGGACGGTGAAAGTTGGCTGCGGCGGGCCGCCAATCTGGGCGACGGCGAGGCGGCGGCGCTGGTCGGCGACATGTATGCCAAGGGCGGCGCGTTGCCGCCGAACTATGCCGAGGCGGCGCTGTGGTTCAGGCGCGCGGCGGATTCGAGCCATGCCGGCGCGGCGCGCGCGCTCGGCTTGCTCTTCCTGACCGGCGCCGGCGTCTCGCGAGACCAGGAGGAGGCGACGCACTGGTTTCGCATCGCCGCCGAGGGTGGCGACAAGCATGCCCAGGCCGACCTCGCCAATCTGGTGCTGGCTGGCAGCGCCAGCCTTGAGGATCGGGTGCGGACGCGCGAGTGGTTCGAGCACGCCGCCGGATCGGGCGACCTGATGGCTGCGTTCAATTTCGGCGTGTGCCTGGCGGAGGGCGTCGGCATCGAGCGTGACGACCGGCGTGCGATGCTGTGGATGCGGCGGGCTGCTGATGGCGTGGTCAACGCGCAGTATTGGTATGGCAAGATGCTGATCGAGGGCCGCGGCATCGAGTCGGATGTCGAGGAAGGCATGGTGTGGATCAGCCGCGCCGCCGGAAGCGGCATGGCGGATGCCCAGGTGTTGCTGGCTGAGATGCTGCTCGGCAACCGGGCCGGCGTGCGGGACCATGCGGCGGCGCTGCAATGGTACGAGCGCGCAGCCAGCCAGGGGCATACCGGCGCCATGTTCAGCGTCGGCGCGATGTATGGCGGCGGGCACGACACGCCGGAGGACAGGACGGTTGCCGCCACATGGTTCCGCAAAGCCGCGGAGCGCGGCCATGGTCATGCCCAGATGATGCTCGGCCGCTATCTCGCGCGCGGCCTTGCGGGGCAACGCGACGAAGTCGAGGCCAGGTCTTGGCTGGAGCGGGCGCAATCGCAAGGCTTGTCCGAGGCGGCGGGCGACCTGGCCAGGCTGTCGGTCCCGGTGCGCGAGCCGCAGCTCGCCGAACATTGAGGCTGCCTGGGGAGCTCAGGCCCTTATCGGCTAACGACAAAGCCTTTGCCTTCCGCGACTTGCTCCCACCTCTCTGACATGCCCGACGCTCTGCTGCCGCGCCCGCCGCTGACCAATCGCCGACGCAGCCAGGCGGAGGCGTTTCTGGTGCTGCGGCGCAACATCCTGGAGCTCTGGGGCGAGGCTGCCTACGAGGAGGACGTCCTGCCGGGCCGTTTTCTCGGCCGCGAGCAGCTGATGATCAACGCGCCCGACGCGATCCACCATGTCCTGGTCGCCAACCCGGAAAACTACAGGCGCAACGCGACGGCGCTGCGCGTCTTGCAGCCGCTGCTTGGCGAAGGCTTGTTCCTGGCCGAGGGCGACGCCTGGCGTCATCAGCGGCGCACCATCGCTCCCGCCATGTCGCCGCGCACGATGCCGATCCTGGCCCGTCATGTCGTTGCCGCGGCGGCGGCCAAGGAGGTCGAGTTCGGCGCGCTGAACGGCCGTCCCATAGAGCTGATGCCGCAGCTGCAGCACCTGGCGCTGCGGATCGCCGCCCAGTCGATGTTCTCGCTGGAGGCGGATCATTTCGCGCAGGAGTTGCGAGCCTGCCTGATGCGCTACGGCCTGGAGCACGCGACGCCGGGCGTGCTGGACCTGGTGCTGCCGCGCGACGTCGCCTCGCCCGGGGATCGGCGACGCGCCGCGTTCCGGCACGAATGGCTGGCGATGATGGATCGTGTGATCGCCTTGCGTCCGCCGGCCGAGCCGGATCAGCCACGTGACTTGTACGACCTGCTGGCCGCCGCCCGCGATCCGCAAGGCGGCCGGGGGTTCGACAGGGCGCTGCTGCGCGACGAGATCGCGTCGATGATCATCGCCGGCCACGAGACGACTGCGGTCACGCTGTTCTGGGCGTGCTACGCAGCCGCCCGTCTGCCGGAGGAGCAGTCGGCGATCGCTGCCGAGGCCGGCGCGCTCGACCTCGGCGAGACGGGCGCTGCCGGATCGCTCAGGTCGCTCGTCCGCACGCGCGCCTTCGTCGACGAGGTGCTGCGGCTCTACCCGCCGGCGTTCCTGATCGTGCGCGAGGCCCGCGGCGAGGATGTCGTGCTCGGCCATCGGATCAAGCGCGGCACGCTGGTGTCGATCTCGCCCTGGGTGCTGCACCGCCACCGTCACCGCTGGCAGGCGCCGGACATGTTTGATCCGGGTCGCTTCATGCCGGGCGCTCCGGCGCCGCAGCGCTACTCCTACCTGCCGTTCGGCGCCGGGCCGCGGGTCTGCGTCGGCGCGCAGTTCGCGCTTACCGAGGCGGTGTTGGTGCTGGCGCGGCTGCTCAGCCGGTTCCGGCTGGACCTGGTCGGCAGCGGCGCCGTGCTGCCGCGCGGGATCGTGACGACGCAGCCGGACCGGCCGGTGCGCTTTCGGCTGGTGGAGCGCCGGCGCTAGCACCGCGAGACGCAAGGCCAGGGGCGTCGCCCTGGACCCGCTTAAGGCGAAGCCTTTTAAAACCCATCATTACTCATGTTTGTCGCGAGGCTGATGCCGGCCAGCCTAAACGGCAGGGGTTTGGGGCCTCACGGCCCCAGCGGGTCCAGGGCAGAGCCCTGGCCT
>CAXUCZ010000054.1:8104-12286 GCA_964249675.1 uncultured Acetobacteraceae bacterium | reverse complement strand
CGGACGAGAGTCCGGCCAGCATGGCCAGCGTCTCGGCATGCGCCGTCTCGGCCAGTGGCGTCGCCGGCTCGAAGCCCTCGGCGCTGAGCCCGACCACCAGGCGGTCGCACGCCGCACGCCCCTGCTCCAGCCGGCGTCGGTCGCGCGCGCTTTGCGGGTCCAGGATGCCGGCGGCAAAGCCGGTGCGCCAGCCGAGCCGCCGCCAGCGCTCGACCTGCTCGGCGGCCACCTCGCGGCTGACGATCTTGCGCAGAGCCCGCCCCTGTGGCGTCAGCGCGCCCAGCATGTCGTCGACGGTCGCGACAGCCAGGCCAGGCTGGCCGATGACGATCCCGGCCGCCAGCGCCGCCAGCCGCGCGCCCACCGAGCGGTCGAGCCCGGCCGCCAGCGCCGCCGCCATGGTGGCGACCACGCTGTCCTGCGCGCCGGCATGGTCGAACAGCTCGCTCGCCAGCGACGGCACGTGCAGCGCGGCCATGTCCGCCTGCACCAGCGTCAGCCCATGCAGCTCGCGATTGACCAGCACGCCGCCGAACCGGTGCCGCTCGCGCAGCCGGCTGGCCGCCGCGGCAATCCCGGCCGCGTCCTCGGAGGCCGCGGAGAGCTCGCCGGCCGTGATCACCACCAGGTCCGCACCCGCGTAGCGCGTGAGGTCGGCGCCGAACGGATCGATCACCACCGGCCGTCCGCCCCGGCGCGCCGCCTCCATGATGTTGGCCGGCACCTCGCCCGCCAGCACGCCCTTGCCGTAATCCGACAGCGCCGTCACCGAGGTCGCCGCCAGCGCGTCGCCGACGATCCGCAGCATCCGCTCCACCATCTTCGGATGGATCGGCCCGGTCTCCTCGTGGTCGGCGCGCAACAGCTGCTGACCCCGCGCGATGAAGCGCGTCTTGACCGTCGTGCAGCGCGCGCCTTGCACCAGCAGCCACGGCTCGACGTTCGGCTGCCCGCCGATCAGCCCGGTGAGGTCCGAGCCCGGCTGGTCGTCCCCGACCACCGAGACGAAGGCAACCGCCGCTCCGAGGGCGGTAAGATTGCGCACCACGTTGCCGGCCCCACCGGCCAACGCCAGCTCGCGCTGCACGGCGAGCACGGGCACCGGCGCCTCGGGGCTGATGCGCGACACCTGGCCATAGAGGTAACGGTCCAGCATCGCGTCGCCGACCACCAGCACGCTGGCCCTGGCGAGCCGGCGGACGTCGTCGGCCAGTTCCGGGCCGAACGCGTCGTCCGGCGTATGCTGCGGCACGGCGTCATCCATCGGCTACGCCTAGCGGCTCCAGGGCCGCCACGGCAAGCCTGCGCCGGGCGTTCAAACCGCGATCAAGCCGATCCGGCTGCCCTCCAGCACGGCGCAGGTCAGCCGCCCGCCGAACGCCGCCCCGGTGTCGAGGCAGATCCGGTTGCGGCGGAGCACCGGCCGGGCGCTCGGCGTATGGCCGTGCACCACCACAACTCCATGGTCCGCGCTCGAGGACAGGAATGGCTCGCGGATCCACAGCATGTCGTGCGCCGATTGCTCGGCCAGCGACACGCCCGGCCGCAGCCCGGCATGCACGAAAAGATAGCCGCCCTCAAGGTGGCGCAGCTTCAGGTTGTCGAGCTGCCGCCGCGTCGCCGCGCCGACCATGCCCGCCCACTCGGCGCGCACCGCCTCGCCGGCGCCGAACGAGGCAAGCGTCGCGCTCCCGCCATTGAACAGCCACGCCTCGGCCGTCTGATCCGTCGCGTCGTCCAGCGTGTCCAGCATCATCACCTCGTGATTGCCGCACAAGTTCACCACGCGCGCGATGCCGGCCGGCGGCGGTCCGCCGATGCGCCGCAGCACCCCGGCGCTGTCCAGCCCGCGGTCGACATAATCGCCAAGATGCACCAGCACCGCCTCGCCCACCGGCCGCTCGGCACAGTCGGCCGCAATTCGCGCATGGATCGCCGCCAGCTGATCGTCACAACCATGCACGTCGCCAATGGCATAAACCCGCCGTCCGTCAGGGATCGTGCCGGGCGCGTCGGACAGCTTCAGCATGGGATCAACCTAGCAGACGACACCAGAAAGGAAGGCCAGGGGCTTTGCCCCTGGACCCCATTAAAGGCGAAGCCTTTAAAATCCATTACTTATCCGTGCTCGACAGGTGAGGTCAGTGCCGCTGACACAGAATCTAATCAGCTTCGCAAAGCAAGAAAGCCACCGGTTAAAACCAAAAGACCGGGGTCTGGGGCCTCACGGCCCCAGCGGGTCCAGGGCAGAGCCCTGGCCTTCCTTGCTAAGCCTTGCTGCCAAGCCCGTCACACCCTAATGCCCCGCCATGCCCGCCGCTCGCCCGGACGCGATCACCGTTGACCGCCTGACCAAGCGCTACGGCAGCACGCTGGCCGTCGACGACGTCAGCTTCTCGGTCCCGGCCGGCCGCACCCTCGGCCTGCTCGGCGGCAACGGCGCCGGCAAGACCACGACGATCTCGATGCTGCTCGGCCTGCTCATCCCCTCCAGCGGGCGCATCACCGTGCTCGGCCGCGACATCGCCCGCGACCGCTTCGCCGCGCTGGCGCGGATGAACTTCTCCTCGCCCTACCTGTCGCTGCCGGCGCGCCTGTCGGTGCGCGAGAACCTGCGCGTCTACGGCCATCTCTACGGCGTCCGCCGCGTCGACCGACGCATCGACGAGCTGGCCGACGAGCTCGACCTCGCCGCCCTGCTCGACCGGCCGGCCGGCCTGCTCTCGGCCGGCCAGAAGACCCGGGTGGCGCTCGCCAAGTCGCTGATCAACCGCCCCGAGCTGCTGCTGCTCGACGAGCCCACCGCCAGCCTCGACCCCGACACCGGCGACCTCGTGCGCTCCTGGCTCGAGCGCTACCGGGCCGAAAGCGGCTGCACCATCCTGCTCGCCTCGCACAACATGGCCGAGGTCGAGCGCCTGTGCTCGGACGTGCTGATGCTGCGCCAGGGCCACACCGTCGACCGCGGCACACCGGCCGAGCTGCTCGCCCGCTACGGTCGCGACGACCTGGAGGCTGTGTTCCTCGACATCGCCCGCGACCGCCGCCAGCGCGGCGCCGAGCCGCCGCGCGCCGCCGCGGAGCTCGTCGCCGAGGACGTCATGGATGCGGAGGGCCGCGCATGAGCGGCTCGGCGCGCCGGATCTGGGGGCTAATGTATCGCCACCTGGCGCTCTACCGCCGCTCCTGGCCGCGCCTGCTGGAGCTCGCCTACTGGCCGACCCTGCAGGTGCTGATCTGGGGTTTTACCAGCAGCTTCTTCGCCTCCCGCCTCGCGCATGCCGGCGCCACCCAGCCCAGCGCTGGTGCAATCGCCATCGGCGCGCTGCTCGGCGCGGTGCTGCTGTGGGAGGTGGCGATGCGCAGCCAGCTCGGGGGCGCGATCAGCTTCCTGGAGGAGATCTGGTCGCGCAACCTCGGCCACCTGTTCGTCAGCCCGCTGCGTCCGTCCGAGCTGGTCGCCGCCCTGCTCGGCGTCTCCTTCCTGCGCACCGTGGTCGGCATCGTCCCGGCCGCCCTGGTCACCTGGCTGCTCTACGCCTACGACGTGCTGTCCGTCGGCCCGGTGCTGGTGCTGTTCGTCGTCAACCTGCTGGTGATGGGCTGGTGGGTGTCGCTCGGCGTGCTGTCGGTGATCCTGCGCCACGGCGCCGGCGCGGAGGCGTTCGCCTGGTCGCTGTTCATCGGCGTCACCCCGTTCGCCGCGGTGTTCTACCCGGTCAGCGTGCTGCCCGAGCCGCTGCGGCTCGTCGCCGACGCGCTGCCGGCGAGCCACGTCTTTGAAGGCCTGCGCGCCGTGGTCGCGACCGGCACGGTGCGCTGGGACGAGCTCGCCGCCGCCAGCGTGCTGAACCTCGCCTGGCTGCTCGCCGCCGCCTGGCTGTTCGCCAGCCAATTCCGCGCCGCCCGCGTCTCCGGCGCCCTTGTCAGCATCGGCGAGTAGCTCATGACCACGATCACCATCGCCTACACCGACCGCATGGCGAACGACGTGCCGGTCCCCGAGCCGGAACCGGACTGCACCCGCTTCTGGCTGATCCGCCATGCGCTGGTCGAAGAGAACGCCCGCGCCCGGCTGTACGGCCAGAACGACGTGCCGCTCTGCCCCGACAGCCTGGTCTCGCAGGTCGCCACCTACCGCGCGCTCTCCGCCCGCCTGCCGCGCGACGCGGGCGACGCGTT
>CAXUCZ010000054.1:0-8094 GCA_964249675.1 uncultured Acetobacteraceae bacterium | reverse complement strand
TTCAAGAGGTTGTAGATATCGACGCCGCTGGTCGCCGAATCCATCTCGTCGGTGGCGCGCACCACGATGCGGGTGGCGTCCACCTGATCGATCACGCCGCTGCGGCGGGCGACGATCGTCACCCCGCTGTCGCGCACCCGCCTGACCGCCGAGGCGATCTGGCGCCAGGCTGGGCTTGCGCCCGAGACTGCCGTCGAGCCCGGCCTGATGGAGCAACACCTGGGCGAGTGGCAGGGACTGCGCCACGCCGAGCTGCCGGCCAGGCTCACCTGCCCCTCGCACCCGTTCTGGCCGATCGGCTCCGCCGAGCAGCCGCCCGGCGGCGAGAGCATGCCGCAGGTCATCGCCCGCGTCGGCGCCACGATGGAGCGCCTCGCCGACGCCCATCGAGGCCGCGACGTCGTCGTCGTCAGCCATGGCGGCGCCATCCGCGCCGCGGTCGCCCATGCGCTCGACCTGAACGCCGAGCAGGCGCTGCGCCTGGCCATCCAGAACCTCTCGTTGACCCTGCTGGAGCGCTTCCCGGTCGCCTGGCGCGTGGTCGGAGTGGACGAAATCTTGGGCAGCTAAGCCATGCGCGACGCCGCGGCTACAGACGGATGCAACTGGACGTCGGGCTTTGCATCAGCGCATTGGCGTTTCTTTTTTCTGCCCTGAATACGCCACGTTATGGCATACACTTCTCACATCGCATCAGGACCGCAGCCATGCTCCGACTCCTCGTCGCCCTGCTCCTCCTGCCGGCCGGCGCCGCCTGGGCCCCCGCTTGGGCCGACGTCGAGACCGCGGCCGGCCAGCAGGAGCTGGTGGACCGCTCCACCCTCGCCGCCAACGACATCCTGAGTGACCGCGCCGGCCGGGAGGCGCGCGACGTGCTGCGTCAGGCCCGCGCGGTGATGATCTGCCCGCGGGTGCTGCGCGCCGGCTTCCTGTTCGGCGGCGAGGGCGGCGGCTGCGTGCTGCTGGCGCGCGGCGGCCAGGGCACCTGGTCGCCGCCGGCCTTCTACAGCATGGGCGGCGGCTCGTTCGGCCTGCAGGCCGGCATCCAGGACGCCGAGGTGATGATGCTGATCCGCAGCGAGGCAGGGCTGCGCGCGGTGATGGACAGCCAGTTCAAGATCGGCGCCGGCGCCTCGGTCGCCTTCGTCACCGTCGGCGGCGGCATCGAGGGCGCGACCGCCGCCGGGCTCAACTCCGACATCATCGTGTTCGCCAAGACGCGCGGCCTCTACGCCGGCGTCTCCCTGCAGGGCAGCGTCATGTCGTCCGACAGCGTCGGCGATCAGACCTATTACGGCACGCCGGTCGGCCCGGTCGACGTCGTGCTGGCGCTGCGCGTGAACAATCCCGGCGCCGACCCGCTGCGCGCCGCCCTGATGCGCCACGGCGACGCGAGCCCGCCCGCCTATGTCCGGCCGCCCGCGTATAGCGACGCGCCGAACTACCCGCCGCAAACCTCGCCTGTTGCGCCGGTGCAAAGTCAGAACCTGCCGCCGCCGTAACACAGGAAGCGGTTCTTCTTGAAAAAAGAGCCAAAAACTTTTATCGACCTGGCGCAGCGCAGATTTCCATCGCCATAAAATCGGACAAAAGTTTTTTGCTTCTTTTTTGCAAAAAAGAAGCCCTTTCTTACGAGCACCGCGCCGCATCGAAGCTGGCGATCACCAACTCCGTGCGCCGGCGCAGGTCATCCCGCTCGATGACCAGCCGCTTGAGCTCGGCGTCGCGCGCCGCCTTCGGCAGCCCGGCATAGAGCGCCAGCCGCTGCGCCGTCACCACGTCCGGCAGCTCGGACAGCGCCGCAAAGGTCAGCGGCAGCGTCAGGCCCTGCGTCTGCGCCCGCGTCCCCCCCGCCGACAGTCCAAACGGCGGTCCGCCGGTCGCCGCCGGCCCGACGGCGAAGCTGCCGGTCGCCGTGAAGCTGCCCGTGAGGTTGACGGTGATCTCGTGCGACAGGAACGGCACGCCGGGGTTCGCCGTCCGCGCGGCGCACTGCGCGGCCCGCGCCGCCGCCTCGAACTGCCCTGCCCCGGCCGCCGTCGCGCTCACCGCACCGGCCGCCTGCAGCTGCGTCTGCAGCTCGTCCAGCGCCTGCGCGATGGTGATCGGCCGCGACGCCGCGACGCAACCGGCGAGTGCAAGAGGAAGTAAGAGTTCTTTTTTGCAAAAAAGAACCAAAAAACTTTTGCCCGCTAGGAAGGGACCCCCAACGGACAGAAGTTTTTTGCTTCTTTTTTTCAAAAAAGAAGACCTTGCCTCAGATTGGCTTCAGCCCGCGCTCGATCTCAGCCCGCCGGCCCTCCAGGAAAGGCGGCAGCGCCAGCCGCTGTCCGAGCGCGTCCATCGCCTCGTCGGTGGCGAAGCCCGGCCCGTCGGTGGCGATCTCGTAGAGAATGCCGTTCGGCTCGCGCAGGTAGAGGCTGCGGAAGTAGAAGCGGTCCACCGGCCCGCTATTGCCGACGCCAAGCCGCTCCAGCCGTTCCACCCACCCGTCAGAGGCATCGTCCGGAATGCGCATGGCGACGTGGTGCACGCCGCCCGCGCCCTGCCGCGCCGCCGCCAGCCCCGGCTCGACACGGACATGCAGCTCCGCCGCCGGCCCGCCCTCGCCCATCTCGAACACGTGCGTCCGCGTCCCGCCTGCCGCCGCATAGTCGCGCCCGGCCCGCATCGCCAGCACCTCGGTCAGGAACCGTCCCGCCTCGTCGAGCCGCGGCACGCTGATCGTCACCGGCCCAAGCCCGCGGATCTGCCGCTCCGCCGGCACCGCGCTCGCGTGCCAGGCATGCGCCTCGCCAGCGCCGCCATCGTCGATCAGCGCCAGCCGCTGTCCCTCCGGGTCGCTGAACGCCATCTCGCGCCGCCCGTCGACCATCTCGACCGCGCCATGCGCCACCCCCGCCTCGTCCAGCCGCTGCCGCCACCACTCCAGCGCTGCTCCGTCGACCCGAAATCCGCAGCGCACGATCGCCCGCGTGCCGGCTGCCGCCGGCGCCGTCGGCCAGTCGAAGAAGGTGATGTCGCTGCCCGGGCTCGCCTGTCCATCGGCGTAGAACAGGTGATAGGCGCTGACGTCGTCCTGGTTCACCGTCTTCTTCACCAGCCGCAGCCCGAGCGCCCCGGTATAGAAATCATGGTTGCCCCGCGCGTTGGCGGTGATCGCGGTGAGATGGTGGATGCCGTGTAATTGCATCTGACGAGCATAGCAGGTTTCGAAGGAAGGCCAGGGGCTTTGCCCTCGAACCCCATTAAAGGCAAAGCCTTCAAATTCGTTTCTTGTTCATCGGACATGGGCGGCGGAGACGGTGCCAGTGGGCGTGACGAACGATCGAGGTCTGGGACCGCGGGCCTCAGCGGCTCAGGGCAGAGCCCTGACCTTGCGTTCCTCAGTGCACCGAAGCGTACATAACCCGCTCCGGCGTCGCCTCGCCGGCCGTGAACTCCTCCACCACGCGCCCCTGCCGGAACACCAGGATCCGGTCCGACAGGCTCAGCACCTCCGGCAGGTATGACGAGATGACCAGCACCGCCAGCCCGTCATCGGCGAGCCGATTGATCATCTGATGGATCTCGGCGATCGCGCCGACATCCACGCCTCGCGTGGGCTCGTCGAAGATCACCAGCTTGGGCCGCTGCACGAGCGACTTGGCGATCACCACCTTCTGCTGGTTGCCGCCCGAAAGCTCGACCGCGCGCGCGTCTTCGTTGATGGCGCGCACCGTCAGCTGCTTGCGCCACAGAGCGGCAAGCGACGCCATCTCGCGACGCCGCACCACGGTCGTTTGGTCGTGCGTCGAGGCGAGCTTGCCGAGATAGACGTTTTCGCCCATCGACATCGTCTCGAAGAAGCCGTCGAGCTTGCGGTCCTCGGTCACGTAGACGATGCCGCGCTCCACCGCCGGCCGCGGCACCCGAAAGCGCACCGGCTCGCCGTCGAACTTGATCTCGCCGCCATGGAAGAGGTCGCGCTTTTCCACCCCGGCGATGACCTTGACCGTCTCCGTCCGCCCCGAGCCGATCAGCCCGAACAGGCCGGTGATCTGTCCCGCGTAGAGCGAGAAGGAATTGTTGCGCACCATCGCGCCCATCGACAGGTTCTGCACGCTCAGCACCTGCCGGCCGCGCGGCCGCGGCGCACGGGCCTGCGCCGCCTCGCCGTGCAGCTCCTTGGACAGGCTCCGTCCCACCATCGCCTGGATCAGCCGGTCGCGGTCGAACGCGCCGGCGGCGTCGCTGGCGACCCAGGCGCCGTCGCGCAGCACGGTGATCCTGTCGGCCAGCACCAGCGCCTCCTCCAGCGCGTGCGAGATAAAGACGATCGCCACGCCGCCCGCCTTGAGCCGCCGCACCAGGGCGAAGAAATGATGCTTCTCCTCCGGCGTCAGCGTCGCGGTAGGCTCGTCGAAGATGATGATCCGCGCCTTCATCTCGACGGCGCGCGCGATCTCGACCATCTGCTTCTTGGCCGCCCCCAGCCCGGCCACGATGGCCGCCGGATCGACGGCGAAGTTGAGCGACTGCAGCGCCTGCTGGGCGGCGATGTTGATCCGCCGCAGCCGGTTGAAGAACCGCTCCCGCCCCAGGTAGATGTTCTGCGCGACCGTCAGCGCCGGCACCAGGCTCGTCTCCTGGTAGACCATGGCGATGCCGGCCTTGAGCGCGTCGGCCGGCTTGCCGAACGAGACGGCCGCCCCGTCGAGCAGCATCTCCCCTTTGGTCGGCGCCACCGCGCCGGCGATGATCTTCGTCAGCGTCGACTTGCCGGCGCCGTTCTCGCCCACGATGGCGTGGATCTCGTTGCCCATCAGCGTGAAGTCGACATCCTGGATCGCCGTCACGCCGCGGTAGGTCTTGGTGACGCGGCGCAGCTCCAGCAACGGCGCCGTCATGCGGCGGCGTCCCGGCCATCCACGGCCACGATCGCATCGCCGCCCGCCGACGAGGCCAGCAGGACGCCCGAGTGCTCGATCGCCGACGTCACGCCGTGGAAGGCGCCGCCCGCCCGGCTATGCCACGAGGCGACCGGCTTGCAGGAGGCGTCGAGCCGCGCCACCAGGCCGTAGGAGCGCGTCGGCGCCCATGGGTTGAGCGTCGCCATATGCTTCACGCCGCCGCCCTGCAGCGGCTCGAGGAACGATCGGCCGCTCACCAGAGCGGGTGCAATCCAGTAGGCCTCGTCGATCTCCGCCATCATGCGCCGCCGATAGGCCGGCTCGCGCAGCACGAACTCCACCAGCTGGCTGCGCGGCGCGAACATCGCGAGCAGCGCGCCATCCGAAGCGTCGGGCGCCAGGCGGCCCGGATAGCCGGGCAGGTCGTCGAGCACGGCCGTGACCGCCCGGCCCTCGAGCCGCACCAGCCGATGCCGCCAGCTCTCGCTGACGGTCACCGTTCCGCCCCGCACGAGCAGCCCGGCCGGCCAGCCCAGCCCCTCCGCCAGCAGCGACGGCGCACCGCCATCGAGCGGCGCCCGCCACACCGAGCCGCTCGCGCCACGCTGCATCAGGTCGTATCGCCAGCGCGAGGGCGGGTGCGAGGCGGAGCCGTGCGCGACCACGACCGAGCCGCCGTCGAACGCCACCGCCGTCGGGCAGCGGCCGCCCGCGCGCAGCGCCTGCGATCCGGAGGCGCGCTGCACGACCAGCTGCCCGTCATCGAGCCCCACCGCCAGGGCGCCATCCGCATCCGCGGCCAGGCACGTCACCGTCGCCCCGAACGCCGCCACCGCCGCGTCCGCCGGCGCCCCCGCCTGCAGCCGATAGACCGTCCCGCCGCTGGCGTAGAGCACCTCGTCGCCGCGCACGACGAGGCAGTCCGGCGCCGGCGCCACCCGCACGATGCGCGCCCGGTCCAGATGCTGGTTCGGCCGCAGCGCGCCATCCATCGCCGGAATGGTGACCGACGCATCACCCCGTCCGAGGAAGGCGTCCCGCCGCGCCCGCAGGGCGCCCATTACGCGCATGCCCGCAGGGCGCCCATCACGCCCATGCCCGCAGGGCGCCCATCACGCGCATGCCCGCAGCGCGCCCGTCACGCGCATGCCCGCAGGGCGCCCGTCACGCCCATGCCCCAAGCCCGCGATCAAGCCTGCGCCCCCCAATAGCTGCCGATGCCGGTCCAGTTCGGATCCGCGCCCGGAATGCGGTAGCGGCCGACCCGGTTGTTCAGGATGCCGCCGAGATAGAGGTAGCCGCGATGCTCGCGCATGGAGGTGATCATCGGATGGTTGCGTCCATGCCGATCCCACAGCGCGTCGAGCACCTGCCCGCCATCGTCGATCTTGACCACGCAGCCGATGTTGATGTTCGGATACAGCCACTCGTCCGCCGCCACCCGCCGCGCCATCCGCCGCCGAAACCCCGGCATCCGCAGCGACAGGTCGACCACCGGCGAGCGCATCCCGACCAGGGCCAGCCAGTACGTCCCGTCGGACGCCCGATTGATGTTGTCGGGGTGGCCCGGCAGGTTCGCGATCACCAGCTCGGTCGTCCCCGCCTTCGGCCCGGCGAGCCAGTAGCGCGAGATCGAGCATGCCCAGGTCTGCGCGAACAGGAACGACTGACCGTCATGCGCGAGACAGATGCCATTCGGAAAGCGCAAGCCGCGCAGGATCGTCCGCGTCGAGCCCCGGGCCGGATCGTAGCAGATCAGCCGCCCGTTGCCGCGCGCCTCCAGCGCGTCCACCGGCCAGGTGTTCATCTCGTAGCGGGTGGTCGCCTCGCTGAAATAGACCTTCCCGTCAGGCGCGATGTCGAGGTCGTCGGCCAGCCGCAATCGCGTGTCGTCGTTGATCGACAGCCGCGAGCGGTTGGTCTCGTCCGTGACCTTCTCAACGATACGATCCGGCCGCACCCGGTAGAGCCCCATGCCGCCGACGCAGACCAGCAGATTGTCGTCGCGGTCGAACGCCATACCGAGCGGAAAGCCGCCGATATGGGCGAAGATCTCGTGACGCGTGTAGTCGGGCGCGAGAAACCGGTGGATGTCGCCATGCCGCGACCCGGTGTACATGTGGTCGTTGCGGTCGAAGATCACGTCCTCCGGCCCGTCCACCATGTCGAGCCCGAGCACCTCGACGTCGGCGAGCTTGTCGTTGATGGCGTAGGGCGTGCCGGCATCCGCGGCGGCCGAGGCCGGCGGGGCGAGCCGCTGGTAGGCCGGCGAGATGTAGACCTTGCTCAGGATCTTGTGCCGGTTCTTCAGCCAGCGCACGTCGACGACGATCGCCAGCAGCAGGAACAGCCCGAGCACCAGCGGCCCGGCGCCGGCATGCAGGCCGAGCCGCACGACGCCGTTGGTGATCGCCAGCACGGTGATCGAGCCCATCAGCGCCTTGGCCATCGAGCCGCGGCCGCCGCCCAGGCTGTTGCCGCCCAGGATCGCCGCGGTGAGCACGCTGAGCTCCAGCCCCGAGCCGGTCTCCGAGCCGGTGCTGCCCAGCCTTGCCGCGAACAGGAACGCCGACAGCCCGGTGAGCAGACCGGCGATCACGTAGGTCGCGCACACCGTGCGCCGCACCGAGATGCCGGCGTTGTGCGCCGAACGCCGCGAGCCGCCAACCGCCATCACGTGCCAGCCCGGCCGCGTCCGGCTCAGGATGACGTGGCCGCCGACGATCAGCACCAGCCACACGATCAGGCTGAACGGCACGCCGGCGATCGTCGCGTCGCCGAGCCAGTCCCACACGTCCGAGCTCGACGTGCCCATCGAGATCGGCACCGCCTCGTGCAGCAGCAGCACGTCGACGACCGCCCGCACGATGATCAGCGTCACCAGCGTGGTGAGAAACGCGCGCAGCCGCAGGTAGCCGACCAGCACGCCGTTCAGCAGCCCGACCGCGCCGCACGCCGCCAGCGTGCAGCCGAACGCCGCCCAGGCCGGCAGTCCGGCGAGGTTGATGCACATCAGCGCGACGATGTTGCCGAGCGCGAAGCTCGAGCCGACGCTGAGGTCGATGCCGCCGCCGACCAGCACGATCGTCTGGCCGATCACCACGCAGCCGAACTCGCCGAGTTGGCGGGCGCTCGCGACCAGGCTGGCGCCCGAGAAGAAGTCCGGGATCAGGCTGCCGAACAGCGCCAGCACGATGAGCAG
>CAXUCZ010000053.1:8590-12338 GCA_964249675.1 uncultured Acetobacteraceae bacterium | reverse complement strand
CCAAAGGCCGCCGGCCTTTGGTGGGTCCAGGGCGAAGCCCTGGCCTCGTTGCCGGCGTCTCCGGCCACATGGACGACATCCCTCGCCCATGCAGTCCGAGACGCCGTCCCTTGGACAAAGAAGGATGGTTCTCGAATGTTTAATCACTTCCGCAAGGAGCTCGACTGGGGTGGGCGCAAGCTCGTCCTTGAGACCGGCAAGATGGCGCGCCAGGCCGACGGCGCGGTGCTGGTCAGCTACGGCGAGACGATCGTGCTGTGCACCGCCGTCGGCGTGCGCACCACCAAGCCCGGGCAGGACTTCTTCCCGCTCACCGTCAACTACCAGGAGAAGACCTACGCGGCCGGCAAGATCCCCGGCGGCTTCTTCAAGCGCGAGGGCCGTCCGAGCGAGAAGGAGGTGCTGGTCAGCCGCCTGATCGACCGGCCGATCCGGCCGCTGTTCCCCGAGGGCTTCCGCCACGAGGTTCAGGTCGTCGCCACCGTGCTCAGCCACGACATGGAGAACGATCCTGACATCGTCGCCCTGGTCGGCTGCTCGGCCGCCCTGACCCTCTCCGGCATCCCGTTCTTCGGCCCGGTCGCGGCCGCCCGCGTCGGCTATGTCGAGGGCGCCTACGTGCTGAACCCGACGACCTCGCAGATGAAAGGCGCGACGCTGGACCTCGTCGTCGCCGGCACCCAGGACGGCGTGCTGATGGTCGAGAGCGAGGCGCGCGAGCTCGACGAGGCGACCATGCTGGGCGCCGTCACTTTCGGCCATGAGCACTTCCAGCCGGTGATCCAGGCGATCATCGAGCTCGCTGAGCACGCCGCCAAGGAGCCCTGGGCGCTCGCCGAGCCCTCCGAGGAGCAGGCCAAGCTCAAGCACCGCATCGACGAGCTCGCCCGCGCGCCGATCGCCGCCGCCTATCAGGAGCGCGTCAAGCAGGCCCGCTACGAGAAGGTCGGCGCAGCCAAGAAGGCCGCCACCGAGACGCTGGCGGCCGAGGGACACCCGACGGACAAGGCCAAGCCGCTGTTCAAGGATCTCGAGGCGGACATCGTCCGCAACGCGATCCTCGACACCGGCCTGCGTATCGACGGCCGCGACACCAAGACGGTGCGGCCGATCGTCGCCGAGGTCGGCGTCCTGCCGCGCGCGCATGGCTCGGCCCTGTTCACCCGCGGCGAGACCCAGGCGCTGTGCGTCGCCACCCTGGGCACCGCGTCCGACGAGCAGATCATCGACAGCCTGGACGGCGAGAGCCGCGCCAACTTCCTGCTGCACTACAACTTCCCGCCGTTCTCGGTGGGCGAGGCGGGCCGCATGGGCAGCCCCGGCCGGCGCGAGATCGGCCATGGCAAGCTGGCCTGGCGCGCCCTGCGCCCGCTGCTCCCGGGCAAGGACAAGTTCCCCTACACCGTCCGCCTGGTGTCCGAGATCCTCGAGAGCAACGGCTCGTCCTCGATGGCGACCGTCTGCGGCTGCTCGCTGGCGCTGATGGACGCCGGCGCGCCGATGGAGCGTCCGGTCGCCGGCATCGCCATGGGGCTGATCAAGGAGGAGCGCGGCTTCGCCGTGCTGTCCGACATCCTTGGCGACGAGGACCACCTCGGCGACATGGACTTCAAGGTGGCGGGCACCGAGACCGGCATCACCGCCTTGCAGATGGACATCAAGATCACCTCGATCACCGCCGAGATCATGCGGGTGGCGCTCGAGCAGGCGCGTGACGGCCGGCTGCATATCCTCGGCGAGATGGCCCGCGCACTGACTGGCGCCCGCGGCGGCGTGGCGGCCACCGCGCCGCGTATCACCGTGATCAACGTGCCCAAGGACAAGATCCGCGAGGTCATCGGCACCGGCGGCAAGGTGATCCGCGAGATCGTCGAGTATTCCGGCGCCAAGGTCGACATCGAGGACGACGGCACGATCAAGATCGCCTCCACCAGCGAGGAGGCGACGCAGAAGGCGCTCGACCGCATCCGCGGCATCGTCGCCGAGCCGGAGCTGGGCGTCATCTACCTCGGCAAGGTGGTCAAGACGGCGGATTTCGGCGCCTTCGTGAACTTCCTCGGCTCGCGCGACGGGCTCGTGCACATCAGCGAGCTGACCCAGGGCCGGGTCAACAAGACCGCCGACGTGGTCTCGGTCGGCCAGTCCGTGCGGGTCAAGGTCATGGGCTTCGACGATCGCGGCAAGGTCAAGCTGTCGATGCGCGTCGTCGACCAGGAGACCGGCGAGGACATCTCCGAGCGCGTCGGCCCCAAGGGCGGCTCGCGCTCGCGCGATGAGGCGGCCGAGTAACTGCCGGCCAGACGGCGGACGCGGCGCCCGCATCTTGTCGGGCGTCACGACCGTATCCATTACAACCTGATGCGGCCAAGGGCGGAACGATGAAGACGATCAACGCCATCCGCATGGGCGGTGTCGACGTGCTGCCGTTGATCGAGGGTGGCAAGGGCGTCGCCGTCAGCAACGGCATCTCGTCGGGCCACTGGGCCGCCGCCGGCGGCGCCGGCACCTTCAGCGCGGTCAACGCCGACAGCTACGACGAGGACGGCTCGGTCCGCCCGCAGCTCTATCATGGCCGCACCCGCCGGGAGCGCCACGAGGAGCTGGTGACCTATGCGATCGAGGGCGGCATCACCCAGGCGCGACAGGCGCACGAGCTCGCCGGCGGCCGCGGCCGCATCCACGCCAACATCCTGTGGGAGATGGGCGGCGCCGAGCGTGTCATCACCGGCGTGCTCGAAGGCGCCCGCGGGCTGATCCATGGCCTGACCTGCGGCGCCGGCATGCCCTACCGGCTGTCCGACATCGCGGCCCGCTTCGGGGTCCACTACTATCCGATCGTTTCCTCCGCCCGCGCCTTCTCGGCGCTATGGAAGCGCGCCTACCACAAGGCCGCCAACCTGCTCGGCGGCGTCGTCTATGAAGACCCCTGGCTTGCCGGCGGCCATAACGGCTTGTCCAACAGCGAGGACCCCACCAGGCCCGAGCCGCCGTTCGACCGGGTGCTTGCGCTGCGCCGCCAGATGCGCGCCTTCGGCCTCGACGACACGCCGATCATCATGGCCGGCGGCGTCTGGTGGCTCGAGGAGTGGCAGGACTGGATCGACAACCCCGAGCTCGGGCCGATCGCCTTCCAGTTCGGCACCCGGCCGTTGCTCACCACCGAGAGCCCGATCGGCGAGGAGTGGAAGCAGCGGCTGCTGCACCTCAAGGAGGGCGACGTCTTCCTTAACCATTTCAGTCCGACCGGCTTCTACTCCAGCGCCATCAAGAACGCGTTCCTGGAGGAGCTGCGCGGCCGCAGCGATCGCCAGGTCGCCTACACCGCCGAGCCGGTCGGCGAGCACGTCGCCGAATACGGCGTCGGTCCGCGCGGCCGCAAGGTCTACCTCACCGCCACCGATCGCCACCACGTGGGCGGCTGGGAACGCCTGGGCTTTACCGAGGCGCTGCGCACGCCCGACCTCACGCTGATCTTCGTCACTCCCGAAAAGGCGGCCGAGATCCAGGCCGACCAGGTCGCCTGCATGGGCTGCCTCAGCCAGTGCCGCTTCTCGAACTGGAGCCAAGCGGAGCCGAGCTATACCAACGGTAAGAAGGCCGACCCGCGCAGCTTCTGCATCCAGAAGACGCTGCAGGAGATCGGCCATACCGACACGCCCGAGGCCGCCGACAACAACCTGATGTTCGGCGGCCATAACGCCTACCGCTTCGCCTCGGACCCGTTCTACGGCAACGGCTTCATCCCGAC
>CAXUCZ010000053.1:0-8580 GCA_964249675.1 uncultured Acetobacteraceae bacterium | reverse complement strand
CTGACGGGACGGTGAAGCAGGGAAGGCCAGGGGCTTTGCCCCTGGACCCCATTAAAGGCAAAGCCTTTAAAATCCATTTGTTGGTCGTGCGACACGGCAAGTTGTTGCCGTTGGAAACGCAGGCCTCACGCCCCAGCGGTGTCCAGAGGCAGAGCCTCTGGCCTTCCTTGCTGACCTACAGCGCAGCCAGCACGCTCTCCGCCTTGCTTACCCCGAAATCGCCGGGCGGTTCGACGCCCAGATGGGTGACCTTGAGGTTGTCGGCGACCAGGGCGAAGCGTTGGCACCGAATGCCGAGGCCGCGATTGGTTAGGTCGAGCTCGAGGCCGAGCGCGTGCGTGAAGGCGCAGGAGCCGTCGGCGACCAGCGTGATGGCGTCGCCGAGCTCGTTGGCCTTGCCCCAGGCGCCCATCACGAACACGTCGTTCACCGCCATGCAGGCAACCAGCTCGACACCCTTGTCCTTGAAGGTGGCGAGATTGTCCACGAAGCCGGGGAGGTGCTGGGCGGTGCAGGTCGGGGTGAAGGCGCCCGGCACGCCGAACAGCACCACCAGTTTGCCGCCGAACACCTCCTCGGTCGAGACTTCGTGCGGTCCGTCCTGGGTCGCCAGCGTCAGCTTCACCGATGGCAGCGTGTCGCCAACCTTGATCGTCACCGTCGCGTCCCCTCGTGCGTTGCCATGACGCAGATGTAATGGCGGATCGCTGATGAGTCACGTTGTGCTGCTGTGCTTGTCGGCGGTCGCCGTGCTCCAATTTCAGGACGTGCACCGTCGCTGCCGGCGCGACGGGCCATGAGTCGACACTGCGATTGATCTGCCAGCGAGGTCGTTTGAACAATGGATGAGAAGCCGCCTCGCCGACGCAAGCCGCGGCCCGCGGCGCCGGCTCCGGCCGGGCGCGAGGACGCGACGGCGAGCCCGGCCCAAGCTGCGGGCTCGCGCCGTCTGGCCGCCGGGATCGGGGCGATGGGGTTGCAGCCGGCGACGCTGACCGGCCAGCTGCTGATCGCCATGCCCAGCATCGACACGCCGTATTTCAGCCGCAGCGTCATCTATGTCTGCGCCCACACCGCCGAGGGGGCGATGGGCATCGTGCTGAACAGCCCGCTGGACAGCCCGAGCTTCGATGACCTGCTGGCCCAGCTCGGCGTCGCGCCGACGCCGCCGAACCGGCGCGTGGCGCTGTGCAAGGGCGGCCCGGTCGAGAGCGCCCGCGGCTTCGTGCTGCACACCGCGGACTGGACCGGCGACGGCTCGCTGGTGGTCGACGAGGCTGTGGCGCTGACGGCGAGCTTGGACGTGCTGAAGGCGATCGCCGATGGCGGCGGGCCGCGCGAGGGGCTGCTGGCGCTCGGCTATGCCGGCTGGGGCCCGGGCCAGCTCGACGAGGAGATGCAGCGCAACGCCTGGCTGTCGGCGCCCGCCAACGTCGCCCTGGTGTTCGACGCCGACCACGCGACGAAGTGGCGCCGCGCGCTGGCGGTGCTGAAGGTCGACCCGTTGCTCCTCTCCCACGCCGCCGGCCGCGCCTGAGAGCCCGTTCGATAATGCTACGAGGGTGGTCATCTGGCGCGCCTTTGCTGCGCTCCGATGCTCACGGCCATCAGGGCCGCGCCGCTTCGGTGCTCGCGCAGACACGCAAGCTGACTCACCCTGGCGCATTCTCGACCGGACTTTGCCCGATGCGGGACACGCGGCTTCTTCGTTGCTCCCCGCACGGGCTTGGCTAGATTAGCGCGATGCCGCGCGGTGACCTGTTTCCCGACATCGGGCCGTTCCAGACCGGCTACCTGCCGCTCGCCGGCGGCCACATCATGTATTGGGAGCAGGTCGGGAATCCACGTGGCCGGCCGGTGCTGTTCCTGCATGGCGGGCCGGGCGCGGGCGCGGGCGTCGTGCATCGGCGCTTCTTCGACCCGGCGCATTGGCGGGTGGTGATCTTCGACCAGCGCGGCGCCGGCCGCTCGCGCCCGCTCGGCCTGCTCGCCGGCAACACCACCCAGGCGCTGGTCCAGGACATCGAGGCGCTGCGCCGCTACCTCGACATCAACAGCTGGCTGGTGTTCGGCGGCTCCTGGGGATCGACCCTCGCGCTCGCCTATGCGCAGGCGCACGCGGCGCATGTCGCCGGGCTGGTGCTGCGCGGCGTCTTCCTCGGCCGGCGCAGCGAGGTCGACTGGTTCCTGCACGGCCTCGCCGCGATCTTCCCCGACGCGCACGCCGCCTTCGTCGGCTTCCTGCCCGAGGCGGAGCGCGGCGACGTGCTCGGCTCCTACCTGCGCCGGCTATGCGACCCCGATCCGAGCGTGCACATGCAGGCTGCGCGCGCCTGGTCGGTCTATGAGGGCTCCTGCAGCACCCTGCTGCCCAGCCCGGAGACGGTGAGCTCGTTCTCGCAGGACCGCACCGCCCTCGGCCTCGCCCGCATCGAGGCTTATTACTTCGCCAATGACCTGTTCCTGCCGCCGCAGGGCCTGCTCGCCGGCATGCACCGGGTCGGCCACATCCCGGGCGAGATCGTGCAGGGCCGCTACGACATGGTGTGCCCCGCCACCTCGGCCTTCGAGCTGGCCGCCGCCTGGCCGTCCGCCCGCCTGACCGTGATCCCCGACGCCGGCCACTCGGCGCTGGAGCCCGGCATTCGACGCGCCCTGGTCGCCGCGGTGGAGCGCTTCCGTTACGCGCGCTGAGGCAAAGGGCGCGGCGTCGGAGCCCTCGAGATCGATCAGACGCAAAGCCTGGCGGGTTGTCTTTCCACCATGCCTGAACGTACTCGCTTGGCCCGCGTTGGCGCTCCGACAGCGGCCGCTTGTCGTGATGCCGCTTGGAGACAGCTTACCGCCATGAATCGTTCGATCCTTCTGCTGACCCTTTCCGCGATGCTGCCCATCGCCGCCTGCTCTTCCGACAACAAGCCGCAGCCGGTCGCAACCGAAGCGCCCCCGCCGCCAGCCGTCGCGGCGGCTGATCAGAGCTTCGCCATGACCGCGGCGGCCGGTGGGCTGGCCGAAATCCAGGCCGCGCAGCTCGCGCAGACCAAGGACAAGCGGGGCTCGGTGAAGGGCTATGCCGGGCTGATGATCAAGGACCACACGACGGCCGACCAGCAGCTGATGCAGATCGCGCAGCAGAAGGGCATCACCCTTCCGACGTCGCCGACCGACGATCAGGAAGCGCAGTATGCGAAGCTGCAGGGCGAGACCGGCCGCGAGTTCAACCACGACTATCTTGCGGGCCAGGTTGCGGACCACAAGGCGATGCTGGCGACGTTCCAGACCGAGGCCCAGAACGGCACCGACCCCGACTTAAAGGCGTTCGCGGCGCAGACCGTGCCGATCATCCAGCATCATCTGACGGTCGCCGAGAAGCTGTATGGCCGCGGGCTGCCGATGCGGCACCACGTCCATCATCACCAGACCGCCGCCAGCTAGTTGGCGGCGGGTGGCCGCTGGCATCCTAACGGTCCCGCGCTCGGCGCGGGACGGAGTGCATGGGGAGCGCGATGGGCGACGCGGAAGATCTGAAGGCAATGCGCGACGAGATCGACGAGCTGAGCGGCCCGACCTTGCCGCCACGGGTGACGGAGGCCGCCAACCGGGCGCGTGAGGCCGCAAGCTCGTTCGGCAATGCCGCCGCCGACCGTTACGAGCAGGCCTCGGACGGCGTGCGCGAGCGCCCGTTCGTCGCCGTGCTGATCGCGTTGACGACCGGCTATCTGCTCGGGCGCTACATCACCTAGTTCCGCAAAGAGGAAGGCCAGGGGCTTTGCCCCTGGACCCCATCAAAGGCGAAGCCTTTGAAATCCGTTACGATTAGGTCGTTAGGCGCACTCGCCAGCGCGCATCACCGGCTCGAAGTCGCCGCTGGCCAGCACGCCATCCACGTCCATCGCCCCGCTGCCGATCATCCAGTCGACATGGATGAGGCTGTCATTGGCGCCGGCCGCCCGCGCCTCCGCCTCGCTCAGCCTCTCGGCGTCGAGCAGGCACTCGGTATAGGCCGAGCCCATCGCGATGTGGCAGGCGGCATTCTCGTCGAACAGCGTGTTGCGGAACAGCAGCCCGGAGCGCGCGATCGGCGACGAGTTCGGCACCAGCGCCACCTCGCCGAGGTGGCGCGCGCCGGCATCGGTGTCGAGCAGCCGGGTGAGCGCCTCGCCGCCCTTGCGCGCCTCCGCCGAGATCACCCGTCCGGCCTCGAAGCGCATGCTGATCCCGTCGATCAGCGTGCCCCGCAGCGCCAGCGGCTTGCTGCTCGTGACATGCCCCTCCACTCGGTCGCGATGCGGCGTGGTGAACACCTCCTCGGTCGGGATGTTCGGGTTGCAGACGATGCCGTTGCGCGCCGTCGTCGCCCCGCCCTTCCACAGATGCCCGTCCGCCAGCCCGACCCGCAAATCGGTGCCGGGCGCGCGGAAATGCAGCGCCTGATAGCGCCGCTGGTTGAGCCGCGCCGCCCAGCCGGCAAGCCGCTCGTAATGCGCCGCCCACTCGGCCAGCGGCTCCGCAGCATCGACGCGCGAGGCGGCAAAGATGGCCTCCCACAGCGCGGCGACCGCCGCCGCCTCCTGAAGGTCCGGAAACACCGCCGCCGCCCAGCCGGGGCTCGCCGCCGGCAGCACCAGCCAATTGACGCGAAACTCCGTGATCAGGTCGAGCCGCCGCTTGCCGGCCACCGCCGCCGCCTTGGCGATCCGCCCGATCTTCGCCGGATCCTGCCCGGCCAGCAGCGACGGGTTGCCCGACACCACGCTGAGGCTCGCCGCATTGCGCTCATGCGCGTTCGCCATGCCGTCGAGCAGCCAGGCGGGCGCGGCGTCAAGGCTCGCCTCGCCGCCATCCGCCAGCCGGATCAGCATTGCCTGCTCGTCGGCCAGCAGGCAGGTCACCAGGCTCGCCCCGGCGCGATACGCGTGCGCCGTCAGCCGCCGCACGAGCGGCACCGCCTCGAGTTGCGCCGAGATCAGCAGCTCCTGGCCCGGCTGCAGGTTCAGCCCGCTGCGGATCGCAACCTCGGCCAGCCGGTCGAGCCTGGCGTCGAAGTCCTGCATCAGGACGAGCTCTTGCCGAGCGGCTTGTGGCCACGCTCGATCAGCCGCGCCAACAATCCGCCGCGCTTCTTCGCCTTGGCATCGACCTTGGCCTGCGCCGCCCGCCCGCGCTCCTGATCACGCTGCTCGCCCGCCTCGAGGCGCGCCTTTTCCGCCAGCCACTTCTCGAGGCTCATGCCGGCCTTGGCGGCCCGCTTGGCCTCGTAGCCGCGTTGGCCCTCGCTCATCACCTTCATCGCCACTGTCCCGCCCGGCCGAATTCGCCGCAAGTAGTGGCCTCGGGCCGCCCGCGCAGCAAGAGTGCGGGCTGCAAGGAGACACCGCATGGCCGAGGCACGCATCAAGGCAGGGCTGTGGGTGCGCGCCGCGCTGCGGCTCGGCGACGGCGACGGCAAGCCGGGCGCCATCCTGCGCCGCGGCGACGAGGACGCCGGCGGCGTTCTGGTCGTTCTGCGCAGCCGGCGCGGCCTCAGCGTGCTCAGCCAAACCCGCGACGCGTCCGGCGCGCCGGCCTGGCTGCGCGGCACCGGCGCCGACCCGGTGGACGACCCAACCGCGGACGCCTACGTCGCCCGTCAGGTGGCGCGCGATCCGGACCTGTGGGTGGTGGAGTTCGAAGCCGCCGACCTGCTGCCGCCGTTCGACGACCGGGTGCTTTAGAGGAGGCAAGACGGGGGGCTTTCCCTCCGTGGAGCTTTGGGCACCGGTATCGATCGGCTTCGCCAAGCGAGACTAAAGGCTTGCCTGGACTATCGGGGTCTGGGGCCTCGGGCCCCAGCGGGTCCAGGGCAGAGCCCTGGCCTTCCTGATCTTACTTGAGGCTACGGTCCGGCGCGTCGGCCGACGAGATCGTGAGATCGATCCCTGCCGGCGCCATGGCAACCTCCTCGAAGGCGGCTCCGCGGCGTGTCGGCGTCGCGACGGCATCCTCGCGCAGGTCGGCCGGCGCTGCGTCGAGCTGCGGCACCGGCGCATGGGTTTGAGCCACGATCAGGCGACCCTGATCGGCGCGCGGATAGATGAACCCGTTGGTCGGGTAGATGCTGCCGTAGGTGTCGCCGCGGGCGAGCGCGACCCGCACCGCAGACCAGTCATTGGCCTCCGAGACGTCAACCACCGAGATGTTGCGGGTGACGCCGCGGCTGTTCCAGTGCGACTGGTCGATGACGATGCTGCGGCTGTCGACGACATCGCTCACCACTGCGACGTGGCCGAGCGGCATCCGCCCATTCGCCTGGAAGCTCAGGACGCTGCCGATCTCCGGCCGCTGTCCGCGGGCATAGACGCCGGCGGCGTTGTCCCACCAGTCGACGGCGTTGCCCGAGAGCTGAACGTCGCTCGCTTCCTTCGCGAAGGCGACGCATTGCAGCACCGGCAGCGCGCGCGAGCGATAGGCGGCGAAGCGATAGCGCGCGGCGCCCTCGTGGCGGTATCGGTGATGGGCGCTGGCCGCGTTCGGACTGATCGAGAGGCATGCCCCGGTCAGCAGGGCGATGAGAGCTGCCGTCTTGCCAGCCTGTGTGAAACGCATACCTGGGTCTCTCCGCGGTCTCTAAGCCAAGACTGCGTATCGCCCCGGTAACGCGTTCGACAATCGCCAGCGCCGAAAAACTGTCTCGGCCGCTGCACTTCGTCCAAAACGCCCTGTGGATGGTAGGCGCTTTCGGGACCGCATTCCTAATATCGACGTGACATGCGGCATCGCCAACAAGCGAGACTCGTGTGGTGGCCGATGTGCAGCACTGTGCCGTATCAGCCACTTAGCAGCGTCTTCAATACGCGACCAAGACGAATATCGCCTACTTGGTGGTGATCAGCATGATCTCGACCAGGTAGGTCGGATCGGCAAGCACCGCCTGAACGCAGGCCCGCGCCGGCGCCCCGCCCTCCGGCAGCCAGGCCGACCACACCTCGTTCAGCACCGCCCGGTCGGCGATGTCGGCGAGCCAGATCTGCGCCTGCAGCAGCCTGGTCTTGTCGGTGCCATGCTCCTCGAGCAGCGCGTCGAGCTGCTCCAGCACGTCGAGGGTCTGCCCGCGCACGTCCTTGCTGGTGTCGCCGGCAACCACCCCCTGGGTGAAGATGAAGCCGTGGTACTCCACGGCGCGAGCCAGCACGGCGTCAGCGCCGGTGCGGATGATCTTGCTCATGCGGTCTCCTGAGAGGTTCTAAAGCAAGGCCAGGGCTCTGCCCTGGACCCGCTGGGGCCCGAGGCCCCAGACCCCATTTAGTCGCGCCGTCTCTTGCTTGGCGACCCGTTCAACCGTGTATCGCGTGTACCGACCTCGCCATGTGGCATAGGTCCTGGACGGATTTTAAAGGCTCCGCCTTTAATGGGCTCCGCGGAGGGAAGCCCCTGGCCTTCCTTCCGCTAAGGCTGAGCCGGCGAAGGCGGAACGCTGCCCGGCGCGGCGGTGCCGTTGGCGTCGTCGACCGACTGGCCGTTCTCGCGCAGGCAGCCGGCGAGCTGCTGGTCGCGGCCGTAGCGGTCCGGCAGCCCGTTGGAGGTGACGCCGGGCAGGCCGCTCGACGAGAACGGCGTGTCGACGGTCGAGCGTTCGGAGAGCAGGAAGCGGTTTTGCGACAGGTAGGCCTGGTCGGCCTGATGCTCGCAGGCGGCGGCGGCCGCGCGGTCGGCATGGTCCTGCTGCGGCGGCACCGCGGCGCAGCCGGCAGCAAGCCCCGCCGCCAGCAGGCTCGCGAGCAGGCCGGCGGAGCACCGACGTCGCCGGGAGGGTAGTCGCCCATAACGCGGCAGGGCTGGGGTCTCGCGGGTGGTCATGCGGGGCTTCCTCGCCGGTCGCGCGGCGCGCCGGCCTGTTCGTGCTGGTAGCGACCCGGCCGCAGCGGCGCAACGGCCGTCCCGGCTGGCGGCAGCGCCCGTCTGGCTTGCGCCGTCACCGGCGGCCCGGCGGCCATGGGCAGCATCGCGCGCATCGCCGCCTCGTCGAACCGCGCCTCCCGGCCGAGCGGGCAGGCGGCGGCGGCGGCGAGCAGCACTTGGTCGAGCTCCGCCCCCTCCGGACGCAGCCGGAACAGCCCGGCCAGCCAGCGCGCCCGGCCCAGCAGCTCGACCAGCGCCAGCAGCCGCAGGCAGAGCGACAATCCATAGAGCGTGGTGAGCCCGCTGATCCGGTCCACCGCCGCCGCCCAGCAGCAGGCGTCGCTGTCGGCGAGCACCAGGTCGCTCGGCGCCTCGTCCGCCCCGGTGGCGGCGAAGCGGAACAGCCGCGCCGGCCCGCCCGCCTCGAGCCGCGCCGCGTCGTGCGCCTGCTCCCACGCGCGGGCGATGTCGCGCGGCAGACCGCGGGCAGCCGCTCGGCCGGCCGGTCGACGACGTAGACCTGCGAGCCGCCGGCGGCCTGCGCCACCTGCACGGCGTCGGACCGCCGGGTCATGACGCGGCCCTCACGACGCGGGTTCCACGCTCGACATCGACCGGCACAGCGCGGCGATGGCGGCGGCGCCGCCGAGCCCGAACAGCAGCCCGCAGCCGACCAGCGACAGCAGCCCGTCGCGCCAGCCC
>CAXUCZ010000052.1:339-12428 GCA_964249675.1 uncultured Acetobacteraceae bacterium | reverse complement strand
GGGTGTTGTCCAGCAGGCAGGCGATGGTCATCGGGCCGACGCCGCCGGGCACAGGCGTGATGGCGCCGGCGTGTTCCGCGATGGCGGCGTAGGCCACGTCGCCGACCAGGCGGCCGTCCGCCAGGCGGTTGATGCCGACGTCGATGACGGTGGCGCCGGGTGCGACCCAGTCGCCCTGGATCAGTTCGGCGCGGCCGACGGCGGCGACGATGATGTCGGCGCGCCGGCATTCGGCGGGCAGGTCGCGCGTCGCGGAGTGGGCGAGGGTGACGGTGGCGTCGGCGGCGGTGAGCATGGTGGCGACTGGGCGGCCGACGATCGCCGAGCGCCCGAGCACGAGGGCGCGGGCGCCGCGCAGGGGACGGCCGGCTTCGGCGAGCAGCTTCATCACGCCGCGCGGGGTGCAGGGGGCGAGCATGGTCAGGCCGTCGGCGAGGCGGCCGGCGTTGAGCGGGTGGAAGCCGTCGACGTCCTTGGCGGGGTCGATCGCCTCGATGATGGCGCGGGAGCGGATCTGCGGCGGCAGCGGCAGCTGCACGAGGATGCCGTCGACGGCCGGATCGTCATTGAGGGCGCGAACGGTGGCAAGCAGGGCGGCCTCGTCGGCATCGGCCGGCAGACGGATGGTCTGGCTGGCAAAACCCGCCTCGCGGGCGGCGCGGTCCTTGTTGCGGACGTAGACGTGGCTGGGGCCGTCCTCGCCGACCAGCACGACGGCGAGGCCCGGCGTGAGGCCAAGCTCGGCAGCGGCCTGGGCGACGGTGGCGCGCAGGGTGCGCGCAAGCGCGCGACCGTCGAGGATGCGGGCGCTCATCGGGTCGCCGCCATCAGCGCCGCCTTATCAGAGCAGCGGTGGCCAGACACCGTAGTGGATGCCCTGGAAGAGGTAGTCGAGCAGCGGCGAGACGACAATCTGGAGCAGGATGAGGGCGACCCAGGGGCTGAAATCGATGCCGCCGAACTGCGGCAGGACGCGGCGGATCGGGCGCAGGATCGGGTCGGTGACACGGAACAGGATGTCGCTGATGGTCCAGACGGCGCGATTGCGGGTATCGAGCACGCCGAACGAGATCAGCAGGCTGACCACGGCGGCGATGATGATGGCCCATTTGAGCAATTGGACGATGACGGACAGCAGCTGGAAGACGATGACGGTCAGCACGCCCGGCGGGCTCCTGGTTGGCTGGGCGGACCGTATGCGGGCGTCCGGCGGGGCGCAACGGGCGGGCGCCGCGCGGGCGGGTCTTGACGCGGCAAGGCGCGGTGCGCATGAGTGCGGCCGCGCAAGGCGGGGCTGTAGCTCAGTTGGTAGAGCGCCTCGTTCGCAATGAGGAGGCCAGCGGTTCGATTCCGCTCAGCTCCACCATGCCCGTCTCGCGCGATTAGCAACCGGCCTTATCGGGAACGGGGTGGCGAGCGGTGCGCGTTTGCCGCACATGGTCGCGATGCCCGGCCGCCACGCCGCTCCAAGGGGTCATCGATCGGCATGATCGACCCCGTCGTTCTGGAACGGCTCGCCCTCGGCAGCGTTGCGCCGCCGGCGGGATGGTTCCAACGACGGCAGTTCGGGAGGTGCTTTGGCCAACGGCCTGATCTCGATCGTCGTGCCGACGTGCAACAGGGAGCACACCCTTCGGCGCGTGGCGCCCAGCTACTGTCAGCAACATCTTGTCGACGAAATTATCTTTGTCGAAGATGGCTGCGACAGCGGGGTGGCCGGACTGATCAGCGAGCTGTCCGGTTGTTACCCGCACGTCTTCTTCAGGGTGACGCGCAACCCGCGTCGGGTGGGCGCGGCGGAAAGCCGGAACGTGGGCAGCCGGCTCGCCACCAACGACTTCATCCTGTTCTGTGACGACGACGAATACCTTGAGCCCGACTACGCCGCCATCTGTCTGGAGAAGCTTCTAAGATACGGCGCCGGCGCGATATCCGGGCGCCGCGTCTACATGCGCGAGGGCGAGGATTTTGCCGGAGCGCTGGCGCGCTTCCGCAACGGCTCGCGCCGAACCAAGCCATACAACGATCTGCTCTGCGAACTCACGCCGGGATCCTACTTCACGGGAGATGTCGCGATTCCGTTCAGCAACGCGATCATCGTCACGCCCAAGAAGCTCGTGGCGCAGTATGGGTTCGACGCCACCTACGCCGAGGGCAACGGATATCGCGAGGAGTCGGATTATCAGATGAACCTATACGTCAACGGGTTCGACAACTTCATGACCGCCGACACCCACAGCGTTCACCTCCCGCCGTCAGCCATTCGCCGCCCCGACGGGCCAGCCCGGGAGCGTCGCCGCAGCCTCGACGTGTACTGGTCGGTCAGACATACACGTTATTTCTACAAGAAGTATTGGAGCAGCTACGCGCGTCGGCGTCGCGTGCGTTTGCCGGAGACGTTGGCGTTGAGCCTGTTCACGGTCTTCATCGTCTACCGAACATACCTTCGCCCCTCGCTGCTGAGCGTGTACGTCAAAGTAAGGGCGGTTTAAGACTTATCGACCACTTACGCGATCTCGCCAGCATCGCAACAGCGAGATCAAACCTGCCAAGTCCATCGCCGTGGATTACGGTTCGGCGTCGAAGATGGTGATGACGTCGTTGCTCACGAGATTGACGACGATGCGAGGCTGCCTGTGGTGCCTTGTTCCGGCTGATCTCGCATCTCGATCAGCTCAAGATCATGCCGTGGCATGCACCACATCCTCCACAGCAAGAGGGGAACGAATGCGGCGTCGACACCGAACTGCAGCAGCGCAGGATTGCGGGTATAAAGCCTGATCAATACGATAGGGAAGATCACCAGAGCGACGATCAACGGGATCACCAGAAGGACACGTGTGCGGCTTGGCTTCCGCATCAGCTTCGGGAGGCGCGGTGTCGGCGTGAGCTGCGCCACCATGAGCACGCCATAATAAGCCCCGAAAAGCTGATCAAGGTGTGGCGTTGGCTGATCGCCGAACACTGCGGCGCCTTTATCGGCAAGATCCGCCAGCACCCACATCAGCATCATGGCGTAGGCGTAAACTACCGACGTTCGCTTCAGGACCATGCTCCGCCCTTATCGTTGTCGTCGACTGATAAGCCTACCAGACAAAGTTTTTTGGTTCTTTTTAAAAAAGAACCGCTTCCTTCACCGCCGGCGCACGCCCGATCACGATCCGCAACGGATCGCCCCGCGCCGGCAGGAACGCCTCGGTCGTAACTTCCGTAAAGCCCGCCTCGCGCAGGTAGGCGCTGACGAGCCCCTGCTGCTGCTCGCCGGTGAGCGCCTGCCAGATCGCCACCGCCTTGGTCGGGAAGCATCGGTTGGAGAACGACGCCACGAACGGCGCGCCGGGGCGCAGGCACCGGCGCAGCTTGCGCAGCACGTCGACCGGGCGTTGCAGGTACTGGATCGAGACGCATTGGCAGGCGCCGTCGAGGCTTTCGTCGGCCAGCGGCAGGTTTGGGTCGCGGTTGAGGTCCTGGACGAACCAGCGGCTCAGCCGCGGATTAGCGGCGAGCTCGGCTTCGTTCATGCCGTGGCCGACCACGGCAGCGTAGGCGACGTCCACGGGCAGGTGGCTGACCCAGCTGCTCATCACGTCGAGCAGCGCGCCGCCGGCCGGCAGGATCGCGCGGTAGCAGCGGGTGACCGCGGCGATGGCGGCGTCGTCGATATGGGTGACGAAGCGGGGCGCCGCGTAGAACGCGTCGTCGGGCGAGGGGTCGGCCTTGCGGAAGGCGGCGTCGGGCAGGCGGGGCAGCTGGGTCATCGAGGCGATATCGGCGTGGCGGCGCGCTTGCCCAGGCCGTCCGGCCGAGCACCGGCATCGAGCCAGGCCAGCCGGCACGATGTCGTCGCTGCCGCGTTGCGCATTGATGCTCTAGGAGGCTCGCGCCATGGTCGCCATTCCGTATCCCGCCGGTCCTGCCGACACGCTGTCGCCGCGCGAGCTGGCGCGGCGTCTGGCGCGCCTGCGCCGCCTCGCCTGGCTGATCGACGGGGTGTTCCACGTCCCAGGCACGCGCTTCCGCTTCGGGCTGAACAGCGCCATCGGCCTGCTGCCGGTGGGCGGCGATGCGGTGCTCGGCGGCATCTCGCTCTGGATCATCTACGAGGCGCACAAGCTCGGCGTGCCGGGCAACAAGCTCGCTCAGATGCTCGGCAACGTTGCGCTGGAGCTTGCCGGCGGCAGCGTGCCGATCGTCGGCGACTTCTTTGACATGGCGCTCAAGGCGAATCTGCGCAACATCGCCATCATCGAGGCGCATTTCCGCTAGACGGCAAGGCCAGAGGCTCTGCCTCTGGACTCCGCTGGGGCCCACGGCCCCAGACCCCATCCATGGCTCGGTATCTAGCCCCAGGGCCATGGAATAAGACGGATTTTAAAGGCTTCGCCTAAATCGGGTCGAGGGTTGAAGCCCTTGGCCTTGCTGCCCCGCTGCAACCGAGGCCGCGGCCGCGGGTTGGCATGCGCGACACCGCATGAGGAGCCGGCAATGCCGCAGCAGGACCATTTCGACAAGCTCTGGTCGATGATGAAGGACGCGAAATTCGCGATGCTCGTCTCGCGTGATGGCGGGCATCTGCGCGGCCGGCCGATGGCGGCGAGCCAGGAGGGGTTCGACGGCACGCTGTGGTTCTTCACCTCGGCTTCCAGCCACAAGGTCGACGAGGTGGGGGCCGAGAACCAGGTCTGCGTCACCTATGCCGAGCCGAGCAGCCAGGACTACGTCTCGATGTCGGGCTCGGCGAGCCTGGTGCGCGACCAGGCGGAGAAGGACAAGCGCTGGTCCGAGCTGCTGAAGACCTGGTTCCCGAAGGGCAAGAACGATCCGGACGTCGCGCTGCTCAAGGTGACGGTCGAGCAGGCTGAGTATTGGGATGCGCCAAACAGTATGGTCGTCCACGCGTATGGCTACGTGAAGGCGGCGCTGACCGGCGAGCCGCCCAAGCCCGGCGATCATGCCAAGGTGCAGATCAGCTAGGCTGCGGATGTCAATGCCCGGCCATCGAAATTAAACGTGACCGGCTGGTTACGCTTCGTCTTGGATCTTAGCTTGTCGGAGCGCATTTAACCGCGGTCAATGAGCGGGGGTCGGTCCGTCCGGCCTCCGCTCCCAGCATGCGGGGCAAGACATGGCGACCACACCGATCGATGCGACGACGCAGACCTATCTTGACAACACCGCCGCCGGCAACGCGGTCGAGATCGCCGCCGGCGAGTTTGACGAAACCAAGGCCAGCAACGCCGCTGCGGCCCAGCTCGGCCGCTGGTTCGCCACCCAGCACACCTTCCTGCAGGGCGGCCTGACCAACGTCGCCGCCCAGCTCGGCACGACGCTGAGCCCGGCGTTCAACAGCACGCAGGCGGCCGAGATCGCGACCCTGAGCTCGCTGACCGGCACGCCGCTGACCCAGGCCTACATCGCCGCCGACATCTCCAGCCAGACCGTCGCCTACGACGCCTCCAGCCTCTATGCCTCGAGCGGCACCAACCCCACCGTGGTCTCGCTGGCCACCCAGGCGGTGCCGGTTCTGGAAGACCATATCAACCAGCTGCAGACGATCGATCAAAGCGTGTTCGGGGCCGCCGCGCCGACGGCACCTTTCCCCACCGCCTACACCGCCGGCCCGCCGCTGGCGCCCGAGACCACCACCGTCACCGCCGCCGACCAGACCTTCGTCAATAACGCGGTGAACGACCTGACGACCGGCGTCGACGAGGGCACGATCGCTCTGACGACCCATCTGCTCGACAACACCGAGGTCTACGGCGCCTGGGAGATCGCCAATGACGGCCCGGCGCTGGCGGATGCGAAGGCGATTGCCGCCGTCGGCGGCGCCACCGTGCCGACCGCGCTCAGCGCCGCCAGCACCGCCCAGATCACGACGCTCATGGGCCTGGCCGGGCGCGCCTTCGACACCCAGCTCGCCAGCTACTCGATCACCAACTACCAGACGGCGATCACCCACTTCGAGACCGAGATCGCCACCGGCTCCGACCCGGCGCTGATGTATCTTGCGAACGCGGCGCTGCCGACGGCCGGGCAGCTCCTTGCCCAGGCCGTGATCGACTACGGCGAGAGCGCCGGCGGTCTGACCGACACCACCGCCGCGCCGACGACGGCCGTCGGCTCGATCCTGAACGCGGCCGCCAACTTCGCCACCTCCGGCTCGGCAATCATCTCCGGCTCCGCTGGACAGGCGACCACACCGGGGGCGCTGGCGACCGGGCAGACCGGCATCCAGTTCGTCAACGGCAGCGAGGCCGTCGGTTCCGGCTACGCCTTCGTCATCGACACGGCGACGGCGCCGGTGACGATCACCGGGGCGGCCGACCAGTTCGAGGCGGTCTCCGGCGACGTCAACGGCATGACCTACTACGGCGGCGTCGGCGGCGGCGACGTCGCGCTCGCGGCCGGCACCAACGAGGTGCTGGCCTCCAGCGGCAACTATTACGTCGGCGCCGATGGCGGCAACAACACGATCATCGCCGGCAACGGCGTGGACACGGTCGCGACCACCGGCGGCACCAACCTGATCGAGCTCGGCACCGGCAACAACGTCGTCACCTCCGGCGCCAACGACACGATCTTCTCCTCGTCCGGCTCGGACACGATCTTTGCGACCGCTGGCAAGGACGAGGTGCTGGCGGGCTCGAAGGGGCTCATCTACGCCGCCGGCGGCACCGGCGTCGCCGGCAGCATCACGGCGGATAGCGCCGCGGTCACCGTCTTCGGCGGTAGCGGCAGCACGCTGCTGGTCACCGGCTCCGCGACGGGCAACGTGATCACGGCCGGCAGCGGCAACGAGACGCTGTCCGGCGCCGGGTCGACGGGCAGCAACACCTTCTTCGCCGGCAGCGGCACCGACTCGATCAGCGGCGGCGATACCGGCTCGGCGTTCGTCGCCGGCACCGGCACGGCGACGCTTGTCGGCGGCGGCGGCGAGAACCTGTTCCAGTTCGTCAACACCGCCGCCGGCGGCAGCGACACGCTGGGCTTCACCAGCTCGGACGTGATCTCGCTCGTCGGCTATGCCAGCACGGCGGCGGCGACCGTCATCGCCTCGCAGACCAAGGTCACCGGCGGCGTCACCTTCACGCTGTCGGACAACACCCATGTCACCGTCTCGGGCGTGACGTCGCTGACTGCGGCGAACTTCGTCTAAGCAGGCGGCCGGCAGGCCTTCCCCGCGAACGTCGACGGCATCGCTAAAAGCGCTCAGGGGCACAATCCCCTGGGCGCTTTCTCAAATCTTCGGCGGCTGATAAGCTTGCCGCTTGCGCATTTCGTTTCGCCTGATGGGCACGCCGGCGGCCGGGCGATGAGCCACGACACGCTGCTGCACCGGCTGATCCGCCCTACGGTGCGCCGCCTGGCCGCGACTCGGCTGCAGCCGAACCATCTCACCACCCTGCGCATCGCCACCGGCATCGGCGCGGCGAGCTGCTTTGCGGCCGGCGGCTTGCTGGAGCTGCGGCTGGGTGCGGGGCTGTTCGTGCTCTCAGCCCTGCTCGACCGCGCCGATGGCGAGCTGGCGCGACAAAGCGGACGCTTCAGCCGGCTCGGCCACTGGCTGGACCTCGCCTCCGATTGCAGCTGCGACGCCCTGATCTTTCTGGGGCTGGCGTTCGGCGCCTGGAGCGGCGCCTTGCGCAACCTTGCGCCGCTGCTTGGCGTGCTGGCCGCTCTCGGCACGGTGCTGCTGTTCTGGCTTCTCAACCTGCCCGACGCGCGTCCCGCATCGTCGAGCCCCGGCTCACGCCGCCGGCCGGCGGCGCGGCGCGCGTTCGACCCTGACGACCTCGTCCTCGGCGTCCCGCTCATCGTCTGCACCGCCGGACCTGACGCCGCCTTACTGCTCGCCGGGGTCCTGACGCCGCTCGCGGTCATCGGCGTGGCCATCAGCCGGCGCGCAAACCAGGCGACGCTGCGCCTCGCCCCCCGGGCTACACGGCGGGCCGGCGCGCTGCAGGCAAACGCCGCCGTCGCCGGCGACCCGGCGCTTAGGAGCGACGTCACGATGCCGCATGGCTGAGCTCGGCGATCCGCGCATCGGCGCGATGCAGCCCTCCACGATGACCTACCGTCCGGCCTCGCACGAGGCGCTGCGGGTGGCGGTGCTGATCCCCTGCCGCAACGAGGCGCTGGCGATCGATGGCGTGGTGCGCGCCTTCCGGGCGGCGCTGCCGCGGGCGGCGATCTTCGTCTACGACAACGCCTCGATCGACGGCACCGCCGCCGTGGCCGCCGCCGCCGGCGCCGCGGTCCGGCTGGAGCCCCGGCGCGGCAAGGGCAACGTGGTGCGGCGCATGTTCGCCGACGTCGAAGCCGACGCCTATCTGCTCGTCGACGGCGACGACACCTACGACGCCGCTGTAGCGCCCGAGCTGCTGCGCCTGCTGGTCAGCCGGCAGCTCGACATGGTGACCGCGACCCGGGTGAGCCAGCGCAGCGAGGCCTACCGAGCCGGCCATCGCACCGGCAACACGGTGCTGACCGGCATCGTGACCGCGCTGTTCGGCCACCGCGTCACCGACATGCTATCCGGCTACCGCGCCTTCTCTCGCCGCTTCGTCAAGTCGTTCCCCGCGCTCTCGACCGGCTTCGAGACCGAGACCGAGCTGACCGTGCACGCGCTCGAGCTGGCGATGCCGGTCGGCGAGCTCGAGGCCGACTACCGCGAGCGACGCTCCGGCTCGGTCTCCAAGCTCAGGACCTGGACCGACGGGCTGCGCATCCTCGGCACCATCGTGCTGCTGGTGAAGGAGGCGCGGCCGCTGCTGTTCTTCTTTTTCTTCGCCTCGCTGCTGGCGCTCGCCGGCCTGCTGCTCGGAATTCCCGTGGTGCTGGAGTTCCGCCGCACCGGCCTGGTGCCAAGACTGCCGACGGCGATCCTGGCGACAGCGCTGATGGGGCTGGCTTTCCTGTCGACCACCTGCGGCTTCGTGCTCGACAGCGTGGCGCGCGGGCGTAAGGAGGCCAAGCGGATGGCGTATCTGGGGGTGCCGGCGATCAGGCAGGAAGAGGTTCTTTTTTGAAAAAAAGAACCAAAAAACTTTTGTCCGTTTAGCAGCGCTCCCGCCCGTTTGCCCACAAACGGATGAAAGTTTTTTGCTTCTTTTTTTAAAAAAGAAGCCCTTTCTTTCTAGGTGCCGCACATGCTCGACCTCGCCCCTCCCGACACCGCGCGCGACGCGATAGCGAGCTGGCACCGGCGCGACGAGGCGGCGTGCGTGGCCGCGCTGCTGCAGCAGGTGTCGATCCCGCCAGACGTTGCGGCCGCGGCGGAGATGCGGGCGCGGGCCCTGGTCGCGCATCTGCGCGCCCGGCCGGCGGCAGGGCTGGCGGCGCTGGTGCACGAGTTCTCGCTCTCCTCCGAGGAGGGAGTGGCGCTGATGACGCTGGCCGAGGCGCTGCTGCGCATCCCCGACGAGGCGACGCGCGACGCGCTGATCCGCGACAAGCTCGGCGAGCGCGACTGGACCGGGCATGCCGGCGCCGGGCGACCGGCCCTGGTGCGGGCGGCGGCGCTCGGGCTTGCGGCAGGCGAGCGGCTGGTTGGGCCGGCCTCCGGGCTGTGGGCGCCGATGCAGCGGCTGGCGGCGCGGTTGGGCGAGCCGGTGCTGCGGCGCTGCCTCGACACTGCGATCCGTGGTCTCGGCGAGCAGTTCGTCACTGGTCAGAGCATCGAGGCGGCGCTGACGCGCAGCCGCAAGCGCGAGCGGCAGGGGTTTTCCTACTCCTACGACATGCTCGGCGAGGCGGCGCTGACCGACGCCGACGCGTTCGCCTATCTCGCCGCCTACGAGCACGCGCTGCATGCGATCGGTCTCGCCCGCCCGGGCGGCACTGACGAGGCCCGCGTCGACGCGACGCCGCGGCCGGGCCTGTCGATCAAGCTCTCCGGCCTGCATCCGCGCTACGAGCGGGCGCGCCGCGCCCAGGTGCTGGACGAGCTGCTGCCGCGCCTGCTGGGCCTCGCGCGGCTGGCGCGGCGCTACGATGTCGGGCTGAACATCGACGCCGAGGAGAGCGAGCGGCTGGCGCTGTCGCTCGACCTGCTGGAGGGGCTATGCCGCGACCCGGCGCTGGCCGGCTGGGACGGCGTCGGCTTCGTCGTCCAGGCCTATGGCAAGCGGGCGCGCGCGCTGATCGACTGGCTGGCGGCGCTGGCTGCCGCCACCGACCGGCGTCTGGCGGTGCGGCTGGTCAAGGGCGCCTACTGGGACACCGAGATCAAGCGCGCCCAGCAGGACGGCGCGGCGGACTACCCGGTGTTCACCCGCAAGCCGCACACCGACCTGTCCTACATCGCCTGCGCCGAGGCGATGCTGAGCCGCAGCGGCGCGATCTATCCGCAATTCGCCACCCACAACGCCCAGACGCTGGCGACCATCGAGGCGCTCGCGGCCTCGATGCTGGGACCGTTCCAGCCTGGTCAATACGAGTTCCAGTGCCTGCACGGCATGGGCGAGCCGCTCTACGAGGACCTCGTCGGGGCGTCGGGGGAGGCCGCCCGGGCTTGCCGGATCTATGCCCCGGTCGGCACGCATGAGAGCCTGCTGGCCTACCTGGTGCGCCGGCTGCTGGAGAACGGCGCCAACGCCTCGTTCGTCAGCCGCATCGCCGACCCGGCGGTCAGCATCGACGAGATCGTCGCCGATCCGGTCGCGCGGCTGCGTGCGGCGGACGCGCGGCCCGGCGCGGGATTGCCGCTGCCGCCGGCCATGCTGGGCGAACGGCTGAACAGCCGGGGGCTCGACCTGGCCGACGAGCCTACCCTGGCGCACCTCGCCGCCGAGCTCGAAGCCGAGACAAGCCGGCGCCACGAGGCCGGACGCCCCGGCCGCGGCGAGGCGCTGGCGATCGTCAACCCGGCCGACCAGGCGGACATCGTCGGGCTCGCCTGGCAGGCCGGCGAGGCCGAGGCGCACGACGCCATGGCGCGCGCGGTCGCCGCCCGATCCGGCTGGGCGGCCCGGCCGGCGAGCGAGCGCGGAACGATCCTGCGCCGCGCCGCCGAGCGGCTGGAGCAGGCGCGGCCGGCCCTGCTGGCGCTGATGATGCGCGAGGCCGGCAAGACACTCGCCAACGGCATCGGCGAGGTGCGCGAGGCGGTTGATTTCCTGCGCTTCTACGCCGACGAGGCGGAACGCGTCGCCGGGCCCGGCAGCCGCCCGCTCGGGCCGGTGCTGTGCATCAGCCCGTGGAACTTTCCGCTGTCGATCTTCACCGGCCAGGTTGCCGCCGCACTCGCCGCCGGCAACACGGTGCTGGCCAAGCCGGCCGAGGAGAGCCCGCTCACCGCCGCCGCCGCGACCCGGCTGCTGCACGAGGCCGGCGTGCCGGCCGATGCGCTGCAGCTTCTGATCGGCGACGGCAGCCTCGGCGCCGCGCTGGCCGGCGACGGGCGGGTGCGCGGCGTCGCCTTCACCGGCTCCGAGCCGGTCGCCCGGCTGCTGCGCCGAGCCCTTGCCGGTCGGCTCGGCGAGGACGGCGCGCCGCTGCCGCTGGTCGCCGAGACCGGCGGGATGAACGCGCTGGTGGCCGACAGCTCGGCGCTGCCGGAGCAGGTGGTGGCCGACGCCGTGCTCTCCGCCTTCGACAGCGCCGGCCAGCGCTGCTCGGCGCTGCGCCTGCTTTGCGTCGCGACCCCGCTCGCCGAGCGCGTGACGACGCTGCTGCGCGGCGCCATGGCGAGCCTCGCCGTCGGCAAGCCGGACGAGCTCGGCATCGATGTCGGGCCGGTCATCACTCGCGCGGCGGCCGACGCCATCCGCGCCCACGTCGCCCACATGGCCGAACTCGGCTGCCCAGTGCACCAGGCGCCGCTGCCGGCCGGGCTGCCCGACACCTTCGTCGCGCCGACGCTGATCGAGGTGGCCTCGCTCGAGCAGCTTCCCGGCGAGGTGTTCGGCCCGGTGCTGCACCTGCTGCGCTTCGAGCCGGACGGGATGGACGAGCTGCTCGTCGGGCTCGGGCGCACCGGCTACGGCCTCACCTTCGGCCTGGCGACGCGCATCGAGGCGGTGGTCGAGCGCATGCTGCCGGTGGCGCCGGCGGGCAACCTCTACATCAACCGCAGCATCATCGGC
>CAXUCZ010000052.1:0-329 GCA_964249675.1 uncultured Acetobacteraceae bacterium | reverse complement strand
GGTCGGCGTGCAGCCGTTCGGCGGCCACGGCCTCTCCGGCACCGGGCCTAAGGCCGGCGGGCCGCTCACCCTGCGGCGCCTGCTGGCGCAAGCCGGTGACGACGCCGGCCTGGCGCTGCCGCCTGGGCCGCCGTTGGCGTGGCCTCAGCCGGCCCAGCGGTTCTGCACCTGGCTCGACGCCGAGGACGACGCGGCGACCGCCGAGGCCGCCCGCGCGCTGCTCGCCGCCACGCCGCTCGGCGCCGAGCAGGTGCTGCCCGGCCCGGTCGGCGAGCGCAACCTCTACACCGTGCAGCCGCGCGGCAGCGTGCTGTGCCGCGCCGCAAGCC
>CAXUCZ010000051.1:0-12528 GCA_964249675.1 uncultured Acetobacteraceae bacterium | reverse complement strand
AGACAGCCCTGGCCTTCCTTCCTTGCCTTTTGCCACCCCCTGCGCCAAGCAGCCGGGCATGCTCAAGGGCCTGCTCACCGTCGGCGGCTGGACGATGGCCAGCCGGGTTCTGGGCTTCGCGCGCGACATGCTGATCGCCGCCCTGCTCGGCGCCGGCCCGGCGGCGGACGCGTTCTTCATGGCCAACCGGCTGCCGAACCTGTTCCGCCGGCTGTTCGGCGAGGGCGCCTTCAACGCCGCCTTCATTCCCGTCTTCTCCGGCCTGCTCGCCCGCGAGGGCCCGGTCACCGCCCGCCGCTTCGCCGAGGAGGCGATCGCCGCCCTCGCCTTCTGGCTGATGGGGCTGACGGTGCTCGGCGAGCTGTTCATGCCGCAGCTGATGGGCCTGCTCGCCTACGGCTTCACCAACGACCCGCCCAAGTTCGCCCTCGCGGTCGAGCTCGGCCGCATCACCTTTCCCTACCTGTTCCTGATCTGCCTCGCGGCCCTGCTCTCCGGCGTGCTGAACGGGCTCGACCGCTTCGCCGCCGCCGCCGCAGCACCCCTGCTCTACAACGTGTTCTCGATCGCCGCGATGCTGCTGCTCGCGCCCTACGTGCCGACCGAGGGCCACGCGCTCGCCTGGGGCGTCTCCACCTCCGGCGTCGCCCAGCTCGCGCTGCTCTACTGGGCGGTCCGTCGCGCCGGGATGACGCTGCACATCCCCCGCCCGCGCATGACGCCGCAGATGCGCCTGCTGCTGCGCCGCATGGCGCCCGGCCTGGTCGGCGCCGGCGTCACCCAGATCAGCCTCGCGGTCGACGCCTTCGTCGCCTCGCTGCTGCCGCCCGGCTCGGTGTCGCTGCTCTACTATGCGGACCGGGTGAACCAACTGCCGCTCGGCGTGCTCGGCACCGCGATGGGCACGGCGCTGCTGCCGCTGCTCTCCCGCCAGGTCGGCGCCGGCGACATGGTGCGCGCCCGCGAGACGCAGAACCGCGCCATCGAATACGCCCTGGTGCTGACCGTGCCCGCCGCCCTCGCTCTGGCGGTGATCGCCGGCCCGATCATGCAGGTGCTGTTCGCCCGCGGCGCCTTTTCGACGCATGACGCGGCGCTGAGCGCGCAAGCGCTCGCCGCCTACGCGCTGGGCCTGCCCGCCTTCGTGCTGGTCAAGGTGCTCGCCCCCGGCTTCTTCGCCCGCGGCGACATGGCGACGCCCATCCGCGTCGGCGTCGGCGTCCTGATCCTCAACCTGGCGCTCAACTTCGCCTTCCTCGCCCCGCTCAAGCATGTCGGCCCGCCGCTCGCCACCACCATCGCCTCCTGCTGCAACGTCGTCGCCCTGACGGTCCTGCTCCGCCGCGCCGGCTACCTCGCCCCGGACCGCCGCCTCTGGACCCGCATCGCCCGCATCGCGCTCGCCGCCACCGCCATGGCCGCCCTGCTCGCCCTCGCCCAACACCCGGTGCTGCAAGCCACCCACCACCTACGCTTCGGCGGCCTGATCGGCCTCTCCACGCTGATCGCCGGCGGCGTCACGACCTACGGCATGCTGGCGCAGATGATGGGGCTGATGGACGTTAGGGTGGTCAGCAACAAGTTCAGGAAGCGAATAGCGTAAGGCGAGGGCTCTGCCCTCGACCCGCTGGGGCCTGAGGCCCCACACCCCCATCTGTTGGAGCCAAACCTTGCAGCGCGTCCTCTCCGGCATCCAGCCCTCCGGCATTCTCACCCTCGGCAACTATCTCGGCGCCATCCGCAACTGGGTCGCCCTGCAGCACGACCACGAGTGCCTGTTCTGCATGGTCGACCTCCACGCCATCACCACCTTCCAGGATCCCGCCGCGCTGCGCGCCCAAACGCGCGAAAACGCCGCCACCGTGATCGCCTGCGGCATCGACCCGGCGGCGCACATCCTGTTCGTGCAGTCCGCCGTCTCGGCGCACGCCCGCCTCGCCTGGATTTTCAACTGCGTCGCCCGGCTCGGCTGGCTCAACCGCATGACGCAGTTCAAGGACAAGGCCGGCAAGGATCGCGAGGCCTCCAGCGCCGGCCTCTACGTCTATCCGAACCTCATGGCCGCCGACATCCACGCCTATCACGCCACCCGCGTCCCCGTCGGCGACGACCAGCGCCAGCACCTCGAGCTCGCCAACGACATCGCGGAAAAATTCAACCACGATTACGGCGTCGACTTCTTCCCCCGCATCGAGCCGGTGATCCTGGGCCCTGGCGCCCGCGTGATGAGCCTGCGCGACGGCACCCGAAAGATCTCGCAGCCCGACCCCTCGGACCAAAGCCGCATCAACCTCTCCGACGACGCCGACACGATCGCCCAAAAGATCCGCCGCGCCCGCACCGACCCCGAGCCGCTGCCCTCCGAGCCGGCCGGCCTCGGGACCCGCGCCGAGGCGCGCAACCTGGTCGGCATCTACGCCGCGCTGACCAATGTCAGCATCGAGGCGGTGCTGGCCGAGCACGGCGGCACCGGCTTCAGCGCCTTCAAGGACGTGCTGGCCGCCGCCCTCACCGACATCATCGCGCCGATCGCGAATGAGACGCGCCGGCTGCTGGACGATCCGGCCCATCTGGACAGCCTGCTGTCGGCGGGCGCTGCGCGCGCGACGGCGATCGCCGAGCCGATCGTGCGCGAGGCGGAACGTCTGGTCGGCCTGAGATAAAGCCGCAACAGAGGAAGGCCAGGGCTGTCTGCCCTGGACCCGATTAAAGGCGAAGCCTTTAAAATCCAGTCATCAGCTTTGCCAACAGGCGACATGGTGCCGCTTGCGAGATGGAATCGATTGGCTTCGCCAGGCAAGGAAATGCCCGGCAACACTCCAACGATCGGGGTCTGGGGCCTCAAGGCCCCAGCGGTGTCCAGAGGCAGAGCCTCTGGCCTTCCCTTCCCTAGCCAAGCCGCCGCACGCTCATCGTACGCACTGCCAGCGCCAGCCGGCGATGGTCGCCGCCGCCGCTCACCGCTGCCGGCGACGCGGCGTCGGGATGGCGCAGGCGCAGCAGGTTGAGCCCTTCGGCGCGCCAGGTGCCGGCCGGCACGGTAAAGCCCACCGTGCCCTCCTGGCGCAGCTCGGCCTCGCCGAGCGGCACATCATTGGCGAGCACGGCGAAGCGCTGCACCGCCAGCCGCTCGCCCCACACATGCGGCATCAGCGTCAGCGTCACCGCGCTCGCGTGCTCGGGCGGCATCGGCGGCAGGCTCAACGTGCTTTCGTCGTCCACCATCCAGCACATTTCCGCCTCCGGGTACGACCAGCCGATGCCGAGCGCGAGCCCAAGGTCGCCGCCTTGGCTGCCACTCTCGCCGAACCGAAACACCAGGTCGGCCCCGCTCGGAGCGGTCATCGGCGCCTCGTCGTCATCGTCGCGCAGCCACCAGTAATACGACGGCTCGCGCTGGCTCGGCACCTGCGTTGCATAATCCGCATCGCGCGGGACCGGGTCCGCCGACTCACCGTAGCGCTCGCCGACGAGCCCGCGCTCGATATGCGTCGGCGTGAACAGCGGCTCGTGCACGCGGTGGCGCATCACCGCATACGGCCTGGCGGCAAACGCCGCGAACGCCGCCACCTGGTCTGGCCCGACAAGCTGGATCGCGATCTCGGGAAACTTGTAGCGTTTCGACCACGGAATGACCCAGCCGCTCCGATGCGCATCCACCAGCCGGCGCATCCGACCGGACACCAGAAACGCGTCGGATTCGAGATGCACCACCTTGTCGAAGCCGTGCGCCTGCGCATACAGCGCGCCGAACGCGAACGAGCGGTGCCAGCCCGGAAAGTCGAACAGCGCCGCCCGGCCAAGCCGGAACTCGTGATGGTACAGCACCACCGCCGCGTCGCGCCAAGCCTCGTGCGGGCTCGGCGCGTCGAACTCGCGAACGACCGCCACATCGTCCCAGTCCGGCAGCACCGGCGAGCCGTCATCGACGATCAGCAACTGGTCCCAGTGAATGCCCGGCCGCGACTGCGCCTCGATCCAGGCCCGATAGCGCGACTGCCAGGCCGCCGAGGTGTCGGCGTAGGCCGTGCAGTAGACGAGCGTGCGCATTTAGTGCGGCAACGTCAGGAGAGTCAGGAACTCTGCTTCTGGACGGGACCTCATCGCTTTCGTGCGATGGGAACCCGCTCGCTGGGGCCCGAGGCCCCAGGCCCCCATGACTTAGGGCTGCCAGAGTTGGATCGGATTGCCCTCCGGATCCGACAAGGTTGCGAAGCGACCGTATGAATAGGCCTGCGGGTCCACCTCCACCGCGACGCCGCCGGCGCGCATCTGAGCGGCCATGGCGTCCAATTCGGCAACGCGGAAGTTCAGCATGTAGCTCGTGTTCGGGAACATCGACGTCTCGGTCGCGAATGGCGTGAACGCGGTCGGCCCCGCCGCCTGCTGCCACGGCTCATAACCGTTCTCGGGCGACGCTCGCGTCACCCCCAGCATCTCCTCATACCAGCGCGCAAGCGCTTTGGGATCACGAGCCTTAAAGAAAAACCCTCCAAACCCCAGCACCGTCTGCATGCCGCCCTCCCTTATCGAACAAAGTTTTTTGCTTCTTTTTTTCAAAAAAGAAGCGCTTCATTTAGTACTCGAACTGATACGTAAGCCCAACGGAGCTCCCCGGATCGTTCTCCGGCGTCGCCCCCTGCGTCGTACCACCCCCGGTGCCGACCGTGGTCTGCAGCTTCAGCCGCCGCGTCAGGTCCACCTGCACCTGCGCCTGGGTGCCGCCCGAAGTGCCCTGCTTGGCGCCGACATACACGCCCTTGGCGACGTAGCGTCCCGCCTGCACCGAGGCGCCCGAGCCCGACGTGCCGCCGCCCACCGAAAGCCGGTCGAGCCCGAGCCGCTTGCGCACGCCGCCGAGCACGTCCCCGCCGCCGCCGCCCACGCCGCTGATCTCGGCTAAAGCGCCGGCGATCTCGGCGATCTGGAACGCCGACAGCTTCGAGGTCGAGGTGTGGAACAGCAGGTAGGCCAGCACCTCGTCCTGCGGCAGCTCGGGCGTGGAGGACAGGCCGATCTTCGGCGCGTCGGCATAGCCGGTGATCTTCAGCGTCGCGGTGGTGCTGCCCGAGGTGCTGTCGGCCTCGAAATCCAGCGTCGGGTCGATCTTGCCGGCGACCCCGGTGCCGTCGAACCCGACCCGCCCCTTGGTGAAGGTGAGCGTCGTGCCGGCGAGCGAGAAGCTACCCTGCCGCAAATCGAAGCCGCCGCCGATCTGCGGCGCCGCGCTGGTGCCGCCGACGGTCAGCCTGCCGCCGAGCTCGGCGTCCAGCCCGTGCCCGCGCACGAACACCTGGCCCGGCGCATCGACGTCGAGCGCCAGCCCGATCAGCAGCGCCGGACCGGTCGCGGCAGCCGGCGGCTTGTCGCCGGGTCGCCGCACGTCGAGCTTGGCGACCGAGGGCGGAAAGCTGTTGGGGATGTTGATGTCGGCCCGCTCGATCGTGATGGTGCCGCCGGCATTGACCCGGCTCTTCGCCTGCCCGCGCACGGTGAGGTTCGCATCGAGCGTGGCGGTGAGCAGGTCCGAGGCGAGCGGGCGGGCATGATGCATGGTCAGCACGATGTCGACCGGAATGGTGGGCGCCAGCGCGCCGACCGTGCCGTGCGCCTCGATCGTGCCCGGCCCCGCGGTCGCGGTGAGCGAGGCCAGGGTGATCGTCTGCCCGCTCGCCTCGATCAGCGCCGCGACGTTGGTCAGCCGCAGCCCCTGCGCATAGTCCTGCACGTCGCCGCCGGTCAGCCGCACCGTGCCGGCAAGCTGCGGCGCCGCGACGGTCCCGCGCGCGGCGAGGTCGAGCGCCAGCAGCCCCCGCACCCGCCGCCCCCCGGCCTGCAGGATCGGGTCGAGCATCGCAAGGTCCAGGCTGCCGGTGGTCCGCACGTCGAGCGCCCCAGCGGCGGCCAGCGGCACGGTGCCGGCGGCGGCCAGGTGCAGCCTGGGTCCGGCCTCGACATGCGCATCGAGCCGCGCCGTCGCGCCGTTCAGCGCCACGGTGGCGAGCGCGTTGGCCGGCGGCAATGCGGCGGCCTGGCCGCTCCGGTCGTGCAGCCCGCTGGCGACCAGGCGGACGGTGCCGGAGGGTGCGTCGGTGGTTCCGCTCAGCCGGGCATCGGCGCTGATCGAGCCGTCCGCCTGCAGCCCGGGGGCGAACGGTTTCGCCAGCGCCGGCGTGACGTTGCGCAGCTGCGCCGTCAGGTCGAGCGTCGGGGTGATGGAGCCCGCCAGCGCCAGGCTCGCCTGCTGCAGCGCCAGCCGCACATGGTCCACCGAAACCCCGTCGCCAAAGCTGATCCGGGCCGGCGCGACAAGGCGCAGCGGCAGCGTCTTGTAGTCCGCGGCGAGGCTGGCGAGCGTCAGCGTCCTGCCCTTGGCATCGAGCCTCGCGGTCGCTGCGACAGTGGCGTCCGCACCGGCGACGCGCAGCAGCGCGCCGAGCTTGAGCGCCAGCGCCGTCTGCGGCCCGTCCGCCGAGAGCGTCGCGCTGCCGGTGGTGCCGTTGGCGGCGATCCCGTCGGCGGTCAGCGCCAGCGCCACGGTCGGGTCGCTCGTCGCATCGCGCACCGTGCCGGCAAGCGTCAGACGGCCGACCCGCTCGGCCGCGAGCCCAGCATCCCGCGCGTCCAGCTGCACCCTGATCACGTCGGCCAGCCGGACGTCGGCCTCGAGCGCGCCGGTGATCGGCTGATGCGCGAGGCCCGCAAGGTCGGCCAGCCGCGGCGCCCGCAGACTGACGCTGCCGGTCGGCAACGTCGCGCCCTTGGCCAGCAACAGATCGGCCCTCGCTGCGATCGACTTCCAGTCCGCGCGGTCAAGCACGACGTGCAGCGTACCGTCGTCGCCGCGGCTGGCCTTGGCAGCCAGGGTGAGCGCCGCTCCCTCCAGCGTCGCCGATGCGGTCAGCGTGCCGGCCGGCTTGCCCGGCAGCCCGGCCACGTGGGCGGCGAGGGTGAGCGGCGCCGGCGCGAACCCGGTCGTGCCGAGCACCCCCTTCGCCGTCGCGTCCACCCCCAGCGTCGTCGGCGGCCCCGCCACGTGCCCGGCCGCGTCCACATGCCCGGACACGCTCGGCGCCAGCACCCGCAAGTCCGACAGCGCCACCGTCCAGTCGATGTCGAGCGCCCCCGCATCGTCCGAGCCGCTCGCCCCCACGCGCAGCGTCCGCCCGGCGACATCGACCCGGTGGATCGCGATGTTGCCGTCATCCAGGCTGACCGCGGCCGCGATCTTGGCGTCGTCGCCGATCAGCCCGGGCACCGGCGCGAGCCCGCCGGTAACGCTGGCCAGCCCCGCGATCGTGACGTCGATGCGCCGCCCGACCTCGGCCAGCGTCGCATCCACGCTCGCATGCCCGTCGAGCGCGATGCCGCCGACCGCCGCCAGCGGCGTCATGTCCGGGATCACCGCATGCGCATGGCCGGCCAGCGCGCCGCCGGTGTCGATCGTGCCGGCAAGCTGCAGCAGCGGATGCGCGAGCGTGAACGCCACCGGCCGCGCCGCCGCATCGAGCCGGACATGCGCGGTGAGCTTCACCGGGTCCGCCGCCAGCACGTCCGGCTTCGGCCCCGGTATCGTCAGCGCAACGAGCGAGGCGGCAAGGTCGACCACCCCCTTGTTGCCGCTCACCTCCGCCTGCAGCGTGCCGACCCCGGCGCCGCCCGCGGCAAGGTGGTCGATCAGCACGTGCGCGACCGCGTCCGGCGCGCTGAACGGCCCGTGCACATGCGCCGTAACGTCGATCTTCTGCCAGGCGACGTCCGGCCTCGGCGTCATCGCCGGCGCGCTCGCCGTCAGGTCAAGGTCGGCTTGGCTGCCCGGGATGTCGACGCTGCCATGCGCGTCCGCGTGCAGCGGCCCGCCAGCCAGCGCCAGCTTGAGCTGCTCGGCGCTGCGCGGCCCGGCCACATCAAGCCGCAGCGTCAACGGCCCGCCCAGCGCCGGCAGCTTGGCGAGCGAGGCGATCAGCCCCGCCGGCGGCTCGTCCGCCGCCACATGCGCGTCGATCCGCGCCTCGTTCACCACCCCGTCCACCCGATACGTGCCCGCCGCATCCAGCCGGTCGGCAGCGATCGTCGCGCTGCCGGTGGTCAGCGTGTCCAGATGCGCCCGCCCCGCGAGCTTCAGCACCGCCGCCACGCCCACGACCGGCTGCCCAAGGCTGAACCGCGCTACCGCCAAGTGTTCCACCGTCACCCGCACCGGCAGATGAAACGGCTTAGCCGGCGCCGGCGCCGGCTTGCCAGTCGCCGGCGCAGGCGGCGCGACCGGCAGGCGGAGAAACGCTGCGCCGGACGCCGTCAGCGACTGGATGCTCGCCGAGCGCCCCAGCAGCGACAACGGCGACCAGTCGAGCGCCACATCGTCCGCGCTCGCATAAACCCCCTGCGCGTCGGCCACCGCCAGGTGGCGCACCCGCAACGCGTCCGGAAACCGCCCGCCCAACCCCTCGATCGTCACCATCCCGCCGGTCAGCGACCGCGCCTCACGCTCGATCAGCCGCCGGCCCGGATCGACGTTCGCCAGCACCAGCACCGCAACGACAAGCAGCAAAGGCAGCGCGATCAGCGCTGCTACGATCCATAAACAAACTTTGAGAAAGCGACGCATTAGAGGAAGGAAGGCCAGAGGCTCTGCCTCTGGACTCCGCTGGGGCCCGAGGCCCCAGACCCCATTCTCATGGGATCCAAGGGCCGCGGGCCCTTGGTGGGTCCAGGGCAAAGCCCTGGCCTTGCTTGCTTCCCCACTAAAACGCCTGCCCTAGCCCGATATAAATTTCATAAGCATCCGTATCCGGTCCCGTAGGGCGGTTCACCGGCACCGCGATGTCCAGCCGGATCGGCCCGATCGGCGTATAGTAGCGCGCGCCCACGCCGATGCCGACCCTGAGCGGCCCTTCGAACGGCGCGCTGTCGGCGCCCACCTGCCCGGCATCGGCGAACGCCGCGATCCCCACCGGCCCGTACACCCGCTGGCGCAGCTCCACCGTCGCCGCGTCGATCGAGGCGCCGCCGATCGGCTTGCCGTCGGGGAACAGCGGGCTCACCGACTGGTAGCGAAAGCCGCGCACGGTCGCCGAGCCGCCGCCATAGAAGCGCTGGTCCGGCGGCAGCTCGAACTCGCTCGCCCCCTGCGCCGAGCCGACCAGGGCGCGCAGCGCGATCACGGTGTGGCCGGGCTTGGTCAGCCCGATGCGCGCGACATCCAGATAGGTCGAGGCGGTGCCCTGCAGGATGGTGAAGAAGGCGTCGCCGTCCGAGCCGCCGAGGCTCTCCGTCGGCGTCGCGATCAGGTTGGCGCGGATGCCGTGCAGCGGGTCGTCGAGCGGGCTGGACAGCTGCGTGCTGTCGTATTTGGCGGTGAACGGGATGGCGGCCAGCGTGTAGTTGCGCGTCACCCCCTCCTGGATGATCTGCTCCTGCTCGCCGCTCAGCCCGACGCTGCCGGTCCAGTAGGTCGAGAACTTGCGGCTGATCGAGACGCCGGCGGTGAACGCGGTCTGGTCGTAGGCGTCGAGGTTCTGCTTGAGCGCCCCGAGGTCGGCCTCGAACTGCTGGTCGCGGCGCAGGAAATCGGGCTTCAGGAACTGCGCGGTGACGTCGTAGCCCAGCCCCTGGGTCGCGTTGCCGCCGAGCCCGGTGGCGACGGCGCCCAGGTTGAGCTGCTCCGCCTCGCCGAACACGTCGCGGTCCGACCAGGTGACCCCGAGGCTGCCGCCGAGGTCGGTCGAGTAGGCGGCGGTGATCCCGACCACATGGCGCGGCCGCTCGGCGAACACGAAGTCCAGCGGCAGCTCGCCGTTCGCTTGGAGAGCGCCCCCCGGCCGCGCCTGCACCGAGGCGAACACGCCGATGGAGGCGAGGTCCTGCCGCGCCGCCTCGATCTTGCTCGGCTGGAACTCCTGCCCGGTCCGCACCAGCAGCCGCCGCCGGATGAACGCCGCGCGCACCCGCCCGAGCCCGGCCAGATGGATCGCGCCGATGTCGACGAACGGCCCGGTCTGCGCCGCATAGGCGATGTCGAGCGTGGCGTGCGCGCTGTCCAGCGTCGCGATGGGCGTGGCGACCTTCGCCAACGCGTAGCCGTGCTCCTGCAGCGCCGTCTGCAGCCGCCCGCCGGCGGCCAGCACCTCCGAGGCGATCGCCGGCGCTCCCGGCGTCAGCCCCAGCGTCCCGCGCAGCTCCGGCGGCACGTTGCCGGTGAGCTGCACGCCGCCGATACGGTAGAGCGACCCGAGCGTGATCCCGACCGCCACCGGCACGCTCTGCCCGCCCGGCACCGCCGCCAGCTGGTTCGCCAGCGCCGCGTCGTCGATCGGATGCCCGGCGATGGTGATCGCGACCGTGGCGCCATATCGGCCGAAACTCTGCAGCGCCAGCTGCAGCCGGCCGACATCCTGCTGCGCGCGGCCGATCAGCGCGAACGGCGGCGCCGGCGCGGTCTTGCGCAACGACACCAGCTGAGCGCTGCCGCTCAGCGCCGCGTCCAGCCCGGCGTCGCCGGTCTTGGCGATGCTGACGGTGTAAGGCTGCGGATCAGCCGCCCAGGCGCGCCCGCCCACCGATGCCGCGATCGCCATCAGCACGACGCGCGGGATAAGAGCGCGTCCAGGGCGAGCGGCAAGCATGCCGCATTCCCTAGCAGGCTGCGGAAAAAGACTGAAGCAAGGGCAGGCCAGGGCTCTGCCCTGGACCCGCTGGGGCCCACGGCCCCAGACCCCCTCACGAATGGGACGACGCGCTGGTTGTGCTAACCATCCTCGGGGCGAGGTTCCCGCCAGCGCCCCGCCGAAAATCTTGCCTATGGGCAAGATTTTCATAAGTCATTAAAATCAAATGGTTATTCTTGGAAGACTGGGGCGAACGGCGCCATCTGCCTCGATAGCGCCACCCATAAATCTTGCGGTATTTCGCCCCACACAGACCACACCGCTTTTAAGGGATCCCTCAATCGATGGGCGTTTGGGGCCTCCCGGTTCCAGCGGCGGGTTCCTGTCGCGCTGCCGCGATGGGGTTCTGTCCAGGGCCGAGCCCTGGCCTTCCCTCGGCTATGATGCCCCTGAGCCCTGCGTGATCATTGATGCGCAATGTTACACGCGGTATCGAAGTGGGCGTGGAGCTTGCAGGAGCCGATGGACACTCAGCCCGCCCTGATCGATCTACGCAGCCCGGTCTGCGGCTCGCCGCCCAAGCCTAGCGCGGCCTGCTGCCTCGGCTCGGCCCGGCCGCGCCTGGTGGCCGCTGCGGACGCGCCCGAGGCCTGGCCGGCCAGGCACCGCCAGGTCGTCCGCCGCCTGCGCGCCACGCGCCGCATCGCCCTCGTGCTGCTGCTCACGCCCGCCGCGTGCGTCGTCCAATGGCTGCTGCTGCGCCTGCCCGGCCAGGGTCCGCGCGCCCCCAAGGTGCGCTTCGCCCGCTTCTACTGGTCGATGATCTGCCGCATCGTCGGCTTGCGGGTGCGCGTCGTCGGCGAGCCCGCCTCCGGCGCCGGCCGCCCGGTGGTGTTCGCCATCAATCATGCCTCCTGGCTCGACATCCCTGCGGTCGGCGGCATCCTGCCCGGCTGCTTCGTCTCCAAGGACGACGTGGCGGGCTGGCCGGTGGTCGGCACCGTCGCCCGACTCGGCCGCAGCGTCTTCGTCAGCCGCCAGCGCTCGGCCACCGGGCGCGAGCGCGCCGACATGCGCCAGCGCCTCGCCGACGGCGACAACCTGGTGCTGTTCCCCGAGGGCACCAGCTCGGACGGCTCGCGCGTGCTGCCGTTCCGCTCCTCGTTCTTCGCGATGACGGACGGCGACAACCCGCCGCTCGTCCAGCCGGCCTCTCTGGTCTACGACCGCCTGGCCGGGCTGCCGGTCGGCCGGGCCAGCCGTTCGGCGTTCGCCTGGTATGGCGACATGGACCTCGCCCCGCACGTCTGGCAGCTGGTGCAGTGGCGCGGCTTGCGGGCGACCTTGCTGCTGCACGCGCCGCTGGAGCCGGCGGCGTTCGAGGACCGCAAGGCGCTCGCCGCCGCCTGCCACGCCGCGGTCGCCGAGGGCGCCGCGTCCCTGCGCCAGAACCGGCCGGCCACGGTGATCCCCTGCCCGCCCTCATGCAGGTCGGCGCGCCCGTCATCCGCCGGCTCGGCCGCCACCATCCCCGACTGCGCGCTGGCCACCGCTTTCGCTTGACTCCGGACCGCCGCACTCCGGACACTCGCGGCCGGCACCGCACGGGGACCACGGCACTGGAGTCGAGCACGCCGACCATCGCCGGATTCCGGCCGGCTTGAACATCCGGTCTTGCGACTACCCGCCAGGCGGCTCCCCCCGGCTCGAGCGTGCGGGTCTTGACGACGCGCCCGCAACGTCCCTCCTGAACGGACGTCGGGATAAGCCTCGGCAAGCGGAGCCAATCGTTATGCCGAAGCGCCTGCACGTCATCACCTGGGGCTGCCAGATGAACGTGTACGACAGCGCCCGCATGGCCGACGTGCTCGCGCCCTTGGGCTATGCCCCGACGCCGACGGCTGACGACGCCGACATGGTG
>CAXUCZ010000050.1:7328-12550 GCA_964249675.1 uncultured Acetobacteraceae bacterium | reverse complement strand
AGCTCCGGCAGCAGGGCAGCGGCGGCGTCCTGGCTCGAGGGCGGCGCGAGGTCGAGCGCCAAGGCGAGGCCGCGCGGCGTCGGCGCGACCGGGCGGGCGGGCAGCACGAAGGCGAACAGCTCCAGCAGGTCGAGCGCGGGGGCGGGGCGTTGGCCAAGCCGGCGCCAGGTCGCCGGCGCGTGCACCAGCATCGGCGGCGGCAGTTCGCGCAGCCTCGCCGCGGCGGCGGACGCGCTCTCGCTGACGAGCTCGCCGTCGCCGGTCAGGATGCTGGCGTGGCCGTAGCCGGCGACGACGCTTGGGTGGTGATCGAGCACACAGAAAGACTGGGGGAAACGAGCCGTTCCCCCCAGACCCCCCTGCAACAAATATATGCCGGGGGGTCTGGGGGGAGCGGCGCGCTCCACCCAGCCTTGCTTGTCTTACGCTGTGGCCTTGCCTGCGCTAGCGTCCGGGCGATGCTGAACCCGGACGACCCGCTGCCACGCGCCTGGCCCTTCGAGGAGGCGCAGAAGCTCGCAGCTCAGGCGAGCCTGCGCGAGAAGCCGAGGGTGCTGTTCGAGACCGGCTACGGCCCGTCCGGACTGCCGCATATCGGCACGTTCGGCGAGGTGGCGCGCACCAGCTGGGTGCGGCGCGCCTACGAGGCGCTGACCGGGCAGCCGACCACCCTGCTCGCGTTTAGCGACGACATGGACGGGCTGCGCCGGGTTCCGGACAACGTGCCGGACCGCGAGCGCCTGGCCAGCTTCGTCGGCCAGCCGCTGAGCCGGATTCCCGACCCGTTCGGCACCCATGCGAGCTACGCGGCGCACAACAACGCCGAGCTGCGACGCTTTCTCGACCGCTTCGGCTTCGATTACGAGTTCGCCTCCGCCACCGACTACTACGTCTCGGGCCGCTTCGACACGGCGCTGCGCCGGGTTCTGGAGGCGCATGACGAGATCATCGCCGCGGTGGCGCCGACGCTGGGGCCCGACCGGCGCGCGACCTACTCGCCGATCCTGCCGATCCATCCGCGCACCGGCGTCGTCATGCAGGTGCCGATCGAGGGCGTCGATGCGGCCGCCGGCACGGTGGTCTGGCGCGACGAGGAGGGTGAACGCTTCGAGACGTCGGTTACCGGCGGCCGGGCGAAGTGCCAGTGGAAGGCGGACTGGGCGATGCGCTGGTTCGCGCTCGGCGTCGACTATGAGATGTCGGGCAAGGACCTGATCGACAGCGTCAAGCTGAGCGGCAAGATCTGCAGGATCCTGGGCGGGGCGCCGCCGCTCGGCTTCACCTACGAGCTGTTCCTCGACGCTTCGGGCAAGAAGATCAGCAAGTCCAAGGGCAACGGGCTGACCGTTGACGACTGGCTGCACTATGCGCCGGCGGAGAGCCTGTCGCAGTTCATGTATAATCAGCCGCAGCGGGCCAAGCGGCTGCATTTTGACGTGATCCCGCGCGCCGTCGACGACATCGTCGCCAACGCGAGCGCGCTGGCCGGCCAGGGCCCGGCCGAGGCGGCGGCCAACCCGGCCTGGCATGTGCTCGGTGCGCATCGCCTCGGCGTGCCGGTCGCGAGCCCGATCCCGTTCGGCATGCTGCTCAACCTCGCCTCGGTGGCGAACGCCGAGACGCCGGCGACGCTGTGGGGCTTCCTGCAGCGCTACGTGCCGGGTGTGAGCCCGGAGCGCGACCCGTTTCTCGCCCGCCTGCTCGACCATGCGATCGCCTACTATGTCGACGTCGTACGTCCGGCCAAGGCGTATCGGGCGCCGAGCGAGCTCGAGCGGGCGGCCCTGGCCGATCTGCGCGACACGCTCGCCGGGCTGCCGGACGGGCTCGACGCGGAAAGCCTGCAGACGGCGGTCTACGCGGTCGGCAAGCGGCATCCGTTCGCGGTGCTGCGCGACTGGTTCACCTGCCTCTATCAAGTCCTGCTCGGGCAGACGGAGGGGCCGCGCTTCGGCGGCTTCATCGCGCTCTATGGCCGCGACGAGACCGTGGCATTGATCGAGGCGGCGCTGGCCGGCCGCCTCGTCGCCGAGGTTCGGGCCAGAGCATCGAGCGTCGCGGCGGACTGACAGAGGACCATGGCTGCAGCGCCCGGAATGGATGCGAGGTGGCGGTGGCTGCGGCATGCGCCGGCCGCGCTCGGCGTGGCGCTGCTCGTCGGCGCGATCTGGGTGGTGCAGCACGAGGTGCGTCATCTCAGCCTGCGCGACGTCAGCCGGGCGCTGCACGCGATCCCGCGCCATGCCTTGGTGGCTGCCGCCTGCTGGACGGTTGCGGCCTATGCGGTGCTGACCTTCTACGACCGGCTGGCGACGATCTATGCCGGTCGTCGCGTCAGCGTCCGGCGCACCGCCTTCGCCTCGTTCTGCGCCTACGCGCTTGCTCACAACCTGGGCTTCGCGGCGGTCTCGGGGGCGGCGGTGCGCTACCGGCTGTATGCGAGCTGGGGGCTGACGCCGCTGCAGATCGGCAAGGTGGTGGGGTTCTGCAGCCTCACTTACGGGCTTGGCGGGCTGGTGCTGGCCGGCGCCATCCTGCTGTGGGAGCCCGGGGCGCTGCCGCTGCTCGGCGGGGCGCTGCCGTTCTGGCTGCTGCACCTTGCGGGGGCCGCGGCCTGGCTCGTGGTGGCCGCCTACGTCGCCTGGTCGGCGCTGTTCGGCAGCGTGCGGGTGCGCGGCCATGTCGTCATGCTGCCGGGCTGGCGGATGGCGGCGGCGCAGGCGCTGCTGGCGACGGTCGACGTCGCGGTTACGGCGGCGATCTTCTTCGCCCTGCTGCCGCAGGGCGCGCATCTCTATGGCCCGGGGCTGTCGTTCGTCAGGTTCCTGGCGATCTACCTGGCCTCCTACACGGCGGGGCTGGCGGCGAGCCTGCCCGGCGGCCTGGGCGTGTTCGACAGCGCGATGCTGCTGGGGCTGGCGCCCTACCTGCCGCCGGCCGAGGCGCTCGGCGCGATTGCGGTGTTCCGCCTGCTCTACTACGTCATCCCGCTCTTTGTTGCCGGCGGGCTGTTCTCGGCCAACGAACTGCTGCTGCGCGGCCGCAGCCTAGTCGGCGGCCGCGCAGCCGAAGCCGGGGCAACGGCGGGACGGCGCGTCGCCGCGCTGCGGCGCTGGAGCGAGCCCGATTTCGCCGCCGCGGCGGCGATCGGCATCGTCATGCTATGCGGCGCCATGCTGCTGATGCTCGGGCTTGTCGACCAGGACACCGACATTCCCTGGATCAAGGCCAGCTACGTCACCTTGGCGTCGCAATACGTGCCCTCGCTGATCGGCGCGGCGCTGATGGTGCTGGCGATCGGGCTGGCGCAGCGGGTGACGCTCGCCTGGATCGCGACGATCGTTCTGCTGCTGGTCGCCGCGGCGGTCGAGACGATCGCCGACAACCCGCCGCCGATCGTCGTTGCCCTGGTGTTCGCCGCGGTGCTGCTGGCGCCGTTCCGGCATCGTTACTATCGCCGGGCTCGGCTGTTAAGCCGGCCGCTGCATGCCGGCACCGTGGTGCCGTTCGCCGCGCTGCTCGCCTCGGTGCTGTGGCTGGCCGCCTTCGAGCCGCATGTGCGTCTGCTGGCGCATACCAGCTGGTGGCAGATCGTGCTGTCCTCCTCGGTGCCGAACTCGGTGCGGGCCACCGTCGCGCTGACCGTGGCGTTCGGCCTGGTCGGGCTGTGGCGGCTAATGCATCCGGGCCGGGTGCGCTTTCTGCCCTGGACCGTCGAGGAGCAGTGCCGCTACGCCGAGCTTGGCGGGCTGCCGCCGGCGACCGCCGACGGTCTGGTGCTCGGCGAGCAGGCGCAGGCCGGGGTGCCGTTCCGCCGTGCCGGCGGGGTGCTGCTAGCCCTCGGCGACCCGGCCGGCACGGCCGCTGACCGCGTCTCGGCGATCTGGCGGCTGCGCGACCTCGCCGCGCAGGAGGGCCGCTCGGCGGCGGTCTGGCGCGCCGGCGTCGCGCTGCTGACCGTTTATGGCGAGCTGGGGCTCGCCGCGCTGCCGCTCGACGAGCACGGCATGCCCCAGATTGATCAACGTGATCAACGCGATCAACGCGAGCAGGGCGGGCAAGGCGGGCACGCGCGATACTACCTATGCTGCATGGCCGGACGCGACCTGAGCACGCTGCTGCCGCTGCTGCCCGAGCTTGCGTCGGCTGGGCGTTGCGGCGACCCTGGCGCGCATGCAGGACCGTAGAGAGCGTGTGGAGCCGTCCCCCCTGGTGAGGAGATCCTCGCGCCTGTCCGAAGGGCTGCCGCATCCTCTGGGCGCGACCTGGGACGGGCTTGGCGTCAACTTCGCGCTGTTCTCGGCGCATGCGACCCGGGTCGAGCTGTGCCTGTTCGACGATCGCGGCGAGCGCGAGCTCGAGCGCATCGAGCTGCCGGAATACACCGACGAGGTCTGGCATGGCTACGTGCACGACGCGCGGCCGGGCACGATCTACGCCTACCGCGTGCACGGCCCGTTCGAGCCGCGCGCCGGCCATCGCTTCAACCCCAACAAGCTGCTGCTCGACCCGTATGCCAAGTCGCATGTCGGCGCGCTGCGCTGGGGTCCCGAGGTGCACGGCTACAAGATGGACGGCGACGACCTCAGCTTCGACACCTGCGACAGCGCCGCCTTCATGCCGAAATGCCGCGTCATCGACCCGGCCTTCACCTGGGGGCGCGAGGTCGCGCCGGGGGTGCCGTGGGAGCGCATGATCGTCTACGAGGCGCATGTGCGCGGCTACACCATGCGTCATCCTGGCGTGCCGGCCGAGCTGCGCGGCACCTATGCCGGGATGGCGACGCGCGACGTGGTCAGCCACATCCGCAGCCTCGGCGTCACCTCCGTCGAGCTGCTGCCGATCCACACCTTCATCAACGACGACTTCCTCGTCGAGCGCGGGCTGACCAATTTCTGGGGCTACAACACGATCGGCTTCTTCGCGCCCGACCCGCGCTATGCCCGGGTGCCGGATTTCGCGTTCTCCGAGTTCAAGGAGATGGTCGCGCGGCTGCACGACGCCGGCCTCGAGGTCATTCTCGACGTCGTCTACAACCACACCGCCGAGGGCAACGAGCGCGGCGCAACGCTGTCGTTTCGCGGCATCGACAACTACTCGTATTATCGGCTGCGCGCCGACGACAAGCGCTACTACGTGAACGACACCGGCTGCGGCAACACGCTCGACATGAGCAACCCGCGGGTGCTGCAGATGGTGACCGACAGCCTGCGCTACTGGGT
>CAXUCZ010000050.1:0-7318 GCA_964249675.1 uncultured Acetobacteraceae bacterium | reverse complement strand
CGCCGCGCCCTGGGCCGTCGGGCCCGGCCGCTATCAGCTCGGCCCCTTCCCCCCCCGCTGGCCCGCGTGGACCCACAAGTATCGCGACACCGTCAGGGGCTTCTGGAAGGGCGAAGCGCCGGCGAGCGAGCTGGCGCGGCGGCTGTGCGCCTCGGCCGACATCTACAACCGACGCGGCCGCAAGCCCTGGGCCTCGGTCAACTTCGTCACCGCGCATGACGGCTTCACGCTTGACGACGTCGTCTCCTACTCGGCCAAGCACAATGAGGCGAACGGCGAGGACAACCGCGACGGCACCGACAACAACCACAGCTGGAACCAGGGGGTGGAGGGGCCGACGGATGATCGCAAGGTGCGGGCGCTGCGCGAGCGGCAGGCGCGCAACATGCTGGCCACGCTGCTGCTCTCGCAGGGCACGCCGATGCTGCTTGCCGGCGACGAGCTCGGCCGCACCCAGCTCGGCAACAACAACGCCTATTGCCAGGACAACGAGGTCAGCTGGGTGGACTGGACGGGCAGCTCGGCGCAGCGCCGGCTGACCGCCTTCGTGGCCATGCTGACGCGCCTGCGGCGCGACTATCCGCTGCTTCGCCGCAGCCGCTTCATGACCGGCGACTACATCGAGACCGTCGGTTCGCGCGATGTCACCTGGATCGCGCCGGACGGGCGGGGCATGGAGCTCACCAACTGGAACGACGTCGAGCAGCGCTGCTTCGGCATGCTGATGGATGGCCGCGCGCAGGCGACAGGGATCAAGCGCCGCGGCGGCGACGTCACGCTGCTGCTGATCCTCAACGCCGATCATCGGGCGGTGCCGTTCATGCTGCCGGAATGCACCGACGGGATGCATTGGACGCTGCTGTTCGATACCGGCGTCGAGGAGGAGATGCGCGAGGCCTCGTTCGAGATCGGCGAGGCCTACATGGTGACCGAGCGATCGGCACTGATGTTCAGACTGAACGCGTAAGGCAAGTCGTCCTTTTTTGAAAAAAAGGACCAAAAAACTTTCCCCGATTCGGTTCGGCGCTTACGGGCAAAAGTTTTTTGCTTCTTTTTTTCAAAAAAGAAGGCGCTTCCTTGCCGAATGAATGAGCAGCGCCAGCACCCCAAAGCCGACGGCGAGCGTCATCACCCCCGGCCACCCGGCCCACGCCCAGGCGACCCCGCCGAGCGCCGAGCCAATCGCGCCGCCGACGAACATGGTGACCACGTAGAGCGTGTTGAGCCGGCTGGCCTCGCCTTCGCCGAGCGACAGGACGGTCGTCTGGTTCGAGACCATCGCGGTCTGCACCCCGGCATCCATCAGCACCACGCCGACGCCGAGCCAGAGCAGGCCGGGCGCGACCAGCAGCAGGGCGAAGGCGGCGATGGCGGCGAGGATGCCGATGCGGCCGACCGCCGGCAGCCCGTAGCGATCCGACAGGCGGCCAGCGATCGGCGCGGCGGCGACGCCGGCCAGGCCGACGAGGCCGAACAGCCCGGCCGCGGCCGCACCCAGATGCGGCGGCGCTGCGGCCAGGTGCAGGGCCAGGATCGACCAGAACGCGGAGAAGCCGGCGAACAGGCAGGCCTGGGTCAGCGCGGCACGGCGCAGGGAGGGCTGGCCGGCATAGATCACGACGAGGCTCTGCATCAAGGCAGGAAAGCTCAGCGACGAGGTGGGCGCGAGGCGCGGCAGGCGACGGGCCAGCACGCCGGCCATCAGCGCGGCCAATCCGGCGCCGAGCCAGAACATCGCCCGCCAACCGGCCGCCGCGGCGACCAGGCCGCTCAGCGTGCGGGCGAGCAGGATGCCGGCGAGCACGCCGCCCATCATGCTGCCGACGACGCGGCCGCGTTCGGCCGGCTCCGCCAGGGCGGCGGCGAGCGGGATCAGCAGCTGGGCCGTCGTCGCCGTAAAGCCGATCGCGATCGAGGCGGCGACCAGCGTGATGCCGCCGGGCGCAAGGGCGGCGGCGGCCAGCGCGAGGACAAGGAAGCCATGCTGCCAGAGCAGCATGCGGCGGCGCTCGAGCCGGTCGCCGAGCGGCACCAGGACGAGCAGGCCGAGCGCGTAGCCGGCCTGGGTGCCGGCGGCGATGGCGGCGCCCGAGACGTGCAGCTCGGCCGAGATCAGGCTCAGCATCGGTTGGTTATAGTAGATGTTGGCGACCGCCAGGCCGCAGCAGCAGCACAGCGTCAGCAGCAGCGTCCGACTGAGCGTGGGCTGATCGTGTGCGAGCGGAGCCAGGGTGGTATGGGGCATCGTGCTGCGGCAAACGAGGCGCCGAGGCGGGGGGATGCACGGGCTTGAACGAATGGCTGGCTGTCGTGGGCGTGATCGCCGCCTGCGTTGCGGCGCTGGCGTCGCTGCTGCTGCTGGCGCGCCGTCCGGCGGAGCAGGGGGAGGCGCTACAGCGTCTGCGGCTGCTGGGCGAGCAGACGGTGGCCGGCCAGCAGGGCGGCACCGAGACGATCCGGGCGCTGCTGGCCGAGACCGAGCGGGGGCTGGCGGGCCGGCTCGGGACGTTGCGCTCCGAGTTCGAGCAGCGGGTCGGCGACCTCACCACCCGGATGGCGCGCGAGGCGGGCGACGGCCGGGTGCTGCTGGAGGCCAAGCTGCGCGAGATGGCGGAGCAGAATGCGACCCGGCTGGCGGAGATCCAGAAGAGCGTGAACGAGCAGCTGCACGCCGCGGTCGAGAAGCAGATGACGACCAGCTTTCAGCGGGTGATCGAGCAGTTCGGCGCGGTGCAGAAGGCGATGGGCGACGTTCAAGCGGTGACCGCGCAGATCGGCGACCTGAAGCGCATCTTCTCCAACGTGAAGAGCCGCGGCGGCTGGGGCGAGACGCAGCTGCGGGCGCTGCTCGACGACGCGCTGCCGGCCGGCGGCTACACGGCCAACGTCCGGCTGTCGGAGGATAGCGGCGAGGTGGTGGAGTTCGCCGTGCGGATGCCGGCGCGCGGCGAGGCGGCGCGGCTGCTGGCGATCGACGCCAAGTTCCCGACCGAGGATTACGAGCGGCTGGTGAACGCCGCCGAGATCGGCGACGGCGAGGCGGAGCGGACGGCGCGGCGGGCGCTGGAGACGCGATTTCGCGACGAGGCGCGCAAGATCTCGAGCAAGTACATCGTGCCGCCCAGGACGGTCGACTTCGCGGTGATGTACCTGCCGACCGACGGGCTCTACGCCGAGGCGGCGCGGCTGCCGGGGCTGATCGACGAGCTCGGCCGGCAGCATCGGGTGATGGTGATGGGGCCGGCGCTGCTGCCGGCGATGCTGCGCACGATCAACCTCGGCTACATCACGCTGGCGCTGGAGGAGAAGTCGGAGCAGATCGGCCGCCTGCTCGGCGCGACCAAGTCAGAGATGCTCAAGATGGACGGCGTGCTCGAGAAGCTCGCCAAGAACGCCGGCACGATGAGCCGGACGATCGAGGATGCGCGCCAACGCACCCGCGTCGTCGGACGCAAGCTGAAGAGCATGGAGGCGCCGACCGAGGAGATGACCGAAGGGCTGCTGCAGCTCGGCACGGTCGAGATCGCCGAGGAGGACGAGGCGGCGGAGTGAAGGCCAGGGGCTTTGCCCCTGGACCCCATCAAAGGCGAAGCCTTTCAAATCCATTGATCATTCACGTCTCTGCGCTAGGTCAGTGCTGGCGGGCAGAGCGGAAGGCAAGTGGTCCTTTTTTGAAAAAAGGACCAAAAAGCTTTTTCCGTTAGGGCCGACTATCGGGCAGAAGTTTTTTGCTTCTTTTTTTCAAAAAAGAAGACCCTTTCAGTAGTATCGAAGCCGCAATCGGATCAAGGCACCGTTCGGGCCGACGGTGAAGGCGGCGTCGTCGAAGCGCGGCGGCCCGAAGATCATCCTGGCGTTGTTGGAAAAGCCGAGGCCGTCCTTGGGAACGCCGAGCAGGGTGCGGCGGACGTGCCCGGCATCCGTCTCGTCCTGATAGGCCTGGGCGGCGTAGATCCCGGGCGGGATGCCGGATACGCTGACCTGCACGTCGCCGACATGCGACGGTGCGCGGCCCTTGTAGGCACAGTGCGGCATCAGGAACGTCGCGCGCGGGCAGATTGCGACCAGCACGTGGCCGCCGGCGCTGCGCACGCCCTGGACGATGACGGTGACGCTCGTCGTTGGTGAGCCAGTTGCCGGGGAGGCGGCCGGCGGCGCGGCGGCCATCAGCAGCAGGGCGGCGACAAGGGGGCGGCGCCTCAAGGACGCGCGGGATAGGCGCGGCCGCGCCAGGTTGCCGGGCGGCCGCGGGCGGCGCGCAGCAGCGCGGACCACTGCACCACCAGCAGCGCCATGATGCCGAACGGGTGCAGCAGGGCGGAGGCGAACGGCTGGCGGAAGCGGACTGCGAGGATCAGCCGCAGCCCGACCGACGCCGCCGCGGCGAGCGCCACCGGCACGGTCGGGCGCAGCACGAGCAGCATCACGGGCAGGACCTGGCCGCCGAACAGGATCAGCGTCCAGACCGGCAGGGCGCGCAGGGTCGCCATGCCCTCGGTCGCGTTCTTGGTCAGGCCTTCCCAGACCTGCCCGGCGTCGTGATACATCCGGCAGGTGGCGAACCGGCTGGCGTCGAACAGGCCGGTCATGCTGCCGGCCTGGCGGAAGGCGCGCGGCAGGGTCAGCCCGTCATGCAGCGAGGCGCGGATCGCCGAGTGGCCGCCGGCGCGCCGGTAGGCGTCGCGCCGGGCGATGAAGAGCTGGCCGCAGCCGGCCCCCAGGCCCGGCGCCGGCGAGCGCTGCATCATCGCCATCGGCAGAAAGCCGAGCAGCAGGAAGTGGATCAGCGGCAGCAGCAGCCGCTCGGACCAGCTCCGCGTGATCTGGCGCGGAAAGCCGGAGGCGAGGCCCAGGTCGTGGCGCTGCATGAAGCCGGCCATGCGGGCGAGCGCGTCCGGGGCGAGGCGGACGTCGGCGTCGACGAACACCATCAGCTCGTGGCGGGCGAGGCGGGCGAGGCCGGCGCAGGCGTGCTGCTTGCCGGACCAGCCGGGCGGCAGCGGGGCGCCGGTGGCGACTTGCAGGCGCGGGTCGGCAATGGCGGCGAGGATCTGCGGCGTGGCGTCGGTGGAGTGGTCGTCGAGCACGACGAGTTCGAGCGTGACGCCGCGACTGGCCAGGATGGCGGCGACGGCGTCGGCGATGTTGCCGGCCTCGTTGCGGGCCGGGATCAGCACCGAGATGGCGGGCTCGCCGGCCGCGGGCTGGGGGGTGCGGTAGAGGCGGAGGTTGACCAGCGCCAGGGCGAAGGGGCCTAGGGACAGGATCAGTAGGAAGTAAGTCAAGGCGAGGGCTCTGCCCTCGACCCGCTGGGGCCGGCGGCCCCAGACCCCGTTAAATGGTTGCCAAAGGCTTCGGGCCGTTGTGCGAAGCGCGCAGGCGCATGACGGTGGGCTCCAGGGGCAAAGCCCCTGGCCTTACTTGCTGTGCTGCTCATGGCTTGGGTCAAACCGCCGGCCTGCGGCCAAGGCTTGCAGGCGGCGGATGAGGTCGTAGATGCCGCCCAGCCCGCGCAGCCCGCCGAGCAGGGTGTGGAACAGCGCCGGATCGCGGGTGGTGCTCTCGGTCGCCAGGACGTCCATCGTGCGGTGCAGTGCGGCCTCCAGCCTGTCCGTCCACTCGGCGACCGAGCCGCCGCCGCCCTCGATCGGCTCGCCGAAGCGGGCCAGCGCTTCCGGCCGCGCCTCGTTCCAGAAGCTGTACTCAAGGGCGAGCGGAATGAATACCGCCTGCGGCAGCCGGCGCGCCAGGTGGGCGATGCCGGAACGCAGCCGGATCGGGCGGCAGCGCGGGTCGGTGAACTGGCCCTCCGCGGTGACCCACAGGGCGGCATCCGCGTTGGCCTGCAGGGTGCCGAGGCTGATGCGCAGGAAATCGGCGGCGCCGCGGCGGGTGCTGGGGTCGATGCCGAAAATGCCCATCCGGCGCAGCAGGCCGTAGCGGGCGAGGGCGGACGCGTCCATCGGCCCGAAGCCGCGCGTCTGCGGCAGCAGCCGGTCGCTGAGCAGCAAGAGCAGCACCGGATCCCACCAGGAGGGATGGTTGGTGAATACCACCACCGGTCGGCCAAGCGGCGGGCGCGGCAGGCCGCCGAGCGAGACCCGCACGGCGTCGAACCGGCGGTAGAACAGCCAGGTCAGATAGAGGTTGAACAGACGCAGGCTGACGGCCGATCGGGTCGCCAGCGGATCGTCGACCGCCGGCGCCAAGGGGGGGAATGGCCCCGCCGTGTCAGGCAGAGCGGCGCGCCTCCTGCGGCGTGTTGCTGGACAGGTCGCGGTCCAGCTCGTTGGCGGCGATCCAGCCGGACATCATCACCATCGGCATGCCGGGGCCGGGATGGGCGGCACCGCCGGCGAGATACAGGCCCGGAAGGTCGCGCGAGCGGTTGCCGGGCTTGAAGGCGCCGAAGAAGCGGCCGTGGCTGGCCAGGCCGTAGATCGCACCGTCCAGCACATGGTAGCGATCGTGGATGTCCTGCGGCGTCAGGATACGCTCGAAGACGATGCGCTCCTCGAGATCGGGCATGTTGGCCGTGCGCTTGAGCTTGTCGAGGATCACCTGGCGATAGGCCGGCAGCATCTTCGACCAGTCGTGATGCGGGCGCAGGTAAGGCGTGTGGACGAGGACGTAGAGCGCCTCGCCGCCGGGCGGCGCCGTTTTCGGGTCGGTGCGGGTGGTGGCGGCGATGTAGCAGGTGGGGTCGGGCGCCGGCTCGCCGCGGCCGTAGATCCAGTCGAACTCCTCCTCCGGGTCGCGCGAGAAGACGAAGTCGTGATGGGCGAGGTGATCATAGGCGCGGTCGAGGCCGAGATAGAGCACGACGCCCGAGCAGGCCGGCTTGCGGCTGTTCCAGCGCCGGCCGAAGCTCTTCTCCGGCGCGCCGCCGACGAGTTCGCGGTAGGTGCGCACGGCGTCCATGTTCGAGATCACGGCCGAGCAGGCGACCTGCTCGCCGGCAGCGGTGACGACGCCGGTGGCGCGGCCAGCCTCGGTGGTGATGCGGGTGACCTCGGTCGAGGGGCGCAGGACGACGCCGAGCTCCTCGGCGAGCTGCTCCAGCGCGACGGGGACGGCGCGGGTGCCGCCCATCGGATACCAGATGCCCTCGGAGGTCTGCATGTGCCCGATCGAGCACAGCACGGCGGGCGAGCCATAGGGCGACGAGCCGACATACTGGACGAAATGGTCGAGCATCTGGGCGACGCGCGGGTCCGACGTATGACGGCGGATTTCGCGGGCCACGGTCGAGCCCATCTTCAGGCTGAGCACGGCGCGCAGCGTCGGTAGGGCCATGGTCTTCTTGAGGTGCATCGTG
>CAXUCZ010000049.1:0-12698 GCA_964249675.1 uncultured Acetobacteraceae bacterium | reverse complement strand
GTCGGAGACGAAGCGGACCGCGTTGCCGAGGGCGGAGCCGCGCGCATACTCGGCGAGGTAGGTGCCGACCATCAGCCCGATCGGCGTGCCGAGGGCGGTGCCGATGGCGGTCTGGATCAGGCTGCCGACGACGGCGTTGAGCAGGCCGCCATTGCTGCCCGGAGCGCGAGTGCTGGTCGTCAGCATGTGCAGCGACAGTCCGGCGGCGCCGCGCACGAGGAGCGTGGTGAGGATGGAGGCGAGCAGCAGCAGCGCCAGCGCGGTCGCGGCCCAGCACAGCGCCGTGACCGCCCGGCTCGCGGTGCGGCGGCGGCGGCCGAGGCGCTGGCTGACGGCGAGGTCGCGCCGCTCGAAGGTGGCGGTCACGGTGGCGCTCACGGCGTCGCCCGCTTGGCGCCCGGGCTGATCCTGGCGCGCGGCCGCAGCATCAGCCGGGAGATGGCGAGCACGACGAACGAGATCACGAACAGGATGAAGCCGAGCGCCAGCAGCGAGGACATCGCCAGCGACCCGGCCTGGCTCTCGGGGAACTCGAGCGCGACCAGCGAGGCGATGGTGTTGCCGGCGCCGAACAGGTTGGTCGGCAGGCGGTTGGTGTTGCCGATCACGAAGGTGACCGCCATGGTCTCGCCGAGCGCCCGCCCGAGCCCGAGCATGATGCCGCCGACGACCGAGCTGCGGGTATAGGGCAGCGTGATCGAGCGCATCACCTCCCAGCTCGTGCAGCCCAGCCCGTAGGCGCTCTCCTTCAGCATCGGCGGCACGGTTGCGAACACGTCGCGCATCGTCGCGGCGATGAACGGGATGATCATCACGGCGAGCACGAGGGCGGCGGTGAGGATGCCGGTGCCGAACGGCGCGCCCTGGAACAGCGCGCCGATGACCGGCGCGTCGCCCAGATGGTCGGTAAGCCACGGCTCGACCGTCTGGCCCATGATCGGCACGATGACGAAGAAGCCCCACATGCCGTAGATGATCGAGGGGACGGCGGCGAGCAGCTCGATGGCGATGCCGACCGGCTGACGCAGCCAGGCCGGGGCGAGCTCGGCCAGCGTGTAGGCGACCCCGAAGGCGAGCGGCACGGCGACGAGCAGCGCCACCACGCCGGTGGTGATGGTGCCGAACACCGGCACCGCGGCGCCGTAGATCATCTGCACGGGGTCCCAGTCGGTGGAGACCAGGAAGCCCAGCCCGAAATGGCGGAACGCCGGCAGGCCGCCGAGGAACAGCATCAGGATGATGGCGCCGAGCAGCACCAGCACGAACAGGCCGCACAGCCGGGCGAGCAGCGCGAACGCCCTGTCGGCGCCGGCGTATCCGGCGGCCGAGCCAGGGGCGTGGAGCGTGGTGACCGACACCGGTGCTACTTGTAGACTGCGGCGCCGCCCGGGCCGTGCACCTGGGCACGCCAGACGTCACGCACGGCGGCCTTCACGCCGGCGGGCAGCGGCACGTATTGCAGGTCGTGGGCGACCGGGTCGCCGCTGGCATAGGCCCAGTCGAAGAACTTCAGCACCGCGGCGGACCTTGCCGTGTCCGTCGGGTTGGTGGGCAGCAGCACGAAGGTCGCCGAGACGATCGGCCAGCTGGTCGCGCCGGGCTCGTCGTTGAGGTCGACGGCGAAGTTGGTGGCGTGGGTCCAGTCCGCGGCGGCGGCGGCGGCGGCGAAGCTGTCGAGGCTCGCATGGAGGAAGGCGCCGTCATGCGACTTGAGCTGGACGGTGACAAGGCGGTTGCGGCTGGCATAGGCGCTCTCGACGTAGCCGATGCCGCCGCGGATGTTCCGCACCGTGCCCGACACGCCCTCGCTGCCCTTGGCGCCCGAGCCGGCCGGCCATTTGACGGAGGTCGCCGAGCCCACGCGGGTCTTGAAGCCCGCGCTGACCTTGGCGAGGTAGTCGGTGAACACGTAGGTCGTGCCGGAGCCGTCGGCGCGATAGACCGGGGCGATGGCGATCGACGGCAGGGTGACGCCGGGGTTGAGGGCGGCGATCTTGGGATCGTTCCACTTGAAGACGTCGCCGAGATAGATCGCCGCGAGGGTCGGGCCGTCGAGCTTGAGCTGGTCGACGCTGATGCCGGGGATGTTCACGATCAGGTCGACCGCACCCATGGCGGTGGGGAACTGCACCAGGTGGTTGGTGGAGACGCGATCAGCGCTGACCGGCGCGTCGGAGGCGCCGAAATCCACCGTGCGGTTGATGATCTGGGTCTGTCCGGCGCCCGAGCCGATCGACTGGTAGTTCAGCGTGATGCCGGTGCTGCCGACGGCGGCCTCGGCCCACTTGCCGTAGATTGGCGCGGCGAAGCTGGAGCCGGCGCCGGTGATCGCCTCGGCCTGCGCCGCGACGGCGCCGGCCAGGCACAGCCCGACGGCCGCGATGGCCGGGGCAACACGTTTACGTCTCATTAACGACCCTCTGGTAGAACTCTGGCCATGGCTGCGGCGGCTGCCCGGCGGGCCGGACACTAGCCAGAGATCGGGTCTTCTCTATTGCAGTTTGATGAAGGATCGATGACAGACGCTTGGAGGCCGATCGCGCCGGCGTTGCAGAGGCCCGACACTCACGGGCCTAAGCTCACGCCGACGGATCTGAGACGTCTTGGCGCGAGCCTCTGGCTATGCTTGCGGACGCGAGGTCAGGCGACGCGGTTAGCCGAACAGCGTGGTGGCGGCCAGGGTGTGCAAGCCGGCAAGCAGCACCGTGCTGCCGTTCGGCAGCGTCAGGGTCAATCCCGTTGCTCCCTGGACGGCCGACTGCGTGGCCGTGGCGTCAGCGTCGGCGCCGAAGCCCGCGAGCAGCAATCGGTTGGTGCCGGCGTTGAAGTCGTCGATCACGGTGTTGCCCGGCGACGCGGCGGCGGCGACGTCGAACACGGTGTGACTGCCGCCGACGAGGGTGGCGGCGCCGCTGCCGGTGAAGATCGTGTCATGACCTGCGCCGGCGAGCACGAGGTCGGCGCCGGCGCCGGCGAACAGGGCGTTGCTGCCGCTCGCGGCCGAGGCGTCGATCGTCTCCGAACCGGCGCCGAGCGCCACTTCGGCCGCGCCGTCCCCGGCCAGGCTCACACGGACGCCGGGGGCGCCGGTGATGGTGCTGTCGCCCTGCCCCGCCTCGATCAGCATGCCGGCGCTGGCGTAGATCTTGGCCGGACCCTGCCCGGCCGCGACCATGCCGCCGCCGGCGCCGGCGAACACGGTGAGCGGGCCGCTGCCGCCGATGACGCTTGCGCGCCCGGCGGCGCCGACGAACTCGGTGCTGCCGGCGCCGCCATAGACGACACCGCCATCCGCCGCGGCGCCGAACACGGTGGCAGAGCCCGCGCCGCCCACCATGGTCGCCGCCGCCTGCTCGACCAGCGTGAGAGCGCCGCTACCGCCGTAGACCAGAGCATCGCCGGTCGAGAACACGGTGTCCGCGCCGCCGCCGCCGACCACGGTGTCGAGGCCGCCGGAGACGACCAGCGCGCCGCCGGCGCCGAGGAAGATCGCCGCATGACCGAGGCCCGGCTCGCCGACGCTGGTCACGACGGTGTCGCGTCCGCTGCCGAAGATGATCTGCCATGGATCGCCGCCGGTTGCGGCGAGGAAGCTGTCATTGCCGTTGCCGCCGATCAGGCTGCCGCCACCCAAGCCGGCGCTGACCGCGAGGTTGGTCTGCCCGCCGACGATGCCCTGCCCGTCGGCGCTGCCGCCCAGCACGGCGAGCGAGACCGGCTCGGGCGTGTCGAGCGCGACCACGCCGACATAGCCGTCGCCCAGCGCCACCGCGCCGTTCGCCGCGCTCGCGAGCAGGCCAAGCTGACCGGGCGGCAGGGTGGGCGTGCTCGGCGAAACCGCCGGGCCGGGCTCAACCCAGGTGATCGGCGTCGTGCCGGCCAGCGACGGCGCGAGCAGCGTGGCGGCGAGGCTCTCGAGCGTGGCGCCGGGCAAGCTGACTGCGCCGCCACCAGGCACCGCGAGGCTGTTGGGGCCGGAGCCGCCGGCCAGGTCGGGCTGCGCCGTGGCCGCCTTGGCTTCCGGATACAGCCAGTTGATGCCGTCGATGTCCGACGCGTCCAGGCCGTCATTGGCCGGGCCTAGATCCTCGTTCATCGCCGCTGACGGGTCCGCCGAATGGGCCAGCCCGAGCGCGTGGCCGAGCTCGTGCAGCGCAACCTCGTAGAGCGAGGTCTGGGTGCCGGCATAGGTCAGTGTGCCGGCGTCATCGACAAGCGGCTGCAACGCCGGGTTCTCGAAGCGGATGACGACGCCGGGCTGTAGATGTCCGTCGGCGTAGCTCCAGTCCGTCTCGCCGACCTCGCCACCGCCATCGCTGTTGGCCTGCGGTCCGATCGCGGCGCCGCTGAGCGCGCCGAAGCCGATGCGGATGTCGGCGCTCGCCGCGCTGTCGGCGGGCAGCTCAACCAGCGTCAATCCGGACACGCTCGCCCATTGCGCAACCGCCTGGCGAACCGTGGCCTGCTCGGCCGCATCGAGCGCACCGGTGATCGGAGACGATCCAGCGGCATCAGCCGTGGCGCTAAAGCTCCAGGTGATCGTCCGGCTAGACCAGCCAACCCCTTCGGACGCGAAGCTGATCATCGGGAGAACTCCACGACCTTGACGGCCATTGGCCTACACCGAGGCGCCGCGACATGGGTTAACAACTCGTATCTTTTTCATGCCTCACTCTTTATCTTTCGATATTTTGCGGTTTGTTCGTTGGCGGCGGCTGCTGACGCGTTGCGGCATCAGACAGTGCAGCAGCCCTCCGCGTCGTCTCAACAGGCGAAGTCCGCCGAGCCGGTGCATTGCCGCGTGCGGACGAGCGCGCTGGCGCCGAGACAGGGACAGGCCGCACCTCTTGCGCCAGTTGGAGCGAGCCACTAGGAACGGCGGCACGCAAAAGGCCGGATGGGCGCGTAGCTCAGCGGGAGAGCATCGCCTTGACACGGCGGGGGTCACAGGTTCAATCCCTGTCGCGCCCACCATCCGGCTGCATCCTGCTCCTCGCGCCCGGCGATGACAGACCCGGAGGCGCCCCATTGATCTCGTTAATCCTGCTGCTGCTGGGCGTGGTGAGCTTCGCCTTCGGGATCTATCGCGCTGCGACGCATGCGGCGGACGAGGATGCCGGGCACGCAGGACCGTGGATGCTGAGCGGCGTCGCGCTCGCGGGCTTGGCCGGCTTGTGGCGCGTCTATGCAAGCGGCGCGCTCGCCGGGTCCTAGCGCGACCGATCCGCTAGATCCGGCTGCCGGCGACCTTGCGAGGCGCGGTCAAGCGACATGGTGGCTATTTCAGGATGATCTCGACCCGGCGATTCTGCGGCTCGCGCACGCCCTGCGCGGTCGGCACAAGCGGGCTGGTCTCGCCAAACCCCCGGACGGAGATCTCGGCGCGCTGCACGCCGTCGCGCACCAGTTCGGCTTCGACGGCGTCGGCGCGGCGCACCGAGAGACGCTGGTTGTAGGCGGCGGTGCCGGACAGGTCGGTGTAGCCATCGACCTCGATGCGGGTGGTCTGCACGCGGGTGCTGGCGCCGGCGGCCTCGCCGATGATCTGGCGCGCGCGGTCGGTGAGGTCGGCGCGGTCCCAGTCGAAGAACACCAGGTAGGTGCGGGCCGCCTCGGGCGCGGGCGCCGCGGCCGGCGCGGGCGCCGCGGCCGGGGGCACCGGCGCGACCGGATTGAGCTCGTAGCGCAGCCCGAGCAGCAGCGAGTGATTGTAGTCGGTCAGGACGTCGGCATTGCCGCGGGCAAAACCCTGCGGCTTCGGGCCGAAGGCGCCCTGCGTGCCGTCGGCGCCGGCGTTGAACTGCTCCGGGCCCTGCACACTCAAAAAGCGATATTCCGCCGTGGCCGACAGGCCTGGCAGGAAGCCGATCGGGAACGACAGTCCGAAAATGCCCTGATAGGCGAAGTTGCCGTAGGTGCCGGACGCCGTCTGCTCGAAGCCGGGTGCGACGTCCTGCACGTGGTCCCATCGCGTCCAGCTGTAGCCGGCGCCGGCGCCGAAATACGGGTAGATCCAGTTCTTGCCGATGTCCAAGTCGAACAGGACGTTGGTCATGACGCCGTAATTCTGCTGCTCGCCGCCAGCGCTCGAGGCGAAGGCGTCGGTGAGAAAATGCTGTACGCCGTTGTAGCGGTAGTTGCCCTCGAGCTCGACGCGAAAGCCGTTGCCGAAGCCGTAGCCGACGCTGCCCAAACCGGTCAGGCCGACGTCGAAGCGCTCCTTGCCGGCGGGAAACTCGGGGGACAGGCGAACCGTCTCGTCCTGCAGGAAGTTGGCGCCGCCTGCGGCGCCCACGTAGAGTCCGGTGACCGGCTGCGCCCGGGCATTGCCAGCGCCGACCAGCATCAGCGCCAATGCGCCTCCGACGATCGCTAGGCTGGCGGCATCGCCGACGAGAAGCGTGCGTGTCGAGGCGGCGGAACGGCAGGACGGCATGCGTATTCCCTTGGACGGCTGCGGACCCCACCGCCTACAACGAAGCTGGTAGGGGATTGGCACGCCGCTTGACGAGGCCGCTCGGAGGTTTTGCCAGCCGACGTGGCCCTTATAGCACAGCCGGAACGGTTTGGCCGACATCATTGACGGCGGTGGAAGCAGTCGTTCTGACGGCAGAGAAAGCTTTTTTTTGAAAAAAAGGAGCAAAAAACCTTTGCTTCCTGTTGCCCTGCCGGACCGGCGAGGCCGGCAGATTTGCCCGCAAGGCTAAACGTTACTGTTCCTCTGTTTATAGGCACCGCTTGCCTATCTCGCCTCCTGACCCTCGACCATGGCCATCAGCGTCTCAAGCCTGTCCGCCTCCTCGACGGACTTGTCCGGACGCAGGCGGGCGATGCGGGGAAAGCGCAGCGCGACGCCGGACTTGTGACGGCTGCTGAGCTGGGCGGCGTCGAAGATCAGCTCCATGACCAGGCCGCGCGCCACCTCGCGCACCGGCCCGAAGCGTCCGACGGTGTGGTTGCGGATCCAGCGGTCGACGATGACCAGCTCCTGGTCGGTGTAGCCCGAATAGGCCTTGCCGACCGGCACCAGTTCGCCGTCCTCGCGCCATAGCCCGAACGTGTAGTCGGAGTAGAACGAGGAGCGCTTGCCGGAGCCGCGCTGCGCATACATCAGCACGGCGTCGATGGAGAGCGGGTTGCGCTTCCACTTCCACCACAGGCCCTTCGGGCGGCCCGGCAGGTACGGGCTCTCGGCGCGCTTGAGCATCAATCCTTCGATCGAGGCGGCGCGCGCGCCGTCGCGCAAGGCGCCAAGCTCCTCGATGGTGGCGAACGGGATCAGCGCCGAGAGCGACATCAGCGGCGGCTTGACGCGCGCGAACCACGCCTCGAGGCGCGCGCGTCGGCGGTCAAAGCCGAGCGGGCGGAGATCCTCCTCGCCATCGAACAGGATGTCGTAGAGCCGCACCGCCACCGGAAACTCGCTGCGCATCTTCGCGCCGGGCAGCTTGCGGTTAAGCCGCTGCTGCAGGTCGGCAAATGGTGCGATAACACCATTGCGCTCGACCAGGAGCTCGCCGTCCAGCACGACCTGCAGGTCGGGATGCGCCTCCAGCGCCTCGATGAGCTCGGGAAACGCGGCGGAGATGTCATCGGCGCCGCGCGAGAACAGCTTGCGGCCGCCGGCGGCGGCGACCAGCTGGATGCGGATGCCGTCCCACTTCCATTCGGCCCGGAACGCGGCCGGGTCGAGTGCGGCGAGATCGGCCGCCTCCAGCGGCTGGGCCAGCATCGGCGGGCGAAAGATCGGCGCCCCGGCTGCATCCGGCCGCGGCCCGCGCCCCTCCACCCAGGCGAACAGTCCCGCGTAGGGCGGCGCCAAGCCGTGCCACACCTCCTCGACGTCGTCCGCCGCCAGCCTGCCGCCGGAGAGCTCGGCGAGCGCCGTCTTGGCCAGCCGCGCCGAGGCGCCGACCCGCAGGCCGCCGGTGATCAGCTTGAGGATCGCGTAGCGCACGGTCGTCTCGGACGCGTCGAGCCAGCCGGCGACGAGGTCGGGCAGCTCCGCCTTCTCCGTCGCCTCCAGGTCGGCGATCACGTCGGCAAGCAGCGGCACCGGCCGATTGGTCGGGCGCGCCGGCCAGATCAGCGCCACCGTCTCGGCCAGGTCGCCGACGAAATCGTGCGACCAGCCGAACAGCACCGGATCGACCCGGCTCTCGGCGACGGTGCGGATGATGCCGGGCTTGGCGAGGCGGAACTCGAGGCCGCCGGTCAGCGCCGCCAGCGCGAGGCCACGGTCCGGATCCGTCTCGGTCTCGAAGAAACGCCGCAACAGGGCGATCTTGGCGAGGCGGCCGGGGCTCAGCGTCAGGCGGTCCAGCAATTCGGCAAAGGCGATCATGGCGCCGCGCCGGCGCCAGTTCCCGCCGCACCGCCCTGCTCGCCGCCGACGCCCTCGGCGGCATCCTCCTCGCCGTAGCCGATGAGGCGGAGCGCCCGGCCGCGCACCCCGCGCAGCCCGGCGGCGTGGATCAGCGCCTCCTCGCTGCCATGCGTGACCCACACCTCGGCGCATTGCACCTGGTCGATCGTGTCGTTCAGCTCAGGCCAGTCGGCGTGGTCGGAGATCACCAGCGGCAGCTCGATCCCGCGCGCCCGGGCGCGCTGGCGCACCCGCATCCAGCCGGAGGCAAGGCACACCACCGGCTCGGCGAGGCGCCGCGCCCAGCGGTCGGCGATCGCGCTGGTCGGCGCCAGCACGATGGCGCCGACCAGCGAGGCTTTGTCCGCGACCGTCGCCGGCAGCAGCGGGCCCAGCGCGATGCCGAGCGCCTCATAGGCCTCGCAAACGCGGGCGAGCGCGCCGTGCAGGAAGATCGGCCGGTCCCAGCCGGCGGCGCGCAGCAGCCGGATCAGCCGCTGGCACTTGCCGAGCGCGTAGCAGCCGACGACGTGGGTGCGGCCGGGGAACAGAGCGACGCTGTCGAGCAAACGCTGCACCTCGGCCTCGGCCGGCGGGTGCTGAAACACCGGCAGGCCGAAGGTCGCCTCGGAGACGAAGACGTCGCAGGAGACCGGCTCGAAGCCCTCGCAGGTCGGATCCGGCCGTCGCTTGTAATCGCCGCTGACCACGGCGCGGCTGCCGCGATGGTCCATCACCACCTGCGCCGAGCCGAGCACGTGGCCGGCCGGCGCCAGGCGCAGCCGCATTTGCCCGAGCGTCAACTGCTCGCCAAGCGACAGCACCTGCTGGGTCGCGCCGGCGCGATCGTCGCCCATGCGGACGCGCATGATGGCAAGCGTCTCGGCGGTCGCGAGGACATGGCTGTGGTCCGGCCGGGCGTGGTCGGCATGGGCGTGGGTGATGACCGCACGGGCGACCGGCGTCACGGGGTCGATGAAGAAGTCGCCGGGCTCGCAGTAGAGGCCTTCGGGCAAGACGCGCAGCCAGGATTCCACCAGCATCAGAGAAGAAAGGCCTTCTTTTTTATAAAAAAGAAGCAAAAAATTTTTATCATTCAGGCAGCGCCTTTTCGCGGATGAAAGTTTTTTGGTTCTTTTTTATAAAAAAGAACCTCTTTCGTCCTCAGTCGAGGTCGATCCAGGACAGGTGCCCGCCCTTGCCCGCGCCGGTGTCGACGAACACCGCCGTGCCGCCTTGCGTGCCCTGCCGCACCACCGGTCGGCCGTCGGTGCTGCGGCGATCATGCCCGCAATACACCGTCAGGCCGGAGGGGATGTGGTCGACCCAGGCGATGACGCGCTCGGGGAAACCGTCGCGCTGGGTTCGGCCGGTGGTCTGGCCGAACAGCGCGCGCGACAGGAGGTGGTCGACGCGCTCGAGCGGCGGCGGCGGCACGTGATCCAGCATGCCGGTGTGAAAGCCGCCATGCACGAAGAAGCGCCGGCCGGCTGCGAGCCACGCCGGCGCGCGCGCGATCTCGGCATGCGCCCGCCGGCGCAGCGCGGGGTCGAGCTGGGCCAGCGTCTGAGCCAGCGGGGCGTCGATGCGGACCGGCTGGTTGCCGAGGGCGCGGCCGAGCTTGCGGTCGTGATTGCCGAGGATGAACAAGCCGCGCCCCTCGTCGATCAGCGAGAAGGCGAGGCGTAGGGCGCCGGCGCTGTCGGCGCCGCCATCGGTGAGGTCGCCAAGCTGGATCACGAAGCGCTCGGTGTCGGCGGCGAAGGCGAAGGCGCGCAGGTCGCCATGCACGTCGCCGACCACCCGCAGGCCGCGCTCGGCTGGGATCAAGGAAGGGTTCTCTTTTGGAAAAGAGAACCAGAACACCTTTGCCCGTAAAGACGGCGGCCCACGCGGCATACACCCATAGTTACAGAAGCTTTTTGCTTCTTTTTGTCAAAAAAGAAGACCTTCCGGCTGAACGCTGCGCGGCGGAGCCGGTTCGGCGCGCTCCGCCTGGCCGAGTGGGAAGCTGAACAGCCGCTCACGGCCGAGCATGAATACCCGGCCGCCGCGGGGGAACAGCGCCGCGAGCGCCGGATGGGTCACGTCGAGGCCGCCGGCATAGGCGCCGAAAGCGGGCAGCAGCAGGCGTTGGGACGACGCCACGAAGCAGGGCCGCGAGACGGCCCCGGCCCGCGTCAGCACGCGCGCCTTCGGGTGGTAATGGGCGCTGACCTCGCCGGTGGAGGCAAGCTCGGCCTGGCGGCCGGTGGAGGCAAGCCCGGCCTGGCGGCCGGAAGTGCCAAGCCCGGCCTGGCGGCCGGTGACCGCAAGCTCGGCCTGGTGGCGGAACACCAGGCCGCGATGGGCGAACACGCTGCAGGCGGTGCCGCCGAGGCCCGAGGGGGGCGCAGGGTCGTGGTTGCCGGCGACCCAGACGATGTCGTGCGCGGTCGTGATCGCGATCAGCCGCGCCCGCTCCGCCGACGGCAGGCGGGCTGCGGCTCGGGCGTCGTGGAAGCTGTCGCCCAGGGCTACCAGCACGCGCGGCCGCCAGCGCCGCAGCACCTGCGACAGGCGGTCGAGCGTGATCCGGGTGTCCCAGGGCGGCAGCAGGCTGCCGCGCCGGGCGGCGGCGGTCGCCTTCTCCAGATGCAGGTCGGCCACGATCAGCAGCCCGGCCTCGGGCCAGATCAGCGCGCCGGATGGGTCGAGCAGCAGCCGCTCGCCGGCGAAGTGCAGCGGGGCCGCGATCATCCGGCGCGCACCCGGTCACGTCCGTTGCGGTCGCGTCGTCGAACGTTCGCGCGCAGCACGTGCGGAATGTAGGCGTCCGAGCGCTGCGGCGCGCCGCCATCCGCCGGCGCGTCCGCCGCCATCAGCTCGGCCACGAGCTCCGCCTCCGTCTCCTCCAGCAGCGCATCCTCGTCGTCGGCGGTGCGCACGCTCTCGCGCCCGAGGTCGAGCAGCACCGGCACCGCCAGCGGCGAGACGCGGTCCAGCCGGCAGTGGCGGACATGGTTCTCGACCCGCGCCAGCATCGCCGACAGCCGGCCGAGATCGGTCAAGCCGCCGGCGGCATCGCGCTGGGTGGCGCGCAGCAGGATGTGGTCGGGCTGGTGGCGGCGCAGCACGTCGTAGATCAGGTCGGAGCTGACGGTCACCTGGCGGCGGTTCTTCTCGGCTCCCGGCAGGTTGCGCTCGATCAGCCCGGCGATCACCGCGACGTTGCGAAAGCCCCGCCGCAGCATCGAGCTCTCCGCCATCCAGGCTTCCAGGTCGTCGCCCAGCATGTCCTGGGCGAACAGCCCGGCGATGTCCTGCGGCTCCTCGCCCGACCAGATGGCGATGACGTAGTCGGTGGCGACGAAGCCGAACGGCCTGAAGCCCGCCCGCTCCATCCGCCGCGTCAGCAGCAGGCCGAGCGTCTGATGCGCGTTGCGGCCCTCGAAGCAGTAGGCGACGGTGAACCACCGCCCCTGGCGCGGGAAGGTCTCGACCAGCAGGTCGTCCGGCCCGGGCAGCTCGGAGCGAGCCGCCTGCAGCGCCAGCCACTCGCGCACCGGGTCGGGAAACAGGTGCCAGCTCGACTGGTCGCTGAGCATGCCGCGCACGCGCGCGGCAAGGTTGGTGGTCAGCGCGTATTTGCTGCCGGCGTAGGCGGGCACCATAGGCTCGCCGTCGCCGCCATCCTCGGCCTCCAGGGTCGCCTCCCGGATGCGCAGGAAGCGCAGCAGCCGGCCGCCGAACATGAAGGTGTCGCCCGGGCGCAGCATGTTGGCGAAGCTCTCCTCCACCTCGCCCAGCGCAAACCCGCGCGCCCCGCCGAGCCGCACCTTGAGCAGCGGCGCCTCGACGATGGTGCCGATGTTCATCCGCGCCTGGCGGGCCAGGCGCTCGGACATGATGTGCGCCTGTCCGTTGCTGTCCCGGAACAGCTTGTGGTAGCGCTCGTAGCCGGAGAGCGCGTAGCCGCCGTTCTCGACGAACTGCAGCACGTCGTCGAAGTCGGCCCGCGCGAGGCCGGCATAGGGCGCGGCCGTGCGCACCTCGTCGAACAGCGCCTCGGTGTCGAAGGGCGCTGCCGCGGCGGTCAGCAGCACGTGCTGGGCGAGCACGTCGAGGCCGCCGGCGGGCGGCAGGTCGCCATCGATCTCGCGCGCCGCCACGCCCAGGATCGCCGCCTCGCATTCGAGCACCTCGAAGCGGTTGGCCGGCACCAGGATCGCCCGGCTCGCCTCGTCCATCCGGTGGTTGGCGCGGCCGACCCGCTGCAGCAGGCGCGAGACGCCCTTGGGCGCGCCGACCTGGATCACCTGGTCCACGCCGCCCCAGTCGATGCCGAGGTCGA
>CAXUCZ010000048.1:0-12720 GCA_964249675.1 uncultured Acetobacteraceae bacterium | reverse complement strand
GAGCTGGCGTGGAGCGAGGCGGTGCGGCGCGATGGCAGGGTGCGCTGCCCGGCGGTGATCGTGGGCGCGGACGGCAATGCAGTGCAGCGGCTGGGCGGCGGGGCGCTGGAGCGGTGGGCGATCCTGTTCGAGCATGTCGACGGGGTGGCGCCGGGCGAGGCGGCCGAGGACTTCACGCTGGTCGGGCAGGCGACGGCGCGGCTGCATGCGCATGCGCGGGGATGGGCTCGGCCGGCTGGCTTCGTGCGCAAGGCCTGGACCGTCGGGACGGCGATCGGGGCGACGCCGCATTGGGCGGGTTGGCGCGGCGCGGCGGGGCTGGACGCGGTCGGCGAGGCGGTGCTGGGCTCAGCGGCGGAGATGGTGGCGCGGCGGCTCGGCGAGCATGGCCGGGGGGCGGAGCGGTTCGGGCTGATCCATGCCGATCTGCGGGCGGCGAACCTGCTGGTGGCGGCGGGTGGGCTGACGGTGATCGACTTCGACGATTGCGGGTTCGGCTGGTTTGCCGCCGACTTCGCTGCGGCCGTCAGCTTCATCGAGCATTCCGAGGTCGTGCCGTCGCTGTTCGAGGCCTGGTGCCGCGGCTACGGCACGGTGGCGGCGGCGGACCGGGCGGTGATGGGGGCGCTTTTGCTGATGCGGCGGATGCAGCTGCTGGGCTGGACGCGGACGCATGCCGACACGCCGACGGTTCAAGCGCTGGGGGCGGATTTCGCGCTCCAGACGGTGGGGCTGGCGGAGCGGTTCCTCAGCGGACGAGATCTGCTCGACGGTCGCGCAGGTAGGGATCGAGCCCCCGCGCGTGACGGGCGTCGGGCCGGATCGTGACCGTGAGCAGGGCCTCGGCGGCGCCTGCGGCGGCGAGGATCTCGCCGTCCGGGCCGGTGATCGAGGAGCCGCCCTGGTAGTGGATGTCCGCCTCGCTGCCGCACAGGCCGGCATAGACGACGAACAGGTGGTTCTCCAGGGCGCGCGTGCGCAGCAGCACCTGGGAGACGGTGACGGAGGAGGCGACGCGCGGCAGGGCGGTGGGGACCAGCAGCAGGTCGGCACCGGCCAGCGCCGCGGCGCGGGCCATTTCGGGGAACTCGCTGTCGTAGCAGACCAGCATGGCGGCCTGCAGCCCGCAGACCGGGTGCACCGCCGGCATGGCCTCGCCTTGGGCGAAGGCGGCGCGCTCGCCGCGGCCATACAAGTGACACTTGCGGTAGAGGGCGGCCGGCAGGCCGGGGCGGAGCAGGGCGGCGGCGTTGTAGACCTCGCCGGTGGCAGCGCGCTCGGGAACGCCGACGACCAAGGCGAGGTCGAGCGCCTCGGCGAGGGCGGCGAGGCGCCGCAGGCTCGGGCCGTCGACCGGCTCGGCGAGCGCGTGCATGGCGTCGAGCGAGGCGTAGCCGGTGGTGGCGAGCTCCGGGGCGACGAGCAGGCGGCTGCCGGCGGCGTGGGCGGCGCGGGCGGCGTGCTCGATGCGGTCGAGGTTGGCCGCGAGGCCAGCAGGGCTGGGCTCGAACTGGAGCAGCGACAGGGTGAGGGTGTCAGGAGGCATCGGGACCGATCATGACCGTTAAGAGGGAAGAAAGGCCAGAGGCTCTGCCTCTGGACTCCGCTGGGGCCCGAGGCCCCAGACCCCAATTCGTAGGGAGCACCGCCGCGGGCGACAGCCATTGGGGGGGATTTTAAAGGCTCCGCCTTTAATGGGGTCCAGGGGCAACGCCCCTGGCCTTTCTTCTACTTTTTAGCAATATTTTTTAAGACTTGGCGACAATTGTCATCGCTGCGCCTGTTCTTGTCGGTAGCCATAAAATTCATGTTTATTTTCAGTTGGTTAACATGATGCTCAGAGTTGGCATGGCTGATGCAATCACTCCTGCAGAGAGCCATGGGGGCTTTCGAGAGAAGGAGTGTCCGTCATGAGCCATTACGCGACGATCCAGGCCGTTTCTCCTGTCGCGGTCAGCCGTCCGGCGCCGGTGCGTGCTGCGGGATCTGTGCTGCCGACCGTGCTTGCGGTGCTGGCGGCGGTGATGCTGGTGCTGGTGCTGTGCTTCGGCTGGGTCGAGGCGCAGGGCTGGACGGAGCGTGGTCTCGACCGCGCGGCGGGTGTGCCGGTGGCGGCGCTGGTCGCTGCCGCTCAGCCGTTGGCCTCGTGAGCGGTCCGTTCGCGGCCAGGCAGCATGTCGTGATGGCGCAGCAGGTGGCGGAACTGATGGTAGTTGAGGCCGAGCAGGCGGGCGGCACGGGTCTGACTGTACTGAGCCTCCGCCAGCGCCTCGGCGAGCAGCCGGCGTTCGAAACGCTGGGTCTGGCCGACGAAGTCGCCGGGCTGGAGCGCCTCGGCCGGCGCGGCGTCGGCCGGCGCCGGGCTGACCTGGCGTGGGGCGCTGGCTGCGTCTCGCGACGAGACGCGGGCGTCGGCCGCGTGTTGCGAGGCGTGATGAGCGGCGAACGGGTCGAGCAGGACGAGCGGCAGTGGGCGGTCGGAGCGTTCGGCGCGGGCGACGCTGCGCTCGACGGCGTTGCGCAGCTCGCGCACGTTGCCGGGCCACGCATGGGCGAGCAGCTGCTGGCGGGCGGCGGGGGCGAAGCCGGCGAAGGCGCGGCCGCCGAGCTCGCCGACCATGCGGCGGCCGAAGTGCTCGGCGAGCAGCAGGATGTCCTCGGCGCGCTCGCGCAGCGGCGGCACGGTGACGACGTCGAAGGCGAGACGGTCGAGCAGGTCGGGTCGGAAGCGGCCGGCGGCGGCGAGTGCGGGCAGGTCGGCGTTGGTGGCGCCGAGGACGCGGACGTCGACATGCAGGGTCTCGGTGCCGCCGAGGCGCTCGAACTGGCCGTATTCGATGATGCGCAGGAGCTTCTCCTGCACCGGCATGGCGGCGGTGGCGATCTCGTCCAGGAACAGCGTGCCGCCATGGGCGAGCTCGAAGCGGCCGGGTCGGCGGCGGGCGGCGCCGGTGAAGGCGCCGGCCTCGTGGCCGAACAGCTCGCTGTCGAGCAGGCTGTCGGGCAGGGCGGCGCAGTTGAGCTTGATGAAGGGCTGGTCCCAGCGCGGCGAGAGGAAGGCGAGGCGGCTGGCGACCAGCTCCTTGCCGGTGCCGCGCTCGCCGATGATGAGCAACGGGCGCTCGATCGCGGCGACCTGCGAGACGTGCGCCAGCATGGCGGCGAAGGCCTCGCTGGTGCCGAGCGGGGTCTCGACCTCGCTGCGCTGCGTGGCGGTGCGCGCCATCCTGTGCCGCTCCCCGCCATGATCGCTCGTGATCCTAGACGCGGACGACTGGCTGGCGCCAGACCGCATGACGGACGGGCCCTGCACAGGGGCTCAGAACCGTGCTCCATTCAACCCACCGGGACAAGGAACTGACGCCATGGGTGTCTTTTCGCGACTGACCGACATCGTGAACGCCAACCTCAATGCCCTGCTCGCCAGCGCCGAGAATCCCGAGCGGATGATCCGGCTGATGATCCAGGAGATGGAGGACACGCTGGTCGAGGTGCGCAGCCAGACCGTGCAGACGATCGCCGAGCGCAAGGAGCTAGCGCGCCGGATCGAGAGTGCCAAGCGCGAGGAGGCGGAGTGGCAGCGCAAGGCGGAGCTGGCGCTGACGCATGACCGCGAGGATTTGGCGCGCGGGGCGCTGCAGGCGCGCCATCATGCCGGACAGGGGCGGGAGGCGCTGGAGCGGCAGCTGGAGCAGGTGGTCTCCGGGCTGGAGGCTCAGTCGACCGACATCGGGCGGCTGCAGGCCAAGCTTGCGGATGCGCGCTCGCGGGAGAAGGCGTTGAGCGCGCGCGGTCGGATTGCCAGCTCGCGGCTGAAGCTGCGCACCAGCCTGCATGACCGGCGGGTGGCCGACGCGTTCGACCGGTTCGAGGCGGTGGAGCGGCGGCTGGACGAGGCGGAGGGCCGGGTGGAGGCGTTCGACCTGGGAGCGGCGGCGCCGGAGGGCTCGCCGCCAAGCCTAAGCGAGCAGCTGGCCGGGCTGGAGGCGAACGCCTCGGTGGAGGACGAGCTGGCGGAGATGCGGCGTCGGCTCGGCAACCGCTTGCCGGCCGTGACCAAGGGCGAGAGCGCCAAGGACGAGAGAGCCTGAGGCGGCGATGGATTGGGATCTGGTCACGATCTTCGGCTTCGTGCTGGTGCTGGTCGCCATGGTGCGGCTGATGCCGCGGCGCGCGGCGCGCGGCGGGCAGGCGGCGCTGGGCGAGGCCAAGCAGGTGGCGGTGCGGCTGGAGGGCAGGATCGAGGCGCTCGAGCGGATCCTGGACGAGGACCTGCCGGGCTGGCGCAGCCGGTCTCGCCCGTGAGGCCCCGGCAGGTCCTGCTGGCCGCCGGGTTGGTTGCGAGCCTGCTGGGGGGGACGCTCGAGGCTGCGGTCGCGCAGGACGGCGCGGCGCCCTCGAGCGGTGCGGGAGCGACGGTGGCGCCCGGCTTCAAGCCGCCGGCGCGACCTGCCGACGTGCCGCCGGAGGATTGGCCGTTCTGGCCCAACGGCGCGGTCAAGCGTGGCGGCAACCTCGACATCAGCACGCCGACCATGCACGTGCTGCGGCATGGCAGCCACGTCGAGATCACGACGCCGACGCTGACCTACGTGCAGCATGGCGCCGACGTCACGATCAGCACGCCGACGATGACGATGTCCCGGCACGGCTCGGACATCGTGATCTCGACGCCCACCGGGACGGTTCATCGGCAGGCGGCTACGGCTGATCGGGACGACGATGACGATGATGCGGGCGACGGCGCTTCGACGCATCATGACAGCAGCAGCAGCAGCAGCAGCAGCAGTGGCGGCGGCGGGGTAGTCGGCGTGCTGGCGGTGGCTGCCTGCGCCTATGTCGCGCGGCGGGCCTGGCTGCGGCGGCGACGGCGGCCGTTCGACGCCATGTCGCGCCCGGCCTATCCGCCGCGGCCGGCCGGCTTCGATCCGCGAGCGCGTGGCAGCTCTGCGCCCGGCGACGGGGCCGCGGAGGCGGTGCTGGAGCAGCTGCTGCGGCTGGAGCGGCGGCTGGCGATGATCGAGACGGCGGTCACCTCGGCGGAGTTCGAGCTGCAGCGGGGGTTCAGCGCGCTGGAGCCTGGCGGCAGACACTTGTAAGGCAAAGCTCCGTTACAGAACTAGGCTTTCGGCAATCATCCGCGCGCCTATGTTTTGCCCGGACTGGCCGCTCGACCGGTTCTCGAGCAAGGACCGTCGCCGGTTTGGACACTTCCGTCGCCTACACGCTGCCGCTTTCGCGCCAGCGGCCGCGCCTGCATGCTCTCGCACTTCGGCTGATCGCCGTCGCCGCGGCGGCACCGATGCTGCGACTGAGCCTGTGGCGATGGCCGAACGCGGCGGAGCGGCGCTGCGCCGTGGCGGCCTTCAACCGCGAGGGCGCGACCGTGCCGCCGCTGCTGCGAGGCCTCGCCAGCCTGCCGGCGGGGCGGGTGCAGATGCTGCACGCGCTGCTGCGCCACAGCGATGATCCGGCGTTGGCCGAGCAGCTGCTGGCGGCGCTGCCGGGATCGTCGGGGGCGGTGTGGCTCGGGCCGAAGCTCTCGGTGCTGCATCTGGAGAAGACCGGCGGCCACTCGCTGCTCGCCTGGCTGCGCTGCCACGTGCATCCCTCTCAAATCGACCCGGACCCGGCGCGCGCGACGCCGCCGGACCGCTTCTCCGCCTTTCCGCCCAGCCTCGCCGGCGCGCTCGACCGCTATCCGCTGGTTTGGGGGCATTACGACCTGCCGGCGCTCGAACGGCTCGGGCCGCATCGGCTGGTGCTGACGCTGCTGCGCGAACCGAAGGCACGGCTGGTGTCGCTGTATCGCTACTGGCGCTCGCTGACGCCGGAGCACCTGCAGACGCTCGCCGGCCATGAGGGGCCGCTGCTGGCGCATCGGCTGTCGCTGCTCGATTTCCTGCGCTGCGACGAGCCGGGGCTGCTGGCCTCGACCGACAATCTCTACGTCCGCCGGCTCACCGGACGCTATCCGAGCGGCGGCCATGCCGAGCTCGGCCGGCGCGACGCCGCGGACGCGCTGGCGGCGCTGGACGGGATCGACTGCGTCGGCATCACCGAGGAGCTGCGGCGCAGCCTGGCCCGCTTCGCGCCGCGGCTCGGGATCGCCGCACCGGCCAAGGTCGCCTGGCTGAACAGCACCGACCGAAACCATCGCACCAACCCGATGCACAACGCAGCGGCGGCGGTGGAGCTGACGCCCGCGGTGCGCGAGGCGCTGGCGATGCGGACGGCGTTGGATCGGGACGTCTACGCGGCGGCGCGGGCGCGGGTGCGGGAGGGCTAGGCGGCGGCAGGAAGGCGAGGGCTCTGCCCTCGACCCGCTGGGGCCGGGAGGCCCCAGACCCCGCTTTCAGGCGGAATACCGCAAGTTTTGGAGGCGGGGCATGAGGGTGCTTGCGCATCACCCCCGTAATTCGAAAAACTATTGTTCTCAATGGGTTATGGAAATCTTGCCTATAGGCAAGATTTTGAGCGAAGCCGCGGGAGGCCGCATCCAGCGGATTGCTAGCACGACGAGGCCGTCGTCCCACTCGTATCGAGGTCTGGGGCCTCACGGCCCCAGCGGGTCCAGGGCGGAGCCCTGGCCTCCTTACTCTGCCCGCAGCAACTCCGCACTCTCGACGCCGCGCCTCGACGCAAGGGCATGGCGGAGGTGGTCGGCGAGGCGCAGGGCGAGGGCGACGATGGTCAGGGTGGGGTTGGCGTGGCCGCCGGTGGGGAACACCGAGCAGCCGGCGACGAACAGGTTTTCGGCGCCGTGAACGCGGCAGTTGGCGTCGACGACGCCCTCTCGCGGGTCGGCCGCCATGCGGGTGGTGCCGATGTGGTGGTGGGTGCGCAGCAGCTCGCGCCCGACATAGGGGCCGGTTTCGAACAGCCACGGCGCGAGGCGGGTGTCGCCGAGGCCGCGGCGCGACAGGGCGCTGCCGACCAGCTCGGTGATGGCGCGGGCGGTGCGGCGCTCGAGCGGCGAGAGGCGCCAGTCGACGGATGCGTGGCGCCGGCCAAGGCGGTCGCGCCGGCGCGACAGGGTGACGCGGCTGTCCGGATCGGGCAGCTGCTCGAGGTCGACGACGACGCTGATGCGGGGCCTGAGGAAGGCGGTGTGCCGGCCGCGCGCAAGGCGCCAGGTGTTGGCGGCGACGTCGACCGGGTCCGCGACCAGGCGCAGAGCCTCGCGCAACGTTCCGCCACCGAGACGACGTTGCTGCAGGCGCGCGCGCAGCAGCTTGAGCGACGCCCAGCCGGATGCCTCGCTCGCCTCGTAGCGCAGCACGGCGCTGGCGTTGAGCAGCCTGCGCTCGCGCTGCTGGTGCTCGGCCAGGGTGAAGCCGACTTCGTGCTGGGCGGTGCGGCGCGAGGCGAACAGGTTGAAGCGCTGCTGCAGCGCCCGCGCCTGGGCGGCCGTGGACGACACCGTGCCGGTGACGCCGCGCGGATGCTGCATGAAGAAGCGTCCGACGAGATCATGCGCGTTGCCGAGCGCATGCTTCGGATCCTCGGCGCTGTCGAGCAGCAGGCGGGCGTTCTCGATGCCGCCGCAGCATAGGACGCACGCGCGTGCGGCGACGCGTAGCTCGGCGCCGGACAATGTCTGGGCGCGGACGGTTTGCACCTGCGACGTCGCGTTCGTCTCCAGCATGGTGACGTTGGCGTGCTGCACGACGATGGTGTCGGCGTCGGCGTCCAGCGCCGCGCGGAAGGTGTGGCTGAAATCCAGACGTGCCTGATCGGCACTGCGGGGAAAGCGCCAGATGAAGCTGTCGGGCTCGTCCGTCAGGCCGTTGGTGCGGCCGCGCACGGCGCCGGCCGGCTGCGGCCAGCGCTCGCGGAAGCCGCAGATGATCTGCGCGTCCGGATAGTAGGTGTCGACGCTGGCGAAATCGATCGGCCAGCCGGAGCGGGGCACCCAGGCGCGGGGTGCGAAGTCGAGGCGGTCGAGCGGCGCGCAGCGGCCGGTCCAACGGCTGGTGGAGCCGCCGAGGATCCTGTAGCGGCCGACATCCATCTCCATCGGATGGCCGACGCTGTCGCCGGCATAGAGGTCCTGGGTTTCCGCCTCGTCGACGAGGCCGCCGCTTTCCAGAAGGCAGACGCGCAAGCCGCTACCGAGCAGGCGGTGGGCGATGGCGATGCCGGCGGCGCCGGCGCCGACGATGCACAGGTCGACGTCAAAGCGGTTGGGAAGTTCACGGTCCGCATCGATCAGCACCGCGGCAGCTTTTCGCAAGACAACAGAACTATCAATGCGCAAACCGGTCGGCCGCGTGCCGAAACGCCGCCCACCATATCGATAGCGAACACATTATCGAGATGGCAGGGCATCGCCACGAGCGGCCGGCACGGTGGATCAGCCGGCGATGAAGCGCTCCAGCCGATCCATGGCCTCGTCGAGCAAAGCGGGGCTCTTGGCGTAACAGAGCCGGATGAAGCGCTCGGCGCCGCCGCCGAAGCTGGTGCCCGGGGCAAGCCCGATCCGCGCCTCGTGCACGGCGCGGCGGCAGAACTCGTAGGTGTCGTCCACGCCGTCGACCCTGAACATGCTGTAGAACGAGCCTTGGGCGGGCACGACGTGCACCCGCTCCATGGCGGCGAGGCGTCGCGCCACGAGGTCGCGCCCGGTGCGGCAGCGGGCGACGAACTCGGCGACGAAGGGCTCGCCGTCGTCGAGGGCGGCGATGGCGCCGGCCTGCAGGAATTCGAGGCCGCCGCTGGTGTTGAATTGGATCAGCTTCTCGAAGGATTGGGTGCAGCCCTCGGGATAGACCAGCCAGCCGATGCGCCAACCGGTCATCGCCCAGGCCTTGGAGAAGCTGTTGACGACGAAGAGCGGGTCGCTGGGGCGGGCGATCTGCAGGAAGCTGAAGGCGGAGGGCTGGTCGTAGACGATGCGGTGGTAGACCTCGTCCGACAGCAGGGCGATGCCGCGCTCGCGGCAGAAGCCGAGCAGCTCGCCGGCCTCGTCGGGAGTGATCATCCAGCCGGTCGGGTTGCCGGGCGAGGCGACGTAGATCAGCCGGGTGCGCTCGTCGCAGGCGGCGAACAGGGCGGGCAGGGAGAGCGACCAGCCGGCCTCGGTGGGGGCGAGCGCGACCTCGCGGATGGCGGCGCCGTTGATCTGGCAGGCGCGCATGACGTTCGGCCAGGAGGGCGTGACGACCACGGCGTTGTCGCCGGCGGTGAGCACGGCTTGCGCGACCTGCATCACCGCCTGCATGCCGGAGAAGGTGAAGGCGATGCGGTCATCGTCGATGGCGACGCCTTGGACGCGCCGGTGGTAGGCGCGCAGAGCGGCGCGCAGTTCCGGCAGGCCGCGATTGGCGGAGTAGAAGGTGCGGCCGGCGAACAGGGCGTCGCTGGCGGCCGCGCAGATGAAGTGCGGGGTCGGCACGTCGGGCTCGCCGGCCCACATGGCGATGAGGTCCGGGACGTCGAAGCCGAGGCGGAAGATCTGGACGATCGGGCTGTCTTCGAGAGCCTCGATGGCGGGGCGGATGACGGACACTGTGTGCTCCAGGAGGAAGGCGAGGGCTCTGCCCTCGACCCATCACGCGATAGCGCGCATTCGCAAGACGGGGCCCGCGGCCCAGACCCCATCAGATGGCGGTCCAGGGGCTCAGCCCTGGTGGGGTCAAGGGGCAAAGCCCCTTGCCTTTTCTACAGGCGATCGAGCCGAGCGATTTCCTCGGGCGTGAGCTCCAGGCTCGCTGCCGCGATCAGGTGTTCGAGCTGCTCCAGGCTGGTGGCGCTGGCGATCGGGGCGGTGGACTTGGTGGCGAGCCAGGCGAGGGCGATTTCGGTGGGCGTGACGTCGTGCGCGGCGGCGAGGTCGTCGAGCGCGGCTAGGATCGGGGCGCCGCGCTCGCCGATGTATTTCTTGACGTTGCCGCCGCGGGCGCGGCCCTCGGCGTCCGATGCGGTGCGGTACTTGCCGGTGAGGAAGCCGGCGGCGAGGGCGAAGTACGGGATCGTGGCGACCTGCTCGCGGGCGCAGAGCGGGCCGAGCTCGGCCTCGAACTCGCGCTCCATGAGATTGTAGTGCGGCTGCAGGCACTCATAGCGCGGCAGGTTGTGCGCGGCGCTGGCGGCGAGGGCCTCGGCAAGGCGGGCGGCGGTGAAGTTCGAGGCGCCGATGGCGCGCACCTTGCCCTGCTCGATCAGACGCCCGAAGGCGCCGAGCACGTCGGCGACGGGCACCTCCGGGTCGTCGAAATGGGACTGGTAGAGGTCGATGCGCTCGACGCCGAGGCGGGCGAGCGAGGCCTCGGCGCAGGCGGCGATGCGGGCCGGGGCGAGGCCCTTGGCGCCGGCGAGCGGGCCGCCGACCTTGGTCATCAGCACGACGCGCTCGCGGCGGGACGGATCCCGGGCGAGCCAGCGGCCGATCACCGTCTCGCTCTCGCCGCCGGTGTGGCCGGGCGCCCAAGACGAGTAGATGTCGGCGGTGTCGATGGCGACGAGGCCGGCGTCCAGGGCGCGGTCGAGCAGGGCGAAGGAGGTGGGCTCGTCGGCGGTCCAGCCGAAGACGTTGCCGCCGAGCACGACGGGCGGAACGGCAAGGTCGGAGCGGCCTAGGGGGCGGTGCTGCATGGTGTGTCTCCCGGTCAGGCGAGGGGCCTTGCCCCTCGACCCCATTAAAGGCGGAGCCTTTAAAATCCATTCATTGGCTTCGGAGTCCACCGGCCTGGAGCAGGGAGCACCGAAGCAAAGTGATGAATTGTAAAGGCTCCGCCTTTACCGGGATCAAAGGGCAGAGCCCTTTGCCTTACTCAAATTCCACGATCACCGGCTCCGCGCCTGAGAACTGCGCGACGGCGCGGCTGCCGGCGGGGGGGAACGACTTGCCGGTCCAGGAGCCGCAGGTGACGATCTGGCCGGCTTTCAGGCCGCCGGCCCAGACGGCGCCGTGGTCGGCGAGCCAGGCGATCAGGCGGATCATGTCGCCGGCCGGGTTTCCGGTGCGCTGGCGATCGGGGGTGCCGGTGGCGGTCTGGTGGATGGTCATGGCGGCGTAGTCGACCGATCGCCAGTCGGCAATCGGGGCGCCGACGATCAGGGCGCCGTGCTGGATCAGGTCGGCCAGGTTGGAGAGCGGGGTAGCGGCGTCCGGGTCGGCGAAGCGGGACTGCAGCACCTCGATGAGCGGGTGGGCGGCGTCGATAGCGGCGAGGACCTCGTCGTGGGTGTAGGGCTGGTCGCGCGGGGGCAGGTCGGCGCGCAGGTGGACGGCGATCTCGCTCTCGACGCCGCGGAGCGTGAAGCGGTCGGCCGGCAGGCTGGCGGGCGAGGCGAGCAGGTTGGCGAGCGGCAGCGGGGCGCAGCTGGGCGGCGCGTCCGGGCCGGCGGCGCCGACCTTCCAGCCGCCGATGGCGCCGCCGAGCTTGGCGATCAGCGCTGCCTGGATGGCGTAGGCGTCGGCCTCGCTGGCCGGGCGCAGCGCCTCGGGCAGGTCGGCGATCGGCTCGGCGGGGTGTTGGATGCCGGCGTGCAGCAGGCTGGCGGCGGCCTCGGCGGTGTGCATGGCGGGTCCTCGAGCGATGCGATGCGGTGCGCCGCACATGCCACGGCACGGGACGGATTGCACGGGGCGCGCTTGTGGCCGACACACGCCTCGGCCATCTGTCAGGTTCGCACGACGTTTCGAGGTGACATGAGGGTCCACACCGACTGGCGCGACCTGCCGGCGGGGTCGCGCGGGGCGAGCGTCGCACTCGGCAATTTCGACGGCGTGCATCTGGGGCATGCCAAGCTGGTGCGCGCGGCGCATGCGGCGCGGCCGGACGCGGCGCTGGCGGTGCTGACCTTCGAGCCGCACCCGCGCGAGCTGTTCCGCCCGTTCGATCCGCCGTTCCGGCTGTCGCTGTCGGCGGAGCGGGCGGCGGCGCTGGAGGCGCTCGGCGTGCGGCTGGTCTACGAGCTGGGCTTCGACGAGGCGCTGGCGCAGCTCGGCGCCGAGCGGTTCATCGCCGAGGTGCTGGTGGCGGGGTTGGCGGCGCGGCACCTGGCCTGCGGGCCGGATTTCGCGTTCGGGCATCGGCGCGGCGGGGATGTGGGGCTGCTTGCCGCGGCGGCGGAGGCGCACGGCATCGGGCTGACCGTGGTGCCGCCGCTGGTGGATGCCGTCGGGCCGCTCTCCTCGACCCGGATCCGGCGGCTGCTGCAGGACGGCTACCCGGAGCGGGCTGCGGCCGAGCTCGGCCGGCCATGGGCGATCCGCGGCGTGGTGCAGCATGGCGACCAGCGTGGGCGGACGATCGGGTTTCCAACCGCCAACGTGCCGCTCGGGCGGCATCTGGAGCCGCAGCGCGGCGTCTATGCCGTGCGGGTGCAGCTGGCGGACGGCTCGGAGCATCCGGGGGTGGCCAATATCGGGCGGCGGCCGACGATCGGCGAGGGGCTGGAGAGCCGGGTGGAGGCGCACCTGTTCGACTACGAGGGCGATCTGTATGGGCAGGAAATCGCGGTGGCGCTGCACCACTTCCTGCGCAACGAGCAGCGGTTCGAGGGGTTCGAGGCGCTGACGCGGCAGATCAGGCTGGATGCGGAGGCGGCTCGGGCGGCGCTCGAGTAAGGAAGGCCAGGGCGCTGCCCTGGACCCGCTGGGGCCCGCGGCCCCAGACCCCAATCGATTGGGGAGATTGTCCGGCTTTCTTGATTGGCGAACCCGATCGGCCCTCGTGCCCGACGCCCCAGCCCCTCCCGGTTGGCATGATC
>CAXUCZ010000047.1:0-12774 GCA_964249675.1 uncultured Acetobacteraceae bacterium | reverse complement strand
TCGGCCGCATGGTCGACGAGTTCTCCGCCTTCGCCCGCATGCCGCAGCCGGTGATCCGGCCCGAGGACCTTGGCCGCATCGTGCGCGAGGCGATGGTGCTGCAGCGCACCGCCCACCCGGAGATCGGCTGGGCGACGCACCTACCCGACCAAGGGCCGATCGCGCCCTGCGACCGCCGGCTGCTCGGCCAGGCGCTGACCAACCTGCTGCAGAACGCCGCCGACTCGGTCGCCATGCGCCGCCTCGCCGAGCCGGTCGGCAGCGCCACTGGGCCCGGCGATCTGAGCGGCCACATCGACGTCGCCCTGGTCCAAACCGCCGCCGAGCTGCGGATTTCGGTGAGCGACGACGGGCTCGGCCTTCCGGCCGAGGATCGTGCCCGTTTGACCGAGCCTTACGTCACGCATAAGCCGAAAGGCACCGGTCTTGGTCTTGCCATCGTCAAGAAGATCATGGAGGACCATGCCGGCGTCGTGACTCTGGATGACCGCGCAGACGGTCCAGGTGCGGTCGCGACCCTGATCCTGCCCACAAGGATGGCCGATGGCGCATGAAATCCTGATTGTCGACGACGAGCCGGACATCAGGCTGCTGATCGAGGGCATCCTGCGCGACGAGGGCTACGACACCCGCCAGGCCGGCGACGCCGCCGCCGCCATCGCCGCCTTCCGCGCCCGCCGCCCGTCGCTGATCGTGCTCGACGTCTGGCTGCAGAACTCCAAGATGGACGGCCTGGGCATCCTGCAGACGCTGTATCGCGAGGAGCCGATCGTGCCCGCGGTGATGATCTCCGGCCACGGCACCATCGAGACCGCGGTCGCCGCCATCCAGCACGGCGCCTACGACTTCATCGAGAAGCCGTTCAAGTCGGATCGCCTGCTGCACGTCGTCCGCCGCGCCCTGGAGGCCTCCCGCCTGGCGACGGAGAACCGCGAGCTCAAGCTGCGCTCGGGCCTGGAGAGCGAGCTCACCGGCGACAGCTCGTCGATCAACCAGGTGCGCTCCACCGTCGAGCGCGTCGCGCCCACCGGCTCGCGGGTGCTGATCAGCGGCTCGGCCGGCAGCGGCAAGGAGGTTGCGGCACGGATGATCCACGCCCGCTCGCGCCGCGCCGAGGGCCCGTTCATCGCGCTGAACTGCGCGACGTTGAACCCGTCGCGCTTCGAGGAGGAGCTGTTCGGCGTCGAGAGCGGCCTCGACCCGGCGGCCCAGCCGCGCCGCGCCGGCGTGCTGGAGCGCGCCCACACCGGCACGCTGCTGCTCGACGAGGTCTCGGACATGCCGATCGAGACCCAGGGCAAGATCGTTCGCGCCCTGCAGGACCAGACCTTCGAGCGCATCGGCGGCTCCTCGCGCGTCAAAGTCGACGTCCGCGTGCTGGCGACCACCAATCGCGACCTGCAGGCCGAGATCGCCGCCGGCCGCTTCCGTGAGGACCTCTACTACCGCCTCGCCGTCGTGCCGTTGCGCCTGCCCGGCCTGAAGGAGCGTCGCGACGACGTCCCCGAGCTCGCCCGGCTGTTCCTGCGCCGCTCGGCCGAGTCCGCCGGCATTCCCGGCCGCGAGCTCTCCGCCGATGCGTTGACCGCGCTGCAATCCTACGACTGGCCCGGCAACGTCCGTCAGCTGCGCAACATCATGGATTGGCTGCTGATCATGGCGCCCGGCGGCGCCGCCGAGCCGATCCGCGCCGACATGCTGCCGCCGGAGATCGGGCAGGGCGCTCCAGCGCTGCTCAACTTCGATCCGACCGCCGACATCATGGGCCTGCCGCTCCGCGACGCCCGCGACCTGTTCGAGACTCAATATCTGCAGGCCCAGCTGCTGCGCTTCGGCGGCAACATCTCCCGCACCGCCGGCTTCGTCGGCATGGAACGCAGCGCGCTCCATCGGAAATTGAAACAGCTCGGCGTGAACTCGGAAGACAGGGTCGCGGCAGGATAGGAAAGGCGAGGGCTCTGCCCTCGACCCGCTGGGGCCCGCGGCCCCAGACCCCATTGATGTTTTCTCCACTCCACCGCCTCGACGTGAACCACGGATAAATACTGGATTTTAAAGGCTTCGCCTTTAATGGGGTCCAGGGGCAAAGCCCCTGGCCTTCCTTCCCTTAGGGCCTCCCATGTCCCGCACAGCCTACGTCAACGGCCGCTATCTGCCGCAGCGCGACGCCTCGGTGAACATCGAGGATCGCGGCTACCAGTTCGGCGACGGCATTTACGAGGTGCTCTACTTCCGCACCGCCGGCTTTGTCGACGCCGAGCTGCACATGGACCGCCTGGAGCGTTCGCTCCGCGAGGTGCGCATCACGGCGCCGATGTCGCGCGCGGCGCTGCTTGGCATCTGCGCCGAGGTGGTGCGGCTGAACCGGCTGCGTGAGGGCCTGCTCTACATGCAGGTGACGCGTGGTGTGGCCCGTCGCGAGCACGTCTTTCCGGCCTCTGGCACGCCGCCGGCGCTGGTGGTCACCGCCCGCCGCACGCCGCCGTTTCCGACCGACCCGGCCGCTTGGGCGGCAGCGGCGGTGACCCGTGCCGACGAGCGCTGGCGCCGCTGCGACATCAAGAGCGTGAACCTGCTCGCCAACGTGCTGGCCAAGCAGTCGGCGCGCGAGGCGGGCGCCATCGAGGCGGTGCTGGTCGGCGCCGACGGCATGGTCAGCGAGGGCGGCTCGACCACGGTGTGGATGGTGGACGCGTCGGGCATGCTGCGCACCCGGGCGTGCGGCCACGCCATCCTGCCCGGCTGCACCCGCGCGGCGTTGCTCGAGATGCTCGACGGCGTCGCCTTCGAAGAGCGCGCCTTCAGCGCCGCAGAGCTTGCCGATGCCCGCGAGGTCTTCCTCACCAGCGCCACCAGCTTCGTCCGGCCGATCACGCGCCTCGACGGCCGTCCGGTCGGCGATGGCGCGGTCGGCCTCGTCACGGCGCGGCTGTTTGAACGCTTGGCACGCCATGTGCTCGGTCGCCGCAACGTCATCGCCTGATGTCTTGCGCGAGCCCGCGGCGCTGCTAGGCTCGGCGAGTTGTCAGCATGATCCGGGCGCGGCCTTGCCAGGTCGCCGCCGCCGCCAAGCAAGAAGAAGGATCCGGCTGTGGCGCAAGAGAAGCAACAGAACGTGCAGGACGTGTTTCTCAACCACGTCCGCAAGAGCAAGACCCCGGTCACGGTCTTCCTGGTCAACGGCGTGAAGCTGCAGGGCATCATCACCTGGTTTGACAACTTTTCGATGCTGCTGCGTCGCGATGGCCATACCCAGCTGGTCTACAAGCACGCGATCAGCACGGTGATGCCGGGCGCACCGATCCAGCTCTTCGATCCCGCGCGCGAGGCTGCGGGCGGGGAGGCGGAGCCTGCCCGAGAATACTGAGCTCGACGAGCCGGAACACCAGGAGCGGCCAGGTCGTGCAACGCCGCGGCCTGCCGGCATCGACCAGCGCGCCGCACCGACGCGCGGCGCGGTGATCCTGCCCTGGGAACGTCCCGATCGCGGCGCGGACGGTCGCGGTGAGCGTGCGGCCGATGCGCGCCTCGCCGAGGCCTGCGGACTCGCCCGCTCGATCGGGCTCGACCTCGTGCATACCGCCGTCCTGCCGCTGCGAGCCCGTCGCCCGGCGACGCTGCTCGGCTCCGGCCAGATGGAGGCGCAGCGGGTGAGCCTCGCCGAGGCGGAGGTCGCGGTCACGGTGATCGACGCGATCCTCAGTCCGGTGCAGCAACGCAACCTGGAGCGCGGTCTCGGCTGCAAGGTCATCGACCGCACCGGCCTCATCCTCGACATCTTCGGCGAGCGCGCCCGGACCCGCGAGGGCGCGCTGCAGGTCGAGCTCGCCCATCTCGAGTATCAACGTTCGCGCCTGGTGCGCTCCTGGACCCATCTGGAGCGCCAGCGCGGCGGCTTCGGCTTCCTGGGCGGCCCTGGCGAGACCCAGATCGAGGCCGACCGCCGGCTGATCACCGACCGCGTCGTCCGGCTCAAGAAGGAGCTGGAGGGCGTGCGCCGCACCCGCGGCCTGCACCGCGAGAACCGCCGCAAGGTGCCGTTCCCCGTCGTCGCCCTGGTCGGCTACACCAATGCCGGCAAGTCCACCCTGTTCAATCGCCTCACCGGCGCCGAGGTGCACGCCGAGGACCAGCTCTTCGCGACGCTGGACCCGACCATGCGCGCCCTCGATCTCGCTTCCGGCCGCCGGGTGATCCTGTCCGACACCGTGGGCTTCATCAGCGAGCTGCCGACCGAGCTCGTCGCCGCCTTCCGCGCGACGCTGGAGGAGGTCGCTGCCGCCGACGTGATCCTGCACGTGCGCGACGCCGCCCACCCGGACAGCGCCGCCCAGCGCGCCGACGTGATTGCCGTGCTCGACGGCATGGCGCGCGACGGCACGCTGGACGAGGCCTGGCCCGAGCGCACGCTGGAGGTGCTGAACAAGGCGGATCTGCTGGGCGGCCCCGACGCGGTGCCGCGCCGGGAGGGCGTCGGCCCGGACGAGATGGTGGCCGTCTCGGCGCTGACCGGCGCCGGGCTCGACCGGCTTGAAGCGGCGCTCGACCGGCGTCTGTCGGCCGGCCTCGCGGAGGCGGAATATGACATTGCCGTCGCGGACGGCGCGAGGCTCGCCTGGCTCTACCAGCACGGCGAGGTGACCGGCCGCGAGGACGGCGAGACCGCCATCCACGTCACCGTGCGCCTGCCCTCCGCCGAGCGGGAGCGCTTCGAGCAGATGCTCGAGAAATGAACGCGCAGATGCTCGAGAAATGAACGCGCAGACGCTCGAGACATGAACGCGCAGATGCTCGAGAAATGAACGGCCGCGCGGTATGACCTTCGACGTGGCCGAGCTGCACGAGCTCGCGCAACTCCTGCGCGCCGCCGCACGCGCCGAGATCATGCCCCGGTTCCGCCACCTCGGGCCGGCCGACATCCGCACCAAGAGCTCGCCCACCGACCTCGTCACCGCCGCCGACGAGGCTGCCGAGCGCCTCATCACCCAGGGCCTGCACCGGCTGTTTCCGGGCTGCCTGGTGGTCGGCGAGGAGGCCGCCGCCGCCGACGCCGGCCTGCTCGACCAGCTCCCCGGCGCCGAGCTCGCCTTCACCGTCGACCCGGTGGACGGCACCGCCAACTACGCCGCCGGCCTGCCGCTGTTCGGCGTCATGGCCGCCGCCCTCGTCCGCGGCCAGGTCGTCGGCGCCGTCATCCATGATCCGGTCGTCGACGAGCTGAGCCTGGCGCTGGCCGGGCAGGGCGCCTGGCGTGAAACCCCGGACGGCGAACACAGCCGCCTGCACGTCGCCCCGCCCGTGCCGACCGCGCAGATGACCGGCAGCGCCTCCTGGCGCTACATGCGCCCAGAGCTGCGCGCCCGCGTGCTGCAAGGCCTGCCGCAGCTCGGCACAAGCTGGGACCATCGATGCGCCGCTCACGAGTACCGCATGCTCGCCGGCGGCTTCAGCCACTTCGTCGTCTTCAACCGGCTGATGCCCTGGGACCACCTGCCGGGCTGGCTGCTGCACCAGGAAGCCGGCGGCTTCTCAGCCCAGTTCGACGGCTCGCCCTACCGCCCAGGGCAGGTCCGCGGCGGCCTGGTCTGCACCCCGGACGAGGCCTCCTACGCCGCGCTCATCGAGCTGTTGGGGCTGCGCTAAGGAAGGCGAGGGGCGTTGCCGCCAGGCATGAAAGAGCCCCTCTAGGCCCCGGTGGCTGGGGCCTGGGGCCTCACGGCCCCAGCGGGTCCAGGGCAGAGCCCTGTCCTTCCTTCCGCTTCACGTCCGCCCACCGCGCCTCCAACTCCTCAAGCGGCGCGTCTGACGCCGTCCGGCCTTCCTCAGCCAGCCCCGCCTCGATCGCCTCGAAGCGCCGCTGGAACTTCGCCGTCGCCGACGCGAGGCACTGCTCCGGATCGACGTCCAGCTTGCGCGCCAGGTTCGCCATCACGAACAGCATGTCGCCCAGCTCGTCGGCGACGCGCGCCGGGTTTGCGCCGGGCAGCTCGGCCTCCAGCTCCGCGGTTTCCTCGGCCAGCTTGTGCAGCACGGCCTGTGCGGTCGGCCAGTCGAAGCCGACGCGCGCCGCTCGCGCCGTGATCTTGGCCGCCCGTGTCAGCGCTGGCAGACCGATCGCCACGCCGGTCAGCGCGCCGCCGAGCTGGCGCGCCGCGCGTTCGGCGGATTTCTGCGCCTCCCACGCGGCGAGCTGAGTTTGGACGTCGCGCCGGCTGACCTCGCCGAAGATGTGGGGATGGCGCCGGATCATCTTGTCGGCGATGGCGTCGGCGACGGTGGCGAAGTCGAAGCGGCCGGCTTCCTCGGCGAGCCGCGTCAGGTAGACCACCTGGAACAGCAGGTCGCCGAGCTCGTCCGGCAGCGCCGCCATGTCGTTGGCGGCGATCGCGTCGGCGACCTCGTAGGCTTCCTCGATGGTGAAGGGAGCGATCGAGGCGAAGCTCTGCTCGAGATCCCAGCTGCAGCCGGCTTGCGGGTGACGCAGCGCTGCCATCACGTCGAGCAGGCGCTGCAGGGCGGTTTGCGAGGGGGTCATCTGAGCGGCATAGGCCAGCGGGAACACAGCGACAACAACACCACCGCTGATGTCGTATAATGTATATTATGCAAATAAACGACGCGGAGACGGCGGAGGTTAGGCGGGTTCAGGCCAGTTCCAGAACCTGCGTGTCGTAGGCGGGCTCGACGCCGGTCGGCAGGTTGGCGCGGAGCCAGCTCCAATCCATGTCGATGCCCATATGGGTTAATCCCGTGCGCCGCACCCCGAGCTCCCGCGCCCAGCCCAGCCCCCGCGACAGGCTCGCATGGGTGGAGTGCGGGTGCCGCTGAAATGCGCCGACCAGCCAGGTGTCCGCACCTTGCAACACCGACAGCGCATCCTGCCCGAGCTCGACGAGATCCGTCGAGTAGGCGAAGTCGCCGACGCGAAAACCTAGCGTTTTGACAACCTTGTGGTCCTGCTCGAAGACGCGGAGCGAGAGCCCGAGGACGTCCAGAACCTCGCCCGGCAGGATCTCTCGCCGGGTCATGACAGGGCGAAAAAAATGCGGCGCCGAGGTCCAGGGCTTGAACGCGTAGTCGAACCGATGGGCGATCTCGTCCAGCGTGTAGGCGGTCCCGTAGGCGTCCAGCGGCTGGCCGGCGATGCGGTTGAGGATCCGCACCTCGTCGAGCCCGGTGATATGGTCGGCATGCGCATGGGTGTAAAACACCGCGTCGACGCGCGGTACGGCCGCGGCCAGCAACTGCGTCCGCAGCTCCGGCCCGGTGTCGACCAGCAAGCGCCCATGTGGCCCCTCCAGCACGATGGACGAGCGGCTGCGACGGTTGCGCGGCTCGGCCGGGTCGCACCGACCCCAGTCGCCGCGCCCGTCCGTGCCCCCAACATGCGGCGTGCCCGCCGAGCCGCCGCAGCCCAGGATCGTGATCTTCATCGAGGGCGCTGCGCGGCCTGCGGCATCGTCACAGCGCACGTCGGAACAGGCAGCGAAAATTCGCCGTCGTCTGTGCCGCCAAGGCCGAGGCGCTGAGGCCGCGCAGCTCCGCCAGCCGGGCAGCCGTGTGAGCCACATAGCTCGGCTCGTTGCGCCGGCCACGGTGCGGCACCGGCGCGAGGAACGGCGCGTCGGTCTCGACCAGCAACCGTTCGATCGGAAGATCGCGCGCGATCTGCCTCAGCTCGTTGGACTTCGGGAAGGTCAGGATCCCCGAGAAGCTGACGAAGCCGCCGTTCTCGACCGCCTCCTCGGCGAGCGCCCGGCCCGAGCTGAAGCAGTGCAGCAGGAAGGCGAACGGTCCGTCCGCCCGCTCCTCACGCAGGATCCGGGCGGTGTCCTCGTCCGCGTCCCGCGTGTGGATGACGAGCGGCACGTCGGCGAGACGCGCGGCCCGGACATGCGTGCGAAAGCTCCGTTGCTGCGCCTCGCGCGAACTGCGCTCGTAGAAATAATCGAGTCCGCTCTCGCCGATGCCGACCACGCCTGGCGCGCGCGCCAGACCCGCGATCGTCTCGGGCGCGGCGACCTCGGTCTCACCGGCCGAATGCGGGTGCGTGCCTACCGTCGCCCACACCGTGCCGGGATGCGCCGCCGCCAGCCCGGTCAGAGCCTCGGCCTGCGCCAGCCGGGTGCTGATCGTCACCATGCCGCCGACGCCCGCCGCCCGGGCACGCTCCAGCACGCCCGTCAGCTCGGCAGCCTCGAAGTAGTCGAGGTGGCAATGCGAATCGATCAGCATCAGGCCCCTGACCCATCCGGCTCAATCCAGCGCGGAAACACGCCGGATGGCGTCGGCAGCCGAAACCCGCCCGCAAGCGGCGTCGCCAGGCCGGCAAAGTCCCGCGCCTCGGCCGGCACGCCGAGCTGGTCCAGCATCGCCGCCATGCTGCCCGGCATCACCGGCTGTAGCATCGTCGCCACGCCGCGGATGACGTCGATCAGCACCCGCAAAACGACGGCCATCCGTTCCGGATCGGTGCGCCGCAGCGCCCAGGGCGCCTGCCGATCGATATAGGCGTTGGCCGCCCGCACGACGCGCCAAACCTCCTCGATCGCCTCGTTCAGCGCCTGCCGCTCGACCTGCCCACGCATGAGCGTCGGCAGCAGGACGACCGAAGCGAGCAGCCCGCGATCGTCCTCGCTCGGCTCGGCGGCAGGCTCAGGCAACACGCCGCCGAGGTTCTTCGCAACCAGCGAAAGAGCACGCTGCGCCAGATTGCCAAGCCCGTTGGCCAGCTCGCCGTTGGCCCGCAGGACCAGCGATTTGCGCGAGACGTCTCCGTCCGCGCCGAAAGTAATTTCGCGCAGCAGGAAGAACCGAACAGGGTCCAGCCCGAAGGTGTCCACCAGCGCGAACGGGTCCACCACGTTGCCGACGGACTTGCTCATCTTCTCGCCCTCGCTGGTCCACCAGCCATGCGAGAACACCCGCCGTGGCAGCGGCAGCCCGGCCGCCATCAGGAAGGCCGGCCAGTAGACGGCATGAAACCGCAGGATGTCCTTGCCGACGATGTGCAGGTCCGCCGGCCAGAACGCCGCCAGCGCCGCGGTCTCGTCCGGCCAGCCGACGGCCGTCAGGTAGTTGGTCAGCGCGTCGAGCCACACATACATCACGTGCTCCGGATCGCCCGGCACCGGGATGCCCCAGGAGAACGAGGTTCTACTGACCGACAGGTCGGTCAGCCCGCCGCGCACGAAGCTCAGCACCTCGTTGCGCCGGCTGTGCGGACCGAGACACTCCGGATGCGCCTCGTAGTAAGCCAGCAGCCGCTCCTGATAGGCCGACAGCCGGAACAGGTAGTTCGGCTCGCGCACCCACTCCACCGGCGCCCCGGTCGGCGCCACCCGCGTGCCGTCCGCCAGCGTGCGCAAATCAGCCTCGGCATGGAAATCCTCGTCGCGGACCGCGTACCACCCCTCGTAGCTGCCCAGATAGATGTCCCCGCTCGCCGCCAGCCTCCGCCATAGCGCCGTCGCCGCCGCGTGGTGGCGCGCCTCCGTGGTGCGGATGAACACGTCGTTGCTCACCCCCATCGTCTCGATCATGCGGCGGAACCGGCCGGAGACCTCATCGGCGAAGTCGGCTGGCGACAGCCCCGCCTCGCGCGCCGCCTTCTCGACTTTCTGCCCATGCTCGTCCGTGCCGGTCAGGAACAGCACTTGCCGGCCGTCCAGGCGGTGAAACCGCACGATCATGTCGGCTGCGATAGCCGTGTAGGCATGCCCTAGATGTGGCGAGCCATTCACGTAGTAGATCGGCGTCGTGATGTAGAACGTTGACATCGATGCTTTCGGGTAAGGTCATCAAGCAGTTCTTTTTGAAAAAAGAACCAAAAAGTTTGCCCGTTTAGGAGGCGCGCCGGCAGGCGCTTCCTGCTCTACGAGCCCGTCAGCAGGGTAAGGCTGGTGAGAATGGCCTGCTTGCGGTCCAAGTTGAAATCTCTGGTCTGAACCCGCAGGCGCAGCAGGGCCTGCCACACGCTGCTCCACGCATCAAGCGAGCGCAGCCCGGCCAGCCGCCGCTCCTCGCCGATCGCCTCGCCGCGCGCCGCCCGCCGCACCAGCCCGGCAATGCCGCTGCACAGTAGGTCCATGAAGGTGTCGAACGTCGTCTCGCCCCGGCCCAGCCGCTCGGCGATCGTCAACGCGCGCCCGGTCGACAGGCTGGGCAGCGCCGTCAGCACCTCGTCCACCAGTCCCGCAACCGCCAGCCCCTCCTCGGCCGCCAGCCGCAGCGCCCGGCCCGGCGAACCCTCGGCGAGCGCTGCCAGCCTGGCCCGCGCCGCCGGTTCCAGCTCCGGCAGCGCCTCGCCGAGCAGCGTGCCCATCGTCGCATCGTCCAGAGGTGCGAGCGCCAGCCGCCGGCAGCGGCTGCGGATCGTCGGCAGCAGCCGCCCCGGCGCCGCGCACACCAGCATCAGCACCGCACGCGGCGGCGGCTCCTCCAGCACCTTCAGCAGCGCGTTCGCCGAATGCGTGTTCAGGTCCTCCGCGCCGTCGACGATCACCACCCGCCAGCCGCCCTCCGCCGCGGTGAGGTGCAGAAAGGGCGGGATCGCGCGCGCCGCGTCGGCCGCGATGTCGCGCTTCAACCGCTTCCGCTTCTCGTCCCACTCGCGCTCCACGCTCAGCAGGTCGGCCTGCGTCCCGGCCGCCACCCGCCGCGCCACCAAGCAACCCGGATCCACCGCGAGCGAGACGGTGTCCGGCCCGATCCCGGCGAACAACCGCCTGGCGAAGCGATACGCCAGCGTCGCCTTGCCGATCCCCTCCGGCCCGGCGAGCAGCCAGGCATGATGCAGCCGCCCGCCGCTTGCCGCCTCCAGCAGCGCCGCCTCCGCCGCCGCATGGCCCAGCAGCGAGGGGTTCGCCCGCGGCTCGCCCAGCACGTTCACCCGAGCCGCTCGCGCACCGCCGCCAGCACCGCCTCGTGCACCGTCTGCACGTCGTCGTCGGCCGAAATCCTGATGCAGCGTTCCGGCTCGGCTTTTGCGATGGCGGCAAAGCACGCCGCGACTCGGGCGTGGAAATCCGCCCCCAGCCGCTCGTAGCGGTCGAGCCCGCCGCCCCGCCCCGCCAGGCGCTGCCGACCCACCGCCTCGCTCACCTCCAGCAGGATCGTCAGCGTCGGCTGCAATCCAACCAGCCTCGCCAGCGCCTCGATAAAGGCCGCATCCACCCCCAGCCCCGCCCCCTGATAGGCCCGAGTGCTATCCGTGAACCGGTCGCACACGACAGAGCGCCCCGCCGCCAGCGTCGGCCGGATCACCTGCTCGACATGGTCGATCCGAGCGGCAAAGTGCAGCATCGTCTCCGCCCGCGCTGCGAACGCCACCTCGCCACCAAGCAGCAAGCCGCGCAGCGCCTCACCCCCCGCCGAGCCGCCAGGCTCGCGGGTCAGCAACGCGCCTAGGGCCTCGGCAAGGAGACGCGCTTGCGTCGACTTGCCGGCGGCCTCACTGCCTTCGAACGAGATGAAATACATCAGCGGAAGCCCAGGGCACTGCCCTGGACCCGCCGAGGCCGTGAGGCCCAAAACCCCTTAATGAGTCGGTGTCCAGAGGCCGCCGGCCTTTGGTGGGGTCCAGGGGCAAAGCCCCTGGCCTTCTGTCTAAGTGCCAAGCACAAAATGCGACAATGTGGCCAGTGCCCGTCCAGGCAGCGCCAGTCGCCCGACATCCACCCCAGCCAGCAGCGGCAGTCCATGCTTCGGCACGCCGTCGCCCGACACGGTCAGCATCGCCACCTGCTGGCCCTTGCGGATCGGCGCCGCCAGTGGCCCGTCGTAATCCACCAGGATCTTGGCATGCTGCTTCCACGCCCTGGGCAACGTCATCACCAAATCGCTCGCCCCCACCAGCGGCACCACCGGCGCAGCACCAAGCCAGACCTTGGCATTGTCCACCGTCTCGCCGGCGGCAAACAGCTTCACGTTGTCGAAGCTGTTGAACGCCCAGGCGATCAGCCGCTGGCTCTCCTCCACCCGGTCCTTGCTGCTCGGCATGCCGTTCAGCACCATGATCACCCGCCGCCCCCCGCGCAGCGAGCTCGCCACCACGCCGTAACCGCCGGCATCCGTGTGCCCGGTCTTCAGCCCGTCCGCGAGGCCCCGCTGCACGAGCGGATTACGATTGTATTGAACGATGCCATTGTAAGTGTACTGCTTCTCGTCATCGTAATGATAATACTCGGGAAAGTCGGTGATGATCCGGCGCGCCAGCATCGCGATGTCGCGGCACGACATGTGGTGCCCGTCCGCCGGCCAGCCGGTGCAGTTCATGAACACGCTGTTGGTAAGCCCAAGATCGCGCGCCTTGGCGTTCATCAGCGCGGCAAAGCCCTCCTCGGAGCCGGCAATCCCCTCCGCCAGCACGATGCACGCGTCGTTGCCGGATTGGATGATCATGCCGCGGATCAGGTCTTCGACGACCACCTGGCCGCCGAGCGGGACGAACATCTTCGATCCCTGCATCCGCCAAGCCTTCTCGCTGACCGGCAGCGTCTGGTCGAGCTTGAGCGAGCCGCCCTTGAGCTTGCCGTAGACGATGTAGGCCGTCATCAGCTTGGTCATCGAGCTCGGCGGGATCTGCAGGTCGGCCTGCTTGAGCAACAGGTCGGCGCCGGTATCGAAATCGGTCACGAACGCCCACTGCGCTATGGTGTCCATCGGCCCGAGCGGCGTGTCCGCCGCGCTGCCGGTCGTCGCGGGCGCGGGCGCGGACGGCGCCGGCTTGGCGGGCCGCGCCTCAGCCGGCAACGCCGGCAGCGCCAGCAGCCC
>CAXUCZ010000046.1:0-12782 GCA_964249675.1 uncultured Acetobacteraceae bacterium | reverse complement strand
CCCGAGGGCGGCCGCGCCAAGACCCACGTTGCGCATCATGTTGCGTCGGCCGAGCCCCTCGGTCGGCAGAATCAAATTCTCTGGCATGTTGTTATTCTCCCTGAACGTCACGCCGGCGGCTGGCTGCTGCCGCCATGCACGCGACTCGACCGGCGCGGCATACACATCACCGCGGGGCCATGGCACCGTTACTGGCCGCCGGTCACAGCGGATGCACGATCATAAAGACTTTATACAGCCTGTCGCCTAAGACAACGCACAGGCGATAACTGACCGAAGTGTCGCAACTTAAAGTTGCTAGATCACAATGCGCAACCATGAGGACCAAGGCAGCGCCACACCCTTGCCGCCCTGCTCGCCAGCGTCATCTGTGCCAGGCACGATCGTTTAGACCCCGAGCCGGCGCCTGCCGCCGCCATCTCAGCCGACCAGGAGCCGCCCTCGTTGGAGCAGACTGCCCGCTTCGTCGAAGGATCGATCCTGCGCCACGTCGTGGTCATGGCCGGCACCGGCGCCATCGGCCTGATCGCGATCTTCGCCGTCGACCTCGTGAACCTGCTCTACCTGTCGCTGCTCCACGACCGCACGATCACCGCCGCAATCGGCTTCGCCGGCGTCATCGGCTTCTTCCAGGTGTCGATCGCAATCGGCATCAGCATCGGCATCGGCGCCATCGTCTCCCGCGCGATCGGCGCCGGACGCCTCGACGAGGCCCGCCGCCTGGCCGCCTCGTCGTTTGCCGCCATGCTGGCCGTCACCATCGTCATCGCGCTGCTCACGGTCGCGTCGTGCGAGGGCGCCCTGCGCCTGCTGGGTGCGAGCGCAGCCGCGCGCGGCCCGGCCGAGCTGTTCGTGGTGGCGACGGCGCCCTCCCTGCCGTTGCTCGGCCTCGGCATGGGCGCGGCGTCGCTCCTGCGCTCGGTCGGCGACGCCCGGCGCGCCATGAACGTGACGCTGATGGCCGCCATCGCCACCGCCTGCCTCGATCCGCTGCTGATCTTCGGCCTGCATCTCGGCCTCACGGGCGCCGCGATCAGCACAATCCTGTCGCGCTGCGTGCTCGCCGCCATCGGCTGGCGAGGCGCCCGCCGCCACAGCCTGCCCGGCCGCCTCCAGCCCTCGATGCTGGTTGCCGACGCCCGCCTGCTGTTCTACGTCGCCGGCCCGGCGATCGTCACCAACCTCGCAACCCCCGTCGGCTCCGCCTTCGTCACCAGCCAGATGGCCCGCTTCGGCGTCGCCGCCGTCACCGGGCAAGTCACCGTCGACCGCATCGCGCCCGTCGCCTTCGGCCTGGTGTTCGCGCTGAGCGGCGCCGTCGGGCCGATCATGGCGCAGAACCTCGGCGCCTGGCGGATGGACCGGGTGCGCGCGACGCTTCTGCAGAGCCTGCTGGTCGGGCTCGGCGCCATCCTGCTCGCCTGGCTGATCCTGGCGGCCGGCCAGGACCTGGTGGTCCGGGCCTTCTCCGCCACCGGGGTCACCGCCAGCCTCATCCACCTGTTCTGTTCCGTCACCGCGGCCGGCTTCCTCGGCATCGGCTGCCTGTTCGTCGCCAACGCCTCGTTCAACAACCTCGGCTTCCCGCTGCTGTCGACGCTGTTCAACTGGGGCCGAGCAACCCTCGGCACGATCCCGTTCGTAACCTACGGCGCCCGCTTCGGCCCGGCCGGCATCCTCTACGGCCAGGCCGCCGGAGCGCTGCTGTTCGGCATCGTCGCCATAGTCGTGGCGTTTCGCGTCACCGCACGGCTGCGCCCGTCAGGCGAGGCCCCGCGGCGTCCGGCCACGTTCATCGAGCCGCTGGCCCTGCGCAGCAAGGCCAGGGGCTTTGCCCCTGGACCCCATTAAAGGCGAAGCCTTTAAAATCCATCTGGAATTCATGCCCATCACGCCGGGTCGGTGCCGCGACTAAGCAGCCTGAACGCCGACGGACGCGGGTCTGGGGCGCTCTACCTGTTGCAGATCTCCTGGTCCGGCACCTGGCCGCCGCTCGGCCCGCCCGAGCACAAATCGTAATCGTGCCCGCCGCGGTCGGAGGGCTGGCGATACGAATAGGCGTGGTTCCAAGGGTCCAACGGCACCGCGTCGCCCTTCACGTAGGGGCCGTTCCAGTTGTCGACGTCGGTCGGCTTCTCGTTCAGCGCCACCAGCCCCTGCTCGGAGGTCGGATAGCTGCCCACGTCGAGCTTGTACAGGTCGAGCACCGCGCCCAACCGCTCGATCGACTGGTGGGCGACGGAGACCTTGGCGCCGCCGAGCTGACGCAGCGCCGCCGGCGCGACCAGGCCGATCAGCAGCCCCAGAATCGCAATGACCACCAGGATCTCGAGCAGCGTGAAGCCGCCCTCGCCGACCCGCTGATCGCGCCGCGCCGCCGTCTGATCCATTCGAAGCCTCCATCCCGCGGCTCGCTATAGCGGGACGCTCGGGCGCGAACCAGTTGCGCACGGCCCCGCGCGGCCCAGTTGCGCCCGCTTCGCAACACTGGCTCGCCCAAATGCGAAAACAAGGCCTTGAGGCTTGTCCGGCGCCGGCGGGCTTGCATGATGGCGGCGTGCCGATCCCCTACCTGGCCTGCATGATGGCCGTCGCCGCCTTCAACGCGCTGCCGCCGCGTGTCCTGCCATCGATCCAGGCGGTCGAGGGCGGCGCCGTCGGCAGCATCCACGCCAACGCCAACGCCAGCCAGGACCTCGGCCTGATGCAGGTGAACACCGTCTGGCTCGCGCCCCTGGCCCGCTTCACCGGCCTGAACGAGACGGTCGTCCGAGCACGCCTGACACGCGACCCCTGCTTCAACATCGCCGCCGCCGGCGCGATCCTGCGCGCCGACCTGAACGCCGAAGGCCAGGACCTCATGCGCGCCGTCGGCGACTATCACTCGCACACGCCGCCGCTCAACCAGAGCTACCAGCTCCGCGTGCGCCAGGCCGCGACGCTGATGTTCGCGCAGGCGAGATAGCCTCCGATACTTGGGTCGAGAAGACGGACGGTTTACAAAGGGTCAAGGAAGGCAAGGGCTCTGCCCTTGACCCGCTGGGGCCGGGAGGCCCCAGACCCCGATCTCCTAAGAAGCACTCGGGACGGCCATAAAATCTTGCCCATAGGCAAAATTCTCGTAAGTCATTGTTTACGAAGCAAACATTAATTTATAATTGGGCGGATGTCCGACATCTGCCTTGCCTTCGGGCCGAGGCGCTGTCGAACGGGGTCTGGGGCCTCCCGGCCCCAGCGGGTCGAGGGCGGAGCCCTCGCCTTCCTCAAATCTTGCTGTATTTCGCCCTCACGCGACGTCCATCGCCGCCTCCAGCCCGGCCGCCTGAGCCAGCCGTTCCAGCCGGCGGCTGATGCCTTCGCCGGCGAACACGCCGCTGCCCTCGGCGAGCTGCAGCACCAGCCGCGTCTTCTCCCGCCGGAGCGAGCTGCGCGCCAGCAGCTCCACCGTGCCGCCCGACAGCGTGTAGGCGAGGCGGAGCGCGATGCCGAGCATCTCGGCGGCGCGCAATCCGGCAAGGTCCAGCAGGCGTCGCGCCGGGTCGAGGAACGCGGCGTCGGGCTCGGCCTCGTAGCGCAGGGCGAGGGTGATCGCGAGGAACGCGCGGGTCGGATGGTCCAGCACCACGCCGGGCTGGCGCAGCACCCGCAGGTAGGCCTGCTCGGCGCGATACTCCGGGTGGTCATAGCTGCCGATGTCCGACATCCAGCAGGCCGCCGCACGCATCGCGCGCAGCGCCTCGGTCTCCCCCGCGGCGGTCTCGAACAGCGGCGCCGTCCACGCCACGAGCCGGTCCGGCAGCGCGGCGTTGCGGCCGAAGCGGCCGGCGAGCTCCATGCCGGCCGCCAGCAACGGGTTGGACTGCCGCGCCGCCTGCGGCACCTGCGCCATGAACCAGCCTTCGCGCAGCCCGGTGGCGCTGAACACGCAGCGGCCCACGTCCGACGCACGAAGCAGCCGGCGCAGCACCACGGCGGCGAACGGCAGGTCCTCCACGCGCCGGCGCGACACGCCCGGCATGCGCTCGAGCAGCCGGCGGTTGGCGCCGGCGACGACCCCGGCAAGATCGTAGGCCTGCTCGCGCTCCAGCGTGTAGCGATGCACGATGGCGAGCGGGTAGCCGGTCTGCTCCATGTGAATGCGCGCCAGCGTGCGGAAGGCGCCGCCGACGAGGTAGAGGGTCTCGCCGCCGCATCCGTCCAGCCAGCGCACGCCGGCCAGATCCTGCTCGGCGATCAGCCGCGCGCGCGAGACGTCGCCGCCGGCCCGGTCGGACAGCCGGATCACGCCCAGCGGCAAGGTCACCGCCCCATCCTCGTCCGCCGCGCTCGCCGGCCCGACCCGCACGAGCTCGAGCGAGCCGCCGCCGATGTCGGCGATCAGGCCGCGCGCATCGGGCGTGCCGCACAGCACGCCGTCGGTCGACAGCGACGCCTCCTCCTCGCCCGACAGGATGCGGATCGGCACGCCCGGCATGCGCGCCTGCAGCCCGGCGACGAACTCCCGCCCATTGCTGGCGTCGCGCACCGCCGCCGTCGCCAGCACCTCGAACGGGTCCGCACCCATGGCCGTCGCGACCGCATGGTAGCGGGTCATGACGCCGAACGCCTGACGCACCCCGTCCTCGTTCAGCCGGCCGCTATCCTGCAGGCCGCGGCCAAGCCGCAGCACCGCCTTTTCGTTAAAGATCGGCGTCGGATTGCGCCCGCGACCCTCGAAGACGACCAGCCGCACCGAGTTGGAGCCCAGGTCGACGACGGCGCAGCGGGACATCGGCTGGTCCATGGAGCACCTCTGCGAAGGGCTTCTTTTTTGAAAAAAAGAAGCAAAAAACTTTTATCCGTTTAGTGCCGATCCCTTAGGCCTCGCCAAGGCGCCTAAGGACAAAAGTTTTTTGGTCCTTTTTTTCAAAAAAGGACCGCTCGCTCCTAATCCTGCAACACCCGATCCTGCCGACGCGGAACAGGCCGCGGCACCGGCGTCACCGCCCCATGCAGCGCCGAGCCACGGCCGGAGAGCGACGGGTTGGTCATGAAATAGTCATGCGCGCTGACCGGCTTCGGGCCGGGCTCCAGCCGCGACCACACCCCGTCGGGCCCGAGCTGCCAGGATTGCAGCGTGTCGCGCAGGTTGACGACCATGATCTGGTCCAGCACCTGCGCATGCACCGTCGGGTTGCGTACCGGCACCAGCGTCTCGACCCGCCAGTCCATGTTGCGCGCCATCCAGTCCGCGCTGCTGATCCACACCGAGGCCTGCCGGCTCGGCAGCCGATGGCCGTTGCCGAACACGCAGATCCGGCCGTGCTCCAGGAAGCGCCCGACGATCGACTTGACCCGGATGCCGTCCGACAACCCCGGCACGCCCGGCCTGAGGCAACAGATGCCGCGGATCACCGCCATGATCTGAACGCCGGCGCGCGACGCCTCGTAGAGCTTGTCGATCAGGCGCACGTCGACCAGCGAGTTCATCTTCAGCCAGATGCTCGCCGGCCGGCCAGCGCGGGCGAACTCGACCTCGCGGTCGATCAACCCCAGCAGCGTCGTTCGCGTCGTCAACGGGCTGAAGGCGAGCGCGTCCATCTTCGCCGGTCGCGCATAGCCGGTGATGTAGTTGAACAGCCGGGCGGCGTCGCGCGTCAGCTCGGGATCGCAGGTGAAGAAGCTCAGATCGGTGTAGATGCGGGCGGTGATCGGATGATAATTGCCGGTGCCAAAATGCGCGTAAGAGCGCATCGCCCCGCCCTCGCGCCGCACCACCAGGCTGATCTTGGCGTGCGTCTTCAATTCGACGAAGCCGTAGACGACCTGCACGCCGGCGCTTTCCATCGTGCGCGCCAGCCGGATGTTGGCCTCCTCGTCGAAACGGGCGCGCAGCTCCACCAGCGCGGTCACCGACTTGCCGGCTTCCGCCGCCTCGATCAGCGCCTTGACGATCGCGCTGTCGCGGCTGGTCCGGTACAGCGTCTGCTTGACCGCGACCACCGCCGGATCCTGCGCCGCCTGCCGCAGGAACTGCACCACCACGTCGAAGCTCTCGAACGGGTGGTGGACGATGATGTCCTTGGCGCGGATGGCGGCGAAGCAGTCGCCGCCGAAGTCGCGGATGCGCTCCGGGAAGCGCGGCGTGTAGGGCGCGAACAGCAGGTCCGGCCGATCGTCGACGATCAGCTGCTTGAGGTCGGCGACGCCGAGCAGCTGCTGGCGGATGTCGACCTCGTCGCGCTCGACCTCGAGTGCCCCGGCGACCAGGTCGACGAGGTCGTCAGGCATGCCGGCATCGACGGCGAGGTGGATCACGACACCCCGCCGGCGACGCTTCAGCGCCGTCTCGTAGGAGCGGACCAAGTCCTCCGCCTCCTCCTCGTACTCGACATCGGTGTCGCGGATCACCCGGAACACGCCCTCGCCGACGATGTGAAAGCCGGGAAACAACCGGCCCAGGAAAAGCCGGACCAGATCCTCCAGCATGACGAAACGGATCGGTTCCGCCGAGGTCGCCGCCGTGACCCCGCCATTGGCGACCGCGCGCGTCTCGGCGCCCGGCGCCGGCGCGACGGATGAGGCCGGCAGCCGGATGAAGCGCTCGACCAGGGCCGGCAGCGGGATCAGCCCGCGCATCGCCTGATGGCTGTCCTCGTGCTGCAGCTGCAGCACCATGACCAGCCCCATGTTCGGAATGAAGGGGAAAGGATGCGCCGGGTCGATCGCCAGCGGCGTCAGCACCGGGAACACGCGCTCCATGAACCAGGCGCCCAACCAGCGCCGGTCGGCCTCGGACAGCGTGTCCGCGCCGCACAGCACGAGGCCGCCGTCGGCGAGCTGGGCGCGCAGGTCGCGCCAGACCGCCTGCTGGGTGTCGAGCAGCAGCCGCGCCTGCTCGGACACCTCGGCGAGCTGCTGCGCCGGCGTGCGGCCATCCGGCGACAGCGTGCCGACCCCGGCCCGAGCCTGGCCGATCAGCCCGGCGACGCGGACGGAATAGAATTCGTCGAGGTTGGCCGCGCTGATCGAGACGAAGCGCAGCCGCTCGAGCAGCGGATGGCGAACGTTCTCCGCCTCCTCGACGACGCGACGGTTGAAGGCGAGCCAGGAGAGCTCGCGGTTGATGAACCGCTGCGGGCTGTCGGGCCCAGGCGAGGCGATCGGCTTGTCGGAGGAATGCGCCAGCCGCGGCCGCCGGGACCGGGCATGCTCGGGCGAGACGTGGCGCGATTCTGCGGCGGGGTTGCTGCTCATGGGCGGCAGTCTAGCAGATCGGAAGAGCAGAAAGGCCAGGGCTCTGCCCTGGACCCGCTGGGGCCCGAGGCCCCAGACCCCCACTCCCTAAAAGTAAACCGGCATTTCTTGCTTGGCGAAGCCACCCCTGGCCTCCCTTCTGTAGACTAATGCATGTCGTCGACGGCTAGGCGATCCACTATGGCGGCCGCCAAGCGGTAATCCACCGCATGGCCAGCAGCGAGTGCGGCATGATCAAGCCGGCAGGCAGCCTCGCGCAGCGCGGCGCCGTTGCGCGGCAGCCGGCAGAGCAGCCACTCCTGCACGGCGTGGCCGACGACCAGCTGCCGTTCGGCCAGCAGCTGCGCGAACAGCGCGCGCAGCAACGCGTCGTCCGGCTGCTCGAGCTCGACCGACACGGTGGCGCGCAGCCGGCTGCGCAGGTCCGCCAGCCTCACCGGCCAGCGCGCCGCCGCCAGCCGCCCGGCGATCAGCACCGGCGCCTCGGCCGCCGCGGCATCGTTCAACAGGTGCAGCAGCGTCTCCGGCTCCGGCGCCAGGTCGGCGTCGTCGATCGCCAGCGGGCCGGAACGGCGCATCAGCCCGCGCAGCCCCGAGCCGTCCAGCAGCGTCGCGCCGTGCCGCTCGGCCCAGCCGTGCAGCAGATGCGTCTTGCCGGCGCCCGCCTGCCCGCTCAGCGCCAGGCGCCCAAGCGGCCAATCGGCGGGCGCCTCGAGCCAACGACGCGCCGCCTCGTTCGACGGCGCGTACAGGAAATCGTCGGCGCGGTAATGCGCCGCGACCGGCGCGAACGGCAGGACGAGCTGGCGGGGCGCCTCCATGGCCGCATCATACCGGCTCGCCGGCGTTTTCGGCCAGGAGCACCCTGGCCGAGAACGGCCCGACCAGCTTATGACGGCCCTCGGCGCGCATGCGGACCACCCGATGGCGTGCTGATCCGCGACGCGGCCGAGATGGCGGCGATCGTGGCCGCCAACCGGTTTGCGTCGGCGCCCGGCGCGGGGCTGACCGTCGGCGCCCGTCTAGATCACCGACACGTAGCCCTGATGGGTCAGCGGCGCGGTGACGAGGCGGGCCTCGTCGCTGCCGACGAAGCCTGCGACCAGCTGGGCCCGGCTCTGCCCGCCGGCGAGGTCCGCGGTGTAGGAGGCAAGACCACCGGGGTCCGGCGCGCGGCCGAGCAGGTTGGCGTAGAGCTCGGTGACGAACGCGGCATTGCCCGGGCTGCCGAACTCCGCCGCGTATTCCGGCCCGGCGAGCATGGCGGCCGCGATCTGCTGCACGCTCTGACCATTGTCGAGCGCGCTCGCATAGGTGATCTGGCCGCCCGGATCGGGCGCGCGCGCGTTGATCGCCTCGTACAGCCGGGTGACCGTGGCGTCGTTGGCGTCGCCGGCGACCGCGACGCCGTGCAGCCGCGCCTCGGGGCTTTCGGCGATGGCGAGCAGCACCTGCCCGCGCATCTGCCCGTCGGCGAGCGCCCCGGTATAGGCGGCAAGCCCGCCCGGGTCCGGCGCCCGGCCATCGGCGTTCTCGTACAGTTGGGTGACGAACTGCACGTTGCTGAGCGCGCCGTAGGTCGAGAGGAACTGCGGCGAGGTCGGCGCCGCGGCGGCGATCTGGGCCAGGCTGATGGTGCCGGCATCCGCCTGCCGGGTATAGGACAGCAGGCCGGCAGGATCGGGCGCGCGATTATAGGCAGCCAGATAGAGGCGCGCGACCGCCTCGGCGTTGCCGGTCGCATCGAACACGGCGGTGCTGCCATCGCCGAAGTCCAGCACCCGAGCGTCGGGTGCCACGATGCTGCCGTCCCGCCCGGCGACAAGGTCGCGCGCCTGCAGCTCGCCGGCGGCATTCGGCGCCAGGTCATACTGCGCCTGAGCGCCGGTGAAGCCGAGCGGCGACGGCACGGCGTAGATCGTGGCCGGCGCCAACCCGTCCGCCGCGGCGCCGGCTGCGGCAATGAGGTGCGTGCCGGCAGCGGTGCCGTCGGTGACGTAGAGCCCATCGGTGCCGGAGAACTCCGCCAGGCCGTTGGCGAGAACCACGATGCTCGAAGGGTTCACGCCGGGCGCGATCTCGACCGTGCCGGCGGCGGTGCCGTCGGTGATCCACAGGCCGGCTGAATATGTGCCCGGCGTGCTGCTCGCCAGAGTGTCCGTGGCGCTCAACAGCACCTCGGAGCCGAATACCGTCAGGTCGAAAGGATTGAAGCCAGCACCGTAGTAGTTGTCGTTCAGTGGCACGTCTGGATCGATCGACGTCGTCCCGGCTGCCGTCCCGTCGCTCACAACGAGATCGTCAGAACCTGGCACACCGCCGTAGCCCGAGCCTGAAAGCACCGTCATGACGGCAAGGCTGCCGAGCGCGACGATCTCAGTGGGATAGGCGTAAAGGGTAGCATTGTAGTCCGAAGCGGTCAGTCCGAAATCACTGACGAGGCTTGTTCCAGCAGCGCTGCCGTCGGTGACGTAAAGACCGCTTCCGCCGCTGAAGAAGACCCGATCGCCGACCAGCGCCGACACGATGCGGCTCCCATAGTCGGGAGACGTCGAGAACGCGGTGGTGCCTGCAGTCGAACCATCAGTCGCCAGGAGGTTTGTGCTGCCGTCGGCGTCGGGGGCAGTGAAGATCAGTCGACCATTCAGGACGCCGAGTGGCTGAAAGTCTCCGTTCGCGCTGAGGACGGTGTGACTGGACGCCAGCGTCGTCACCTCGCGAGTGCCGGCTGACGTGCCATTGGTGAAGAACAGGTCGTATGCGCCGTCGGCGCCAAAGCCGGCGAACAGCGCACCTCCATTGAATGCCGTGATGCTTGCCGGATTCAGTCCGCCGCCCCCAGGCACGGTCAGCCCGGCCGGTATGGCCAGGGCGAACGTGCCGGCCGCCGTGCCATCCGTACGCCATAAATCGTCGGCACCGCTGCTGTCCTGAGCGCTAAACAGCACGACCGAGCCGATCGAGGTGGCGTCCATCGGCGTGTCGGTCGTCGGCAGCGAGGGCACCGACAGTTCGACCGGCAAACCAGTCGTGGGATCTGTCGCGAACAGCGGTCCGGACGGGTCGCGGCCAATGGCAAAGACGAGCAAGCCAGGCAAAGCGGCAGCGGTGCTGATGTTGGACAGACCAGGCTGCGTGGGGTCCGACGGACCGGTCAGCTGCGTCGCCTCGCTCGCCGTCGCGCCGTCCGATGTCCAGACGCCGAAATAGTTGATGGTGTCGGGATTGCTGTCGAGCCGGTTGTCCTGGCCGATGAACAAAGTGCGCTGCGAGACGGTCATCCTGACGTTTCCCCATCGGTCGGCCGGCGCCGCCGCATCTATTTTCAATGAACGGATCACGCCGCCGCAGCGACCGTCGATGCGCCCGTTTTGCCTCCGCCATGACCAGAATCAAGGGCAGCGCCCCACGTCCTGCTTCTAGCCGGACCCGCACCGCCGGCCGCCAACAAGCCTCAGATACTCGAGCTTGAAAAAATAATCCGTCTGAAACGCCTCCGAAACGCCCTCCAGCCCCGGCGCGACCAGCAGCATCGTGCGCGGCGTCGGCAGAAACAGCAGCGGCTGCTCGCCCGCCAACCGGTCCGCAAGCGTAAACAGCGCCGCCCGCCCAGGCTCGCGCGACAGCCGGTCGAGCAGCGCGTCAACGGCCGCGTCGGCAAAATGCCCGGCATTGACCGACGACGTGCTGCCGAAATCGTCCAGCGCCGGGTACAGCCCGATGCCGGTCACGCCCGACACGCTCTGCCAGTCGAGCGGATGGTTGTAGGTCGTCTCGATGAACTGGTTGAGCTCCATCGGGCGCAGCGCCATCCGGATGCCGACGGCAGCCAGTTCGGCCTGCACCACCTGCCCCGTCAGCAGCACCGCCTCCGCCCCCGCCGGCACCAGGTCCGTCCACTCGAGCCGCACCCCGCGGCGCTGCAGCACCCCATCCGCCCCAAGCCTGAACCCCGCCGCCGTCAGCAGCGCCCGCGCCCGCGCCGGGTCGAAGCCCGTCGCCCAATGCCCCGCGCGCGCCGCCGACGAGCTAAACCCCGCCATCGCGTCCGGCACCGGCCCATGCACCGGCGCGGCCTGGCCATGGTCGACGATCGCGATCAACCCCGCCTGGTCGACCGCGTCGGCAATCGCCTGCCGCACGCCGAGCTCGCGAAAAAACGCCGTCGCCGGATTGGCGAAGTTGTAGGCCAGGTATTGCAGCGACTGATCGTCCCGCAGCACGACCCGCCGAAAACCCGCCAGACGATCGGCGACCGCAAGCAGGCTCACTGGCAGGTTCGCCAGGTCGAGCTCGCCCGCTCGCAGCATGGTCAGCGACTGCGTGCCGGTGACGAACTGCACCAACAGGCGATCCACCCCCACCGGATGCCCGCGCCACGCCGGGTTCGGCGCCAGCGCGACGAACCGCCCAGGCGCCAACCGCGCCAGCCGGAACGGGCCATCCACCACCGACAGAAACTCCGGGTCCGCCTGCCGCACCTGCTGCACCGCCAGCGGCACGCCGCCCCAGGCATGCCGCGGCAAGGCGACGAGGTTGGCCAGACCCAGCCCTTCGAACCAGTCCGGGTTCACCGGCCGCGTGGTGCGCACCGCCAGCGTCAACGGCGCCTCGGCGCGGACCGAGGCGACCAACCCCGGCATCCCGCCCACCCCGGCGTTGAAGTAGGCCGCGCCCAACTCCCGGATCAGCTTGAACCCGTAGACCAGATCGTCCGCCGTCACCGGCCGCCCGTCCGACCAGCGCCAAGGCTTCAGCGCAATGCGGAACATCATCCGGTCCGCCGACACCTCGATCGCCTCCGCCTCGCTGTCGGCAAAGTCGATTGCACCGTCATGGTCGAACCACAGCAGCGGCCGAAACAACTGGGTGAAGATCGCCGCGTCCGACACCGAGTGGGTGAGCAGCGGGTGCAACGAGGAAATCGCGCCGTCCAGCGGAATGACCGCCACGCCGCAAGGCGCCGCCGCCGCAAAGGCGGGGAGCAGCGTTAGGAGAAAGGCCAGGGCTCTGCCCTGGACCCGCTGGGGGCGGCGCCCCCAGACCCGCATCCGTGGGAGTCTAGACCGAGCCGCTTTCTTGCTTGGCGAAGCCATTCAATTCTGTATCCCCACGCCACTGCCCTCGCCATGGACACAAACCAACGCATGGATTTTAAAGGCTCCGCCTTTAATCGGGTCCAGGGGCGACGCCCCTGGCCTTGCCTTACTGGCCGGCCTAGACACCGCCCATGCAGAACGGCGCGAGCTACCGGCAGGCCGGGGTGGACATCGACGCGGCCGACGCCCTGGTCGAGGCGATCAAGCCGCAGGCGGTGCGCACCGCGCGCGCCGGCGTCATGGGCGGCCTCGGCGGCTTCGGCGCCCTGTTCGACCTGCGGGCTGCCGGCTTTACCGACCCGGTGCTGGTCGCCTGCACCGACGGCGTCGGCACCAAGCTGCTGCTCGCCATCGAGACCGGCCAGCACGCGACGATCGGCGCCGACCTGGTCGCGATGTGCGTCAACGACCTGGTGGTGCAGGGCGCCGAGCCGCTGTTCTTCCTCG
>CAXUCZ010000045.1:0-12875 GCA_964249675.1 uncultured Acetobacteraceae bacterium | reverse complement strand
GAATCGCCGTTCGGCATCGGCTTGAACCGATCCGACTCCTCGCCGCCCTCGCCGGTGTTGGACTTGCCGCCGATCCGGTTCATCGCAATGGCGAGCGTGGTGTGCGCCTCGCGCGAGATCGAACCGAACGACATCGCCCCTGTCGCAAAGCGCGTGACGATATCCTTGGCCGGCTCGACCTCGTCGAGCGGGACCGGTTTGCGCTTTTCATCCTCGGCGGTCTTGATCTTGAACAGGCCGCGCAACGTCAACAGCCGCTCGGACTGTTCGTTGAGGATTTTGGCGAAGGCCTGGTAGCGCTCCAGCGAATTGCCGCGCACCGCGTGTTGCAACGTGGAGACGGATTCGGCGGTCCATGCATGGTCTTCGCCGCGGGCGCGGTAGGCATATTCGCCTCCGACATCGAGCGCGCAGCAAGGGCGCGACCCCAGCGGCTGGACAAGTAGCGCCCGGCTGCTGCGACCAGCGGCCGGCCAAAAATGGTTAACAGCAGCAGAAAAACCTTGCGTGTCCACATTTTTGGAATATTCTAGTAATAGTTGCTTAACTGTTGTGGGATCATTCACTATGTCCGGACGCATTGCCCTCCTTGCCGAGGCTCGTGCGATGAGCGGCCGCTACGTCGCCACGTGCCATTCGAGCGACTACGAGCATCTGCTCGAGGCCGGATTGCTGCGCAAGATCACGCCCTACCTGCGCGGCGAGGAGAAGCTGGTGCTGGTGATGCCGGAGCCGACGGGCGAGGCCTGAGCGCCGGCTGACCGGTCCTGGATGGTAGCGGTGGACGGATTTGAACCGCCGACCAAGGGATTATGATTCCCCTGCTCTACCACTGAGCTACACCGCCATCCGGTGCGGCGAGGTATCGGACCCACCCTGAGGTGTCAATCAAACCGGCGCCGCTGTCCTTTGATGACGGGCCGGTTTGCTTGACCTACACCGGCAACTGGACCCGAGCCCGCAGGCCGCCGAGCGCGCTGCTCTCCAGCACGATCTCCCCGCCATGCCCGCGCACGATGTCGCGCGCGATGGTCAGGCCGAGCCCGGTGCCGCCCTCCGAGCCGCTCTCGAAGGCGCGGAACACGCTCTCGCGCCGGTCCGGTGCAATGCCCGGGCCGTCGTCGTCGATGGTGAGCTGCACCGATCGCCCGAGCGGCAGCGCCGCCAGCACGACGCGGTGCGCGTGGCGGCGCGCATTGTCGACCAGGTTGGTCACCGCGCGCCGCACCGCATCCGGCCGCAGCAGCACGATCAGCCCGGCTGGCGCCTCGACCATCACCTCCGCGCCTGCCCGCCGCGCCCCGGCCGCCACCGCCTCTAGCACCTCGCGCACGTCGGTCGGCCGCGCCTGCTCTGCGGTCTCGCCGCGGGCAAAGGCGAGATAGCCGGAGATCATCCGCTCCATCTCTTCCAGATCGGCGGTCATCTCGCCGACCTCGCCGTCATGCACCTGCGGCAGCATCGCCAGCGCCAGGCGCAGCCGGGTGAGCGGCGTGCGCAAATCGTGCGAAACGCCGGCCAGCATCTCGGTGCGCTGGTCGAGGAAGCGGCGCACACGTTCCTGCATACGGTTAAAGGCGGTCGCGGCGCGGCGCACCTCGATCGCGCCCTCGGGGCGGATCGGCCCGGTGTCGCGCCCCAGCCCGAACGCCTCGGCCGCCTTCGACAGGCGGCGGATAGCGCGCACCTGGTTGCGCATAAACAGCGCCGCGACGGTGAACACCAGGCTCGCCGAGCCGATCGACCACAGCACGAACAGGTAGATCGTGCTGGTGTAGAGGCGCTTGCGGGGGGCGGCGACCTGCAGCACGCCGTCGGGCAGCTGGATGCCGATCAACACCGATTGCGGGTCCGACGTCCAGTCCATGGTGAACGGCCGGCGCACCCGCTCGGCGAGCGCTGCGGCCAGATCGTCATCCATCGGGCCAAGGACGTTGATGCGGCGCTCGCGCGGCAGCACCGCGTCCGGCACCAAACGCATGCGCAGCTCGAACTCCTGGCCAGCCGAGCGCAGCGCCCACTGCCGCGTCCGCGAATCGTCGCTGCCTTCCACCAGGGCGACCGTCTGGGCGATCTCGCCGGCGATCGCAGAGGCGAAGCGACGGGAGATCAGGTCGAGATGGCTGCCATAGAAGATCGCCAGCGAGACCGCCTGGGTCAGCACGAGCGGGATCAGGATGATCAGCAGCGACCGGCCCAGCAGCGAGCGCGGCAGCACACGGCGAACGGGACGGTCGAGGCGCATTCTCATGGCAGAAGGAGAGTTCTTTTTTGCAAAAAAGAACTAAAAAACTTCTGCCCATCAAGAGCACGACCTGGCGAGCTCGTGTCTGAACTCATAAAAGTTGTTTGCTTCTTTTTTTCAAAAAAGAAGACCCTTTCTAGGCACTTGGCTTCAGCACATAGCCGCGTCCACGCACGGTGTGCAGGAAGCGCGGCTCGCGCGGGTCGGTTTCGATCTTGCGGCGCAGACGCGTGACCTGCACGTCGACGGCGCGCTCCGAACTGTCGTCGCTGCCGAGTGCCGCGGCGATCTCCTCGCGCGCCAGCACCTCGTTGGCGCGCCTCGCCAGCGCCGACAGCAGCGCCGCCTCGCCGCCGGTGAGATAGACGACGCCGTCCGGGTCGCTCAGCTCGCCGCGCACCGCATCGAAGCACAGCAGACCGAGGCGGACCACCGCCGCCGGCGCCGGACCAGGATCGGACGGGCCGGGCGCGGCGCGACGCAGCATGGCGCGCAGCCGCAGCAGCAGCTCGCGCGGCTCGAACGGCTTGCCGAGGTAGTCGTCCGCGCCCGCCTCGAAGCCGGCGATGCGGTCGTCCGGCGCGCCGCGCGCCGTCAGCATCATGATCGGCGGCGCGCCCCGCCCGCTGAGCAGCGTTTGCCCGCGCAGCGACTGCGTCAGCTTCAGCCCATCCTCGCCAGGCATCATGACATCGAGCACCAGCACGTCCGGCTGCAGGAAGGCCAGCTTCTCGCGCGCCTCCGCGGCATGCGCGGCGGTGCTGACGCGAAACCCGTTCTCGGCCAGGTAGCGCGACAGCAAGCCGCGCAGTCTGGCGTCGTCGTCGACGACTAGGACATGCGCCTCGTCGCCCGAGGCGACGGCCGGCGCCGCGGCGCTCATGCGCCGGGCCGGCGGACCACGCCCGGCCCCGTGGTCGCCTGATCCAACGCCCGCCGCGTCGCATCGTCCATAATGCCGCGCATGACGCGGCCGAAACCCTCGACCGCCGCGCCGCCAGCCTCGCGATAGGCGGCAAGCAGGCGCTCGCGCTGGCAGTCGAACAGTTGGCGCTCCAGCGCCGCCCCGGCCTCGGTCAGGCTCAGCAGCCGCTGGCGGCGATCGTGCCGGCCAGCGGTCTGGGCGACGAAGCCGTCGGCGACCAGCACGCCGAGCACGCGGGCCAGGCTCTGCTTGGTGATGCGCAGCACCGCCAGCAGGCCGCTCACCGTCACCCCCGGCTCACGGCCGATGAAGTGCAGGGCGCGATGATGCGCGCGACCCAGTCCCAGGTCGCCGAGGATCCGATCGGCGACGGCGGTGACGTCGCGATAGGCGAAGAACATCAGGTCCTGCGCCTCGCGCATCTGCGCCTCGCGCAGAAACAGCAGGCTGGCGCCGGCTTGCGCGCCGCTCATGGCCGCGCCAGATGTCGCCGTCGTGCGTTCCGCCGCACGTCCCCTCTCCCGCGACGGCTTGCCGGGCGGGTCTAGGGTGGTTGGCTTGATGTGCGACATGGCTGGTAGTCTCTCGATGACGTCGGCTTGGTTGACTTACGATTGTCTGGCGACGACCTCGCCGCCGAGACGATGGCGGCGCCTGTTGCGCCCCGTTCCTGACAGGAGAGCCTTTTGGCGCTGATCCCATTCGACGACCGCGACGGCTTCATCTGGTGGGATGGCTCCCTGATCGAGTGGCGCGACGCCAAGCTTCATGTGCTGACACATGGGCTGCATTATGGCAGCGCAGTCTTCGAAGGCGAGCGTTCCTATGCCGGCAACATCTTCAAGTTGCGCGAGCATACCGAGCGCCTGATCGCGTCGGCCAAGATTATGGGCTTCAAGATACCATACAGCGCCGAGCAGATCGATGCCGCCTGCGTCGAGACGCTGGCCGCGAACGGGCTCACGGAAGGCTACGTGCGCCCGCTGGCGTGGCGCGGCTCGGAGCAGCTGTCGGTCTCGGCCCAGCAGAACGTCATCCACCTCATGGTCGCCGTCTGGCCGTGGCCCAACCTGTTCGGCCACGACTACATGAAAGGCATCCGCCTCGGCATGGCCGATTGGCGCCGGCCGCCGCCGAGCACCGCGCCCACCGCCGCCAAGGCCTCCGGCCTCTACATGACCAGCACGCTCGCCAAGCATCAGGCCGAGGAGCAGGGACTCAACGACGCCCTGATGCTGGACTGGCGCGGCCTGGTTGCCGAGGCGACCGGCGCCAACATCTTCTTTGTCATCGACGGCGAGCTCCACACGCCGACGCCCGACTGCTTCCTGGACGGCATCACCCGGCGCACGGTGATGTCGATCGCGCGGCGCCGCCAGATGACGGTGGTCGAGCGCGCCATCCCGGAGGCTGATCTCGCCCGGGCCAGCGAGGCGTTCCTCGCCGGCACCGCCGCCGAAGTCACGCCAATCCGCGCCATCGGCGCCCACCACTATGAGCCCGGAGCGATCACCAAGACGCTGGTCGACGCCTACACGGCGCTGAGCCGGCAAAGCCCGGCCGAGGTCGAGCACCACGGCTGAGCACAGCTGCCTGGCGCCGTCGATGCCGCGCCCCGTCAGTCCGGGCAGGGCGCAGCCCGAGGGCAGCGGGTCCATGGTGATGACGAGCATCGCAGCTCGTCCCATGGTTGGATGAGCCAAATCTCGCCGGGCGCCCCGCTGGCATGCTGCTGACGGCAGCGTGGATTGTGCCGCTTTAGCCGATGCGGTCGACGACCCCACCCCGACGCGGTGCCGCTTGGTGGGCTGCGCAGGTGGCAGGCAGCGGCCATGCCGGTCTACGCGTACGCTGCCTGCGACAAAGCCTGGTGAGGCGCCGCGCTGAACATCTGCTGATGAGTCTCACCGCCAAGATCAAGATCGATCGCTCGTTCGTTGCCGGCGTGGGCGAAGAGGCGGAAAGCCGAACGATCGTCGAAACGGTGATCGGGCTCGCTCGGATGCTCGGCGTGCGCACCACCGGCGAGGGCGTCGAGAGCGAAAGCCAGCTGACACACCTGCGCACTGCCGGCTGCACTGAAGTGCAAGGGCTTTTTGCTGGCACGTCCGCTGCCGCTTGCCGACCTGCTCGTTTACTTGGCCTCGACGGGCGACGCCGCCTACACTTGGCTCGACGGCGGCGGACGTTCCCCGGTGTCGACGCTGCGCCGTGAGGGTAGGCGGACATGGCCGGCAAGCCGCCTCGTCGCGGTTGCGGCATGATCGCCGCCGAGACTAGCCAAGCACGCTGAACGGAAGGTTAACGCGCGACGCCGCGGCCGCCACTTTATGAACGGCGGTAGCGGCGGGCTCAGCCTGCCGGTTCGGCCATCATCAGCAGGCTGGCTGCCGCATCGGCGGAGGTCGCCGGATGCCCAAACGTCAGGCGCCGCAGACCATCCTTCGTCTCGATGTCGGCGCCGTCCGCGTCAATGCCGCACAGCTTCCCTGCCGCGCCCGGTCGCGCCTGCCACGCCGACGCGAGCTGCGGCAGGCGCTGCGCCAGAGCCTGGCCGATCGCTTGATCCGGCAGCAGCGCGCTGGCCTCAAGCCGAGCGGCGCGGCCGAAGCCGGCGACGATCAGCCCGGCCTGCGGCACCAGACGCCACAGTGCGAAGTCGGCGAAGCCGGCGTAAAAGCCCGCATATGGATGGCGGGCGATCCAGCGCGCCCGCAGCCGCGGCTCGGGCGCAGGTGTCGCCGCGCCGGTGACGGTCACCCGCGGCGTGGTCTGCGGGTTCGGCCCGCTCGACACGCCGAGTACCATCAGCGAGCAGCCCGGCTCGGCCTGCAGCTGCCGGGTATGCTCCGACAAACCCGACAACAGCATCAGGATCGCCCCGTCGGAATCCACCGCGTGGGTCACCAGCGAGACGAACGGCAGGCCGCCCCCCAGCGTCGCCAGCGACGCGCTGCGGGCGTCGCGCAGCAGCTGGCGTGCCTCAAAACCGGCTTCCGGCCAGCCGGGCATGACGTCGCGCGCCTCACTCTGTGTCATATTGCGTCCGTGCCGACCCCCTCATTGCGCCACAATTCCGGTGGAGAGCATACCGCACCATGAAACAGACAATCGCCCTGGTCGATGACGACCGCAACATCCTCACGTCGGTGTCAATGACGCTGGAGCAGGAAGGCTACCTCGTCCGCACCTACACGGACGGCGAGAGCGCGCTGCAGGGCCTGAACGCCAAACCCGCCGACCTCGCCGTGCTCGACATCAAGATGCCGCGGATGGACGGCATGGAGCTGCTGCAGCGGCTGCGCCAACGCTCCGCCATGCCGGTCATCTTCCTGACCAGCAAGGATGAGGAGGTGGACGAGCTGATGGGCCTGCGGCTCGGCGCCGACGACTACATCACCAAGCCGTTCAGCCAACGCCTGCTGCTCGAGCGGATCCGCGCCTTGCTGCGGCGCAACGAGAGCAGCCGGGCCGAAGGCTCCGGCTCGCCGGTCGGCGGGCTGATCCAGCGCGGCGACCTCAAGCTCGACGAGACCAAGCACCAGTGCGCCTGGCGCGAGGCCGACATCCAGCTGACGGTCACCGAGTTCCTGCTGGTCAAGGCCCTGGCGACGCGCCCCGGCATGGTGAAGTCGCGCGACCAGCTGATCGACGCCGCCTACGGCGAGAACATCTACGTCGACGACCGTACGATCGACAGCCACATCAAGCGGGTGCGCAAGAAGTTCAAGGCGGTGGACGACGCGTTCGACCACATCGAGACGCTCTACGGCATCGGCTACCGCTACAAGGAAAGCTGATGCCCGACAGCGCGCTGCCGGCGGGGCTCGCCGTCCCGGGCGGGATGCAGGCGCGGCCGCGCCGGCGGCGCTGGGTGTCGCCGCTGATGCGGCGCATCCTGCTGGTCAACGCGATGCCGCTCGCCCTGCTGGTCGCAACGCTGCTCTACCTCGACCAGTATCAGAACGGGCTGCTCGAGGCCGAGGTCGGGGCGCTGCGCGAGCAGGCCCGGATCTATGCCGGCGCGCTCGGCGAGAGCGCGGTGCGGCAGACCGACCCGAACAAGCCGGTGCTGGCGCCCGAGCTCGCCCGCCCGCTGCTCCGCCGCCTGACCGAGCCGACGCCGAACGCCCAGGCGAAGCTCTACTCGCCGGACGGGCAGGAGATCGCCGACAGCCGGCTGCGGCCCGGCGCCGGCGGCGCGGTGACCGCCGAGCCGATGCCGCCGGCGGCCGATCGCGGCCCGCTGCTCGGCGTCGTCGCACGCAGCTACGACTGGCTGCTGTCGCTGATGCCGCACCACCGCGGCGTGCTCGCCGCCAGCCCGAATGCCGGCGTCGATTGGCAGCCGGACGTGCGCCAGGAGCTGCGCCTGACCTCCAGCAACGACAGCCACGAGATGCCGCCCTACATCCGCCGCACCGTCGACAACCGGCTGCTCGTCACCGTCGCCGAACCGGTCGAGCGCAACCACCGCACGGTCGGCATCGTGCTGCTCACCCGGGACGCGCGCGAGGTCGACACCTCGCTGCTCGACGTGCGGCTGTCGATTATGGGGCTGTTCGTGCTGGCGCTGGCGCTGACCGTGCTGCTGTCATGGTATCTGTCGATGACGATCGCGCGGCCGATCCTGCACCTCGCCAAGGCGGCGCATGACATGCGCGAGGGCAGCGGGCGGGAGGGCTCCGTGCCGGCCGGGGTGCTGCGCCGCCGCGACGAGATCGCCGAGCTCGGCGCCGCACTCGCCGACAGCGCCGCCGCCCTCTGGGCGCGCATGGACGCAATCGAGCGCTTCGCCGCCGACGTCGCCCACGAGATCAAGAACCCGCTGAGCTCGATCCGCAGCGCCATCGAGACGCTGCGCCGCGGTGACGCGGAGGGCGCGCGCATCGAGGACCCGGCGAGGCGGCGCAAGCTGCTCGCCATCATCGCCGACGACGTCGTCCGGCTCGACCGGCTGATCAGCGACATCTCGGATGCCAGCCGCGTCGACGCCGAGCTGTCGCGCACGCCGACCGAGCGGGTGCCGGTCGCGCCGATGCTCACCACCCTGGCGGAGATCGCCGAGGCGACGCGCGGCGACATCGAGCCGCACACGACGCTGCGCCTGGGTCCCGGCGAGCTCGCCGTGCAGGCGGTCGAAGGCAGGCTGGTGCAGGTGCTGCGCAACCTGATGGGCAACGCCCGCTCGTTCTCGCCGCCCGGCGGCACGATCCGCATCCAGGCCCGCCAGACCGGCAGCATGGTCGAGATCGCCGTCGACGACGAGGGGCCGGGCATTCCGACGGCCAATCTCGAGCACATCTTCGACCGATTCTACTCCGAGCGCCCCGCCTCGGAGCAGTTCGGCAAGCACTCGGGGCTCGGGCTGTCGATCAGCCGGCAGATCGTCGAGGCGCTCAAGGGCGGAATCAGCGCCGAGAACCGGCTCGACGCGGCAGGGCGGGTGCTCGGCGCGCGCTTCATCGTGCGGTTGCCGGGCGCGGAGTAAGCAAGCGTCTTCTTTTTTGGAAAAAAGAAGCAAAAAACTTCTGTCCATTAGGCACTGTGCCGAAACGGACAAAAGTTTTTTGGTCCTTTTTTTCAAAAAAGGACCGCCTGCCTCTAGCCTGCTATATTCCACCCATGAGCGTTCTCCACCAGGACCAGCCGGCCGAGCCGCCGGTGACCACCTTCGGACCCGATTTCCCGTTTGCCTATGACGATTGGCTCGCCCATCCAGCCGGGCTCGGCCGGCTGCCCGGCGAACGCCACGGCCAGGAGGTTGCGGTCGTCGGCGGCGGGCTCGCCGGCATGGTCGCCGCCTACGAGCTGATGCGGCTCGGCCTCAAGCCGGTGCTCTACGAGGCCGGCCGGATCGGCGGCCGGCTGCGCTCCGAGCCGTTCGATGGCGGCTCCGGGCTGATCGCCGAGCTCGGCGGCATGCGCTTTCCGACCTCGTCCACCGGCTTCTACCACTATCTCGACGCGATGGGACTGCAGAGCGAGCCGTTCCCCAACCCGCTCGGCCCGACGACGCCGAGCACGCTGATCGACCTCGAGGGCGAACAGCTTTACGTCGAGCCTGCCGACAAGCTGCCGACCCTGCTGCGCGAGATCTCCGAGGCGTGGCGCGACGCGCTGGAGGACGGCGTCTCCTTCACCGCCCTGCAGCGCGCGATCCGCCATCGCGACGTCGCCGAGCTCAAGCGGCAGTGGAACGCCATCGTGCCGCTGTGGGACGAGCGCACCTTCTACGATTTCGTCGCCAGCTCGCGCGCCTTCCAGCGCCACAGCTTCCGCCACCGCGAGATCTTCGGCCAGGTCGGCTTCGGCACCGGCGGCTGGGACAGCGATTTTCCGAACTCGATGCTCGAGATCCTGCGCGTCGTCTCGACCAACCTTGACGAGGACCAGCGCCTCGTCGTCGGCGGCGCCGAGCAGCTGCCGCGGCGGCTATGGACGGCGACGCCGGACGACTGCGCGCACTGGCCGCGCGGCACCTCGCTCGCGAGCCTGCACCAGGGCGCGCCGCGGCCTGGCGTCGTGCGAATAGCGCGCACGCATGACGACGTCGGGATCGCCCGGACGCCAGCGCCCGCGGCAGCGGGGAAGGACTCTGACACGGCGATCGAGGTCACCGACCGCTGGGGCGCAAGCCGGCGCTACCCCGCGGTGCTCGTGACCTGCCAATCCTGGCTGCTGACAACGCATGTCCGCGTCGAGGAGGAGCTGTTCAGCCACGACCTGTGGATGGCGCTCGACCGCACCCGCTACATGCAAAGCTCGAAGACCTTCGTGATGGTGGACCGCCCGTTCTGGCGCGACCGCGACCCGGCCACCAACCGGCACGTGATGAGCATGACGCTCACCGACAGGCTGACCCGCGGCACCTACCTGTTCGACCACGGCGCCGACCGCCCGGCGGTGATCTGCCTGTCCTACTCATGGATGAGCGACGCGCTGAAGGTGCTGCCGCTGCCGGTCGAGCAGCGGGTCGACCTGATGCTGCAGGCGCTGCGACGCGTCTACCCCAAGGTCGACATCGCCGCGCACGTGATCGGCAACCCGATCACGGTGTCCTGGGAGAACGACCCGAACTTCCTCGGTGCCTTCAAGGGCGCGCTGCCCGGACATTATCGTTACAACAGACGGATGTTCTGCCACTTCATGCAGGATCGCGCGACCCCTTCGCAGCGCGGCATCTTCCTGGCCGGCGACGGCATCTCCTGGACGCCGGCCTGGGCCGAGGGCGCGATCCAGACGGCGCTGAACGCGGTGTGGGGCATCGTCCACCAGCTCGGCGGCGCCTGCCATCCGGACAATCCCGGGCCAGGCGATCGCTTCGAAACGCTGCAGCCCTTGGAGCTGCCGGCGTGACGGCAGGCAGCGAGGCGAGGAGCTCTGCCTCCGCACGCGCCGGGGCCGCGGATCCCAGACCCGATCCGTCTAGCGGGTCGTGCAAGCGACTGAGACAAGCCCTTGTGCGCGACAGAGAGGCCGGGGGTTTTGCTTCTGCACCCATCGAAGACGGCCCCTGCAAGGTCTTTACTGACTAAAATCGAGGCCTGCCTCAGGTCGCAACGACGGGTCGAAGCGGAACGGCTCTTTCCTCGATCCCTCAGAGCGGTCGAGCTTGCGAGAGAGCCGGCAAATGGATTTTAAGGGCTGAGCCTTGATTGGGTCCGGGCGGGTGAGCGAGAGGCTCAACTGCGCTCAGCGCCGCCGGGACGGTTCACGGAGGGAAATGCCCTGACTTTTCGCCATCAACCCAAAGGGGGTGACGAGTGACCTGGACCATACCGAGCCTGCTCCTCGCTCTGCTCGCCTCTCTGCTGGTCAGTTCGCCAGCCCGCGCCGATGACGGTTGCAACTTGGTCTGGCACTCAACGATCCCGGTGCTGATGCGCGACGGGCACGCGACCGTGCCGGCCAAGATCGAAGGCCAGGTGGTCGGCATGATCGTCGATACCGGCGCCAGCGACAGCACCATCACGCCGCAGGCTGCCGCGCAGCTGGGGCTGCGCCCGATCAAGGACTATCCGCGCTCCGCCAGCGTCGGTGGTGTCGACGGCGCCGCCTTTTTCGAGGTGGACCGTATCCACGAGATGGTGCTGGGCGGCGTCACCTACCGCAACATCGCGATGTGGCAGAGCGCGATCGGCGCCCGCATGGGCAAGCCCACAGATGAGCTGGTCGCCGGGCTTCTCGGCGCCGACCTGCTGGCGCATTACGACGTGGCGCTCGACGAGCCGGCGAGCTCGCTGATGCTCTACACGGCGCAGTCCGGCTGTGGCCCGATCGCGCCGCCCGACGGATCCGGCCACGCGCGCTGGAGCGCCGTGCCGATCGAGGTCAGCGAAGGCGACAAGCTGCTGGTGGACGTCTTGGTGAACGGTCAGCCGGTGCGCGCGGTGCTGGACACCGGCGCCGCCGGCGCACTGATGAGCCCCGCGGCCGCCCGACGGATCGGGCTTGCGACCGGCGGCCGCATGGTTCGGGTCGGCGGCATCGGCGAGGACCAGGTCACCGGCTCGGTGCAGCGCCTGGCGAGCCTGGCAGTCGGCGGGATCAAGCTGGCCAACACGTCGCTGCTGGTGGCAGCGCAGTCGCTGCCGGTGCTGCAGGATGCGGACATGCTGCTCGGCACGACCCTGCTCGCGAGAGTGCCGGTCATGATCTCGTATCGCAGCCATACATTGTGGCTGAAGGCGCCGTGAGGCAGAACCGCCTGGCTTTTCGAGCCGCCCTGAGCGCGCGGCGCAACGGCGTCTTTGCGGCAAGCGACCTGCCGTGCGCCGATAGCGGCAGCGGCGCTAAAGCCTCACGCCTCGGCCCGTTGCATGTCTCGCGGCACTTACACGTCGTCGCGTACAGCGACACAGACCAACGGCCGGCAACGTCGCACCTCGACCGGAGATGCCCAATCGGCCGTCGCATCGCGACCTTATCGCGCCGGCGCCGTCCGCCGAGCCCTCGTCAGTGGAGCAATCCGACCGCCAAGTCGCCCACTTGAGGGTTCGACAGCGGCCGGACTGTTCCGCATGGCATCGCGACAGCATCTGACGGGCAAGGATTGGAAAACACGCCGGTGTCGTCGGTCAGCCGGTCCAATTGCCCGACCATGACAAGCTCACGCAGGTAGTCGCCAATGGCCGCCTCCGGCATCGGACGACCAAACAGCCAACCCTGACCGACGTCGCAGCCGAGTTGGTCCAGCAACGCGACTGTCTCGCGTTCCTCAACGCCTTCGGCCACCGTGGTCAGGCCAAGGCTGCGCCCGAGCCCGATCACCGCAGCCACGATCTTGCGGCTTCCGGAACTGCCGATCATCGACCCGACGAAGCTCGCGTCGATCTTAATCTTGTCGAATGGCAACGCCTGCAGATGGCGAAGGCTGGAATAGCCGGTGCCGAAATCGTCCAGTGCCAGCCGCACTCCAAGCGCCTTGAGCTCGCCGAGCAGGTCGCCTGCCAGCTCCAGATCGCCCACCACCGCGCTCTCGGTGATCTCGAGCTCGAGCCGGTGCGCCGGCAACCCGGCCACATCCAATGCCGCACGGATCATCTTCGGAAGGCTGCGGTCGCGCAGCTGCAGCGCCGAGACGTTGCAGGCCAGCAGGGTGTCGGCCGGCCAGCTCGTGGCGGCGCGACAGGCCCGGCTGAGCAGCCACCCCGTCAGCGCACCGATCAACCCAAGTTCTTCGACGATCGGAATGAACTCGGC
>CAXUCZ010000044.1:7636-13163 GCA_964249675.1 uncultured Acetobacteraceae bacterium | reverse complement strand
GGTGCGCAGCATGCCGAGGTCGGTGCCGCAATGCGCCTCGGTGAGGCACATCGTGCCCGACCAGGAGCCGTCCACCATGTGCGGCAGAAAGCGCTCGCGCAGCTCTTCGGTCGCATGATCCGCAATCGCCTGGTAGGCGCCATGCGTCAGCCCCGGATAGAGGCTGAACGACAGCCCGGTCGCGCAGATCATCTCCTCGACCAGCTTGTTCACGCTCTCCGGCAAGCCCTGCCCGCCATAGCGCGGGTCCGCCGCAATCGAGGTCCAGCCGCCCTGGCAAAACTGCTCGTATGCCGCCTTGAACCCCGGCGGGGTGCGCACGACCCCGTTCTCCAGCACGCAGCCCTGCTCGTCACCAGGCGCGTTGATCGGCAGCAGCACCTCCTCGGCAAACAAGCCGGCCTGCTCGAGAATGCTGTCCATCAACTCGGGCGAGACGTCCTCCAAGCCGCGCAGACGCGTCAGCGCCGCGCTGTCATTCAGCTCGTGCAGCACGAAACGCATGTCCCGAAGTGGCGCCTTGTACGTCTGCATTCGTAATCTCCTGAAAAAGCAAGGCCAGAGGCTCTGCCTCTGGACTCCGCTGGGGCCGCGGGCCCCAGACCCCGTTTCGTCTGGAGCCTAGGCGCCTTCTTTCTTGCTCGGCGAAGCCATTTCGATCCATCTCTCCCAAGCACCAGCCCTGCGGCGATACGATGAAGAAAAATGGATTTTAAAGGCTTCGCCTTTAATCGGGTCCAGGGGCGACGCCCCTGGCCTTTTTAGTTTCTCAGCGGCTTCCCCGTTTCGATGGTGTGCTCGATGCGCGCCAGCGTGCCCGGCGTCTTGATCAGCCGCAGGAACACGCGCTTCTCAAGGTCGAGCAGCTTCTGTTCGCTCACCGTATCGATGATGTCCGTCTCGCCGCCGGTGAGCAGCTCGGCCAGGCCGCCGGCCACCACGAGGTCGTGGTCGGTGGCGATGCCCCGGGCGTGCAGGCCGCGGGCGGCGCTGTCGAGCGAGGCGCGGCCGGACGGGCCGGGCAGGGCGTACTCCGGCGGGGTCGGCGGGGTGTAGCCGTCGACCAGGGCGAGCGCGCGCGCCTTGGCGTCGGCGAGCAGGCGGAAGCGGTTCATGGTGATGCCGTCGCCGGCGCGCAGGAACTTCTTCTCGCGCGCGTCATAGGCGGATTTCGACACCTCGGCGACGCTGACGGTCTCGAACACCTTCACCGTGGCCGGCATCGGTCCGCGCGGCAGCATCGGCTCGGCGCGCCAGCGGGACAGCATCTCGCCGGCGCCGCCCCAGCCCGGTACCAGCCCGACGCCGCATTCGACCAGGCCGAGATAGGTCTCGGCGTGCGCCTGCACGGCGTCCGCATGCAGCACGATCTCGCAGCCGCCGCCGAGCGCCATCCCGGCGGGCGCGGCGACGACCGGGAAGGGGGCGTATTTCAGCGCCTTGAGCGTAGCCTGACCGGCGCTGACGGACGTCTCGATCTCGCCCCAGGCGGCGATGTTGGCGGCGAACAGCGCCAGGCCGAGATTGGCGCCGAGCGAGAAATTGTCGGCGTCGGTGTAGACCACCAGCGCGCGGAAAGAGTGCTGGACCGTCTCGATGGTGTTGCCGAGCAGCGCCAGCACCTGGTCGTCCAGGGTGTTGCTCTTGGAGGCGATCTCGAAGCAGGCGACGCCGTCGCCGATGTCCCACAGCGCCGCCGAGGCGTTGCGCAGCACCGGCTTTGACGCGAGCTTCACGTCCTCCAGCATGAGCACGCCGGGGGCGCGGGCGAGCTCGTGATAGGCGCCGTCGAGCCCGAGGAATTGCCGGCGGCCGTCCTGCACGCGGTAAAAGGTTTTGCCGGCCGCGGCGGCCAGCACCGGCGGAACGGCGTGGCCGCGCTCGGCGAGGCGGTCGGCGAGCCAGGCGGTGCCGATGCGGTCGGCGAGCTCGAACGGGCCCTGCTTCCAGGCATAGCCGAGGCGCATCGCCTCGTCGATGTCGGCGATGGTCGCGGCCGCTGCCGGCACCAGCGAGGCGGCATAGGCGATGGTCTGCGCCATCACGTCGAAGGCGTAGGCGCCGGCGCGGCCGGGACCGGCGAGCAGCGCCTGCAGGTCGCGCCCGGCGGCGCGGATCTCCGGCAGGTCGGCCGGCTGCTCGGGCCGATACTCGCCGCGCACGAGGTCCATCACCATCTTGCTGCGCTTGCCGTTCTTGCCGCGGTCGAGCCGGTAGAAGCCGCCGCCGCCCTTCCGCCCGGTCAGTCCCTGGCTGATCATCCGGCCGATCAGCGGGATGTCGCGGTCGACCTCGTGGAAGCGGTCGGTGCCGGGCAGGGCGGCCCGCAGCGAGGCGTTGATCTGCGGCCCGAGGTCGATGCCGACCAGGTCCATGAGGCCGAACACGCCGGTCTTGGGCACCCCCATCGGGCGGCTGAGAATGGCGTCCGCCTCCTCGACGCCGAGCCCCTGATCGATGGCGCTCACCAGCGCCCGCTGCATCCAGTAGATGCCAAGCCGGTTGGCGATGAAGCCGGGGCTGTCACGGCAGTGCACCACCGACTTGCCGAGCGCCACCGAGGCGAACTGCTCGATCGACTGCACGAGCTCGGGCGCGGTGTCGCGGCCGGCGACGATCTCGAGCAGCCGCATGTAGCGCGGCGGGTTGAAGAAGTGGGTGATCAGGAAGTCGCGCCGGAACGCCTCGCTCATCCCTGCCGTCAGGGTGTCGAGCGGGATCGTCGAGGTGTTGGAGCTGATCGCCGAGCCCGGCCGGCGCACCGCCTCGAGCCGCTGGTAGAGCGCCTGCTTGATGTCGGCGCGTTCCAGCACCGCCTCGACGATCCAGTCGCAGTCGGCCAGCTTGTCGAGGTCGTCCTCGGTGTTGCCGGTGGTGACCAGCTTGGCGGCGCCGCGATGCATGAACGCCGCCGGCTCGACCTTGAGCAGCCGCGCGACGGCGGCCTCGGCGAGCGTGCTGCGGTTGTTGGCGCCCGCCGGAACGATGTCGAGCAGCACCACCGGGATGCCGGCATTGGCCACCTGGGCGGCGATGCCGGCGCCCATCGTGCCGGCGCCGATCACCCCGACCTTACGGATCGGTTGCATCAAACGCGCTCCAGCACGGTGGCGATGCCTTGGCCGCCGCCGATGCACTGCGTCGCCAGCGCGTAGCGCCCGCCCTGCCGCGCCAGCAGCGCGGCCGCCTTGCCGGTGATCCGCGCGCCGGTGGCGCCCAGCGGGTGGCCGAGCGCGATCGCGCCGCCATCGATGTTCAGCGTCTCCTCGCGCACCCCGAGCTCGCGCGCACACGCCAGCGCCTGGCTGGCGAACGCCTCGTTGAGCTCGACGACGTCGATGTCGCCGATCGCCACGCCCGCGCGGGCCAGCGCCTTGCGGCTCGCCATCACCGGCCCGATGCCCATCACCTCGGGCGGGCAGCCGGCGACCGCGACCCCGCGGATGCGCGCCAGCGGCGCCAGCCCGTGCTTGTCCGCATAGGCCTCGCTGCACACCAGCACCGCCGAGGCGCCGTCGGTCAGTGGCGAGGCGGTCCCCGCGGTCACCGTGCCGTCGCGGCTGAACGCCGGCTTGAGGCCGGCGAGCCCCTCGGCGGTGGTGTCCGGCCGGATGCAGCCATCCTCGGCGACGCTGCCCGCCTTGCCGGTCACGGTGACGATCTCGGCCGCGAGACGCCCCTCGGCGCGGGCGGCGGCGGCGCGCTGGTGGCTGCGCACCGCGAACGCCTCCTGCTCGGCGCGGGTGATCTGATACTGCCGCGCCACGTTCTCGGCGGTGTCGCCCATGCCGATATAGGCCGCGCTCTTGGCGGCGAGCTCGACGTTGACGAGCGGGTTGTAGCCGCCCATCGGCACCCGGCTCATGCTCTCGATGCCGGCGCAGACATAGACGTCGCCCGCGCCCATGGCGATCTGCCCGGCGGCCATGTGGACCGACTGCATGGACGAGCCGCAGAACCGGTTCACCGTGACGCCGCCGACCGAGTTCGGCAGCCCGGCGAGCAGGCCGATCATCCGCGCGACGTTCAGCCCCTGCTCGGCCTCGGGAAAGGCGCAGCCGACGATCACGTCCTCGACGTCCTCCGGCGCGACGCCGGTGCGCTCGATCAGCGCGCGCACCACCTGGGCGGCGAGGTCGTCTGGGCGGATGCGGGTCAGCCCGCCCTTGCCGGCGAAGTGGAACGGCGAGCGGGCATAGCCGACGATGACGGCGCTGGTCATGGGGTGTTCACTCCGATTGCTTCCGGCGGCTGGTGGCGGCCAGCGCGTGCCGGGCGAGCCGCATGATCTCGTCGAGCTCGCCGAGCGCCTCGCCCACCGCCTCGCGCTGGGCGACGAGGGTGGCGCGTCGGGCGTCGAGCGCCTCGATCAGCCGCGTGAGCTGGGCGCGGCCGGTGAGGTCGGCGTCGTAGAGGTTGAGATACTCGGCAATGTCGCTGAGCGAGAAGCCGAGCCGCTTGCCGCGCAGGATCAGGATCATCCGCGCCCGCTCGCGCGCGGCATAGACGCGGGTGGTGCCGAGCCGGCGCGGCGTGATCAGCCCCTTGTCCTCGTAGAAGCGAATAGCCCGCGGCGTCACGCCGAGCGCGTGGGCGAGCTCGGTCACGGTGAACAGCGCGTGCTCCGCCGGCTCGGCGGGCGGCGGTGGGCTCGTCAGCGCGGCGGCGGGTTGGCTCTCGCTCATCCGCTTCACCTATACGTAAACCTGCTCACGTGCAAGTCGACATGGCTCCGTATCGACGCCGCTCCGGCATTGCGCCGGTGCTGGCCAATTGCCCGGGCGCGCCCGCGCCTGCACCTGCACCTGCGCCTGCGCCCGCGCCGGCCGCAGCGGTGAGCGACACAGACGAAAACGCCGGGCGACTTGCGTCGCCCGGCGTCCTCGATGGTCGGCGTAACGGTCTTGGCGGTGGAGGCCTAGAAGAACTCCACGTGCGCCTTGAAGCCAAGGAAGGCGGCGTCGGGCAGGTTGGACTGCGCATTCGGCCGGATCATGTACTGGAAGTCCGGCGCGAAGGTGACGCCGCGGTAGACGTGGATTGCGTAGTTCAACTCGAAGGTCGCGGTCCAGGTCTGCACGCCGCTGGCGCCGCCGGGGATGTCGGCGATCGGCAGCCCCTCGGCGAAGCCCAGGCCCTCCGCCTTGCCGAGCAGCCCGGAGACGCGCTGGTAGGTTGCGAGCGCGTTGATCTGGTCGAACGGACGGGCCTGCCAGAAGCCGAGGTCCTGCGCGCCGCCGTAGAACTGGAACGCGCGCGTGGCGGTCTCCGGATCGTTGTAGGTGGCGCCGCCGAGCAGCGTCAGGCCGCCTGCGGTCGCGCCTGGACCGTTGCGGAAGATCGTCTGGTCGGCCAGCACGTAGACGGTGCTCGCGCTGGCGTAGATCTTTGGCGGCAGGCCGGTCTGCAGGATGGCGCTGCCTTGGCTGTCGAAATAGTTGTCGGCGTGCGGGTTGTGGTCGTACGTGTAGCCGATCTTGTAATGACCCGGCAGCTGCTGGTCACCGAACTTCGGCGTCCAGCCGAT
>CAXUCZ010000044.1:0-7626 GCA_964249675.1 uncultured Acetobacteraceae bacterium | reverse complement strand
CTCGACCGGGAACGCCTCGCCATGGATGTAGGAGGTGTCGAAGTTCCAGCCCGAGCGGAAGCCTTCGGCCGGGTTGTAGATGTTGCTGTTGGTGAAGTAGATGCCGCCCTGGATGTAGTAGTCCGGGATCGGCGAGATGAAGGTGCGCACTGCCCAGTTCGCGTCGGGGTAGGAGCTGTGCGAGTAGTTGTCGACGAAGGTCTTGGGATTGCCGCACAGCGCATTTGATTCATACACGCAGTACAGCGGCGACGAGGCGAAGAAGTCGTCGAGCGGGATACGCCCGGCATCGACGATGAAGCGGCCGCCGTACAACGTTTCCTGGCCGAACGCCTGCACAAAGTGGGCGACCACGTTGCCGCCGGCGCCATAGACCTCCTGCGTCGGGGTCAGGCTGTCGCCGACCAGCTCGCTGGCCGGCAGGCCGCCGTAACGACCGATGCGGATGGTGTTGGGCGAGCAGCCCTTGATGCCGGCGAGCCGCTCCCAGTTGATGTCGGTCTCGAAACCGACCTGACCGTCAAACGAGGCGCCGCCCTGCGTGCTGTTGCGTCCGGCCGGACGCGGCCCGCCGTCGCCCGTGATGTTGCCGGCCAGCTCGTCGACGGTGTCCAGCAGCACCGCAATGCCGTGGTCGGTCAGGAACTGCCGGGCGCCGAACAGCTGCGGGAACAACGCTTCCGGCGCGGGCAGCGGCGGCTCGCTCGACACATACGGCGCCGGCGTCGCGACCTGCACGCTCGACGATTCGCCTTGGCCGCTGTTCAGCGTCTGCGCCAGAGCGGGCGCGCTGACGACGCTTGCCGCGGTGATCAATCCCAACACCGGAGCTAGTATGGTCCGGCGCCCCCCAGGCGACGTGAACGGGGGCGAATTCTTGAAAGACATGGACGACCCTCCTTGCGTTTTCTTCTAAAGACAGCTGAACGTTTCGGACTCAAGCCATTTGGCTTTCGAGTTCATCGCGCAGCCGATCGGACCGATGACGAGGTGCTGACGCCTCGTCTTCAATCGCGCCAATCTCAATCGTCGGGCGATGCTGCACTGCCGGCAGACGGCCGAGAACTCGGCGACATGTGTAGCGTATAAGCTGTCGGGGCGATGGGCCGATCCATCACCTCCTGCATCCTTAGCCTCCCTCGCAGCATCGTTGCGTCTCGCGCTTGACGCGAAGAAAGCATCTGATTCAGGCAATGGCAATCAGGTTTGGCCGTGTCGGCAGGCTCGCCAATGTCGATTTCGGTTGCACTGTGCCACTTTTAGGACGGACGGGCCGAGACGTGGTTGTGACGCCGTCGTGGCGTGCACCGCAACAATCCGTTCCGACGAACCTCTCGGCGCCGCAGCGCCTCGGCTCGACGGCGTTCGACGTCATGTTGCAGCTGATCGTCTAGCCAACGAAGCGTCGGCCTCCGCCGCCGGACCTCACCGCCCGACGGTGAGGCACGAACGGGACATGGATTTCAAAGGCGCCGCCTTTAATGGGGTCCAGGGGCAAAGCCCCTGGCCTTGCCTACGAGTAGATCTCGAACAGCCCCGCAGCGCCCATGCCGCCGCCGACGCACATCGTCACCACGCCCCACTTCGCTCCCTGCCGGCGGCCTTCCAGCAACGTGTGTCCGATCATCCGCGCGCCGCTCATCCCATACGGATGGCCCACCGAGATCGCTCCGCCGGTGGCGTTCAGCCGCTCCTCCGGAATGTGCAGCCGGTCGCGGCAGTAGATCACCTGCACGGCGAATGCCTCGTTGAGCTGCCAGATGCCGATGTCGTCGACGCTGAGGCCGTGCTTCTCCAGCAGCTTCGGCACCGCGAACACCGGGCCGATGCCCATCTCGTCCGGGTCGCAGCCGGCGACCGCCATGCCGCGATAGGCGCCGAGCGGCTGCAGGCCACGCCGCTCCGCCTCGCGGGCCTCCATCAGCACCAGCGCCGCGGCGCCGTCCGAGAGCTGCGAGGCGTTGCCGGCGGTGATGTAGTGGCCTTCGCCGACGCGCTGGCCGCCCTTGAACACCGGCTTGAGCTTGGCGAGGTCGGCAAGCGTCGTCTCCGGCCGATTGCCCTCGTCGCGCTCCAGCGTCATCGCCCGCTCCGAGGTCTCGCCGGTCGCCTTGTCGGTCACCAGCATGACCGTGCTCATCGGCACGATCTCGTCCTGGTAGATGCCCTCGGCCTGGCCCTTGGCGGTGCGCTGCTGCGAACGCACGGCGTATTCATCCTGCCTGTCGCGGCTGATCTGGTAGCGCTCGGAGACGATCTCGGCGGTCTCGATCATCGTCATGTAGGTCTGCGCCAGATGCTCGACGAGCCAGGGATCGGCCGCGCGGTAGCGGTTGGAATGCTCGTTCTGCGCCAGCGAGATCGATTCCAGGCCGCCGCCGACGGTGACCGTCATGCCGTCGCCCATGATCTGCTTGGCCGCCATCGACACCGCCATCAGGCCCGACGAGCACTGCCGGTCCACGCTCTGCGCGGCCACGCTGGTCGGCAGCCCGGCGCGCAGCGCGCTCTGGCGGGCGACGTTCGAGCCCTGGCTGCCCTGCTGCGCCGCGCAGCCCATGATCACGTCCTCGATCTCGGCCGGGTCGATGCCGGCCCGCGCCACCGCGGCGGCGATCGCATGGCCGCCGAGCGCCTGCGCCTGGGTGTTGTTGAAGGCGCCGCGATAGGCCTTGCCGATCGGCGTGCGGGCAGTGGAGACGATGACGGCTTCACGCATGATGCTGTGTTCCCCGGACTGTTGTTGGTGGAAGAGGTCAGCCGCCCCGCTTGATCGTTTCGCGGGCGATCACGAGCTGCTGGATCTGCGAGGAGCCCTCGTAGATGCGGAACAGCCGCACGTCACGATAGAAGCGCTCGACGCCGTACTCGGCGAGATAGCCGGCGCCGCCGAAGATCTGCACCGCCCGGTCGGCGACCCGGCCGACCATCTCGGAGGCGAACAGTTTGGCGCACGCCGCCTCCAGCGTGATCCGCTCGCCGGCGTCGCGCTGGCGGGCGGTCTCCAGCACCAGCGCGCGGGCGGCCAGCGACTCCGCCTTGCTGTCGGCGATCATCGCCTGCACGAGCTGGAACGAGGACAGCGCGGCGCCGAACTGGCGGCGTTCATTGGCATAGCCCACCGCGTCGGCGATCAGCCGCTCGGCGGCGCCCACGCACACCGCGGCGATGTGCAGGCGGCCGCGGTCCAGCACCCGCATCGCCAGCTTGAAGCCCTCGCCCTCGGCGCCGAGCCGGTTGGCCGCCGGCACCCGCACGCCCTCGAAGATCACGTCGCAGACATGCGCGCCCTGCTGACCCATCTTGCGCTCGATGCGGCCGAGCGAGAGCCCAGGGCTGTCCGCCTGCACCAGGAAGGCCGAGACGCCGGAGCCGCCCGCCCGCTCCGGGTCGGTGCGCGCCATCACGGTGAACAGCGCCGCCCGGTCGGCATTGGTGATGTAGCGCTTGGTGCCGGTCAGCACGTAGTCGTCGCCGTCGCGCCGCGCCTGCATGCGCACCGAGCCGCTGTCCGAGCCAGCCTCGGGCTCGGTCAACGCGAACGAGGTGATCACCTCGCCGCTGGCGATGCGCGGCAGCCACTCGGCCTTCTGCGCCTCGGTGCCGGCCATCACCAGCCCCTGGCTGCCGATGCCGACATTGGTGCCGATCACCGAGCGGAAGGCCGGGCTCACCCGCCCGAGCTCGAGCGCCACGAGGCACTCCGCCTCCATCGACAGCGCAAGCCCGCCATGCTCCTCCGGGATCGACAGGCCGAACAATCCCAGCGCCCGCATCTCGTCGATCACCGCCGGAGGGATCTCGTCGGTCTCGGAAACCTGCGCCTCGAGCGGTCGCAGCCGTTCCGTCGCGAACCGACGCACCGTCTCGAGCAGCTGCTCGATCATCGGGTCCGAGGCGGCGCTCACCCTGGGATCCAGGCGTCGTTGCCGCACGCGTTCGAGCCGGTCAGCGGTGATTGTCGGAGAGGCGCCATGCCGCTCTCGCTATGCCCCGCCGCCGCCCTTTGCAAGCGCCCAACGCCGTTTCGACGCATCGGTATGCCAGCCATGAACGGCCGGCCGCAGCCCGCGTTGTCAGCCCCAGCACAGGAGACGCCGCATGCCCGCCGACATCCCCACCGAGAACCCCGATCAGGCCGGCACCGCCCCCATCGACCTGGCCACCCTCACGCCCGACGCCACCCCGGCCACGGACACGACACCGGCCTCAGGCACGGATGAACCGATCGGCGGCCCGGCCACGACAGCCGCCACCTCATGGGCCGGCGCGTCCGACGAAGAGCTCGATGCTGAGCCATCGACCGAGTAAGCCAAGCAAGGCCAGGGGCTTTGCCCCTGGACCCCATTAAAGGCGGCGCCTTTAAAATCCATTTTGCGACTTCGCCAGGCAAGGGGCGATGTTTGCGAAACGCTCGGGGTCTGGGGCCTCGCGGCCCCAGCGGGTCCAGGGCAGAGCCCTGGCCTTTTGCCGTCTTGCCTAGTGCGCCCTGATCCCCGATGCCCCGATCCCGGTCTGCGAGCGGATGAACTGCTCCTCGAACCGCTCGGCCTCGTCGCGGGTGGCGGCGCGGCGGTCCAGCACCGAGCCGAGCCAGCAGCCGAAAAAGGCGAGCGGCATCGAGAACAGCGCCGGGTTGTCGTAGGGGAAGATCGGGTGGGCGTGGCCGAACGCTTTGACCCAGATGCCGGGGCTGAGCACCGTCAGCGTCACGGCGCTGATCAGGCCTGACCAGCCGCCGAGCAGGGCGCCGCCGGTGGTAAGCTTGCGCCAGAACATCGACATCAGCAGCACCGGGAAATTGGCCGAGGCGGCGACGGCGAAGGCGAGGCCGACCATGTAGGCGACGTTCTGCTTCTCGAACAGCAGGCCAAGCCCGATGGCGACGATGCCGAGGGCGACGGTGGCGATGCGCGAGACGCGGATTTCGTCCGCCTCGGTGCTGCGTCCGCGGGCGAAGACGCGGGCGTAGAGGTCGTGGCTGACGGCCGAGGCGCCGGCAAGCGTAAGTCCGGAGACGACGGCGAGGATGGTGGCGAAGGCGACGGCGGAGATGAAGCCGAGCAGCAGGTTGCCGCCGAGCGCCTGGGCGACGAACACCGCCGCCATGTTGTTGCCGCCGCGCAGCGCCCCGGCCGGCGTGGTGAATTGCGGATTGTGCAGCACCAGCACGATGGCGCCGAAGCCGATGATCGCGACGACGACGTAGAAGTAGCCGACTAGGGCCGCGGCGTAGAACACCGACTTGCGGGCCTCGCGGGCGCTGCTGACGGTGAAGAAGCGCATCAGGATGTGCGGCAGGCCGGCGGTGCCGAACATCAGCGCGATGCCGAGCGAGATCGCCGAGATCGGATCGGCGGCGAGCTTGCCGGGCCGCATGATGGCGAGGTGCTTGGGGCTTGACGAGACGGCCTCGGCGAACAGCGTCGGCAGGCTGAAGCCGACGCCGCGCAGCACCAGGAACATCATCCAGCTGGCGCCGAACAGCAGCAGCACCGCCTTGATGATCTGCACCCAGGTGGTCGCCATCATGCCGCCGAAGGTCACGTACAGCACCATCAGCGCGCCGACGATGATGACGGCGTCGAGATAGGGCAGGCCGAACAGCAGCTGGATGAGCTGGCCGGCGCCCACCATCTGGGCGATCAGGTAGAAGGCGACGACGACGAGCGAGCTCACCGCGGTCATGCAGCGGACCGGCGTCTCGGCCAGGCGGGAGGAGGCGGCGTCGGCCAGCGTGTAGCGCCCGAGGTTGCGCAGCCGCTCGGCCATCAGGAAGACGACGATCGGCCAGCCGACGAGAAACCCGATCGAGTAGATCACGCCGTCGAAGCCGCTGGCGTAGACCAGGGCGGAGATGCCGAGGAAGGAGGCGGCGGACATGTAGTCGCCGGCGATGGCGATGCCGTTCTGCAGCGCCGTGATGCCGCCGCCGGCGGCGTAGAAGTCGCTCGCCGAGCGGGTGCGCCGGGCCGCCCAGGCGGTGATCACCAGGGTGAGCAGCACGAATCCGGCGAACATCGCGATCGCCGTCCAGTTCGTCGGTATCGGGGTCATAGGAAGAACCTTCTTTTTTGCAAAAAAGAAGCAAAAAACTCTCGTCCGTTAACCGAGCTCTTAGCGGAGAAAAGTTTTTTGGTCCTTTTTTTCAAAAAAGGACTACTTGCCCTCGCCGTCATCCGTGCGTCTCCACGATATCGCGCTGCAGCGCATCGAACCGCCCGTTGGCGCGCAACACGTAGAGGCCGGTCAGCGCCACCGCGGCGATCATCACCGCGAGCCCGAGCGCGAAGCCGAGCGTGATCACGCCCCAGACCGGCACGGCCATCAGCTCGGGCGCGAGCGCCACCAGGAAGACGAAGCCGAAATAAAGCACGACGATGATGCCGGCGAGGCTCCAGCCGAGCTGGGAGCGGGCCCGGGCGAGCGTCTGAAAGCGTGGATCGAGTCGGACGCGCACGCAGGCCGGCTGGTCCAGCATTCTTCTCTCCCGTGGCGTCGACGCGCCTTGCCAGGCAGTGTGCCAGTCCGCCGCGCCAACGCAAGCGCCGACATCGCGCGGCGGCGGCGGCGCTAAGGTGAGAAGCTCGCCAGCAGCGTCACCAGCACCTCGGCCGAGAACGGCTTCATCAGGCACAGATCGTGCGGTCCGGACAGCCGCACCAGCGAGCGCAGGTCGCCGCTGACGAAGATCACCGGCAGTCCGGCGAAGCGCTCGCGCAGCCGCTGCGCCGCTTCGAAGCCGTCGATGGCGCCGCCCAGCTTCACGTCGGTGATCAGCGCCAGCGGCGCCTGCGTCAGCGAGCTGATCAGCCCGATCAGCGCCGCGCCGCTGTCGAGCGAGGTGACGTCGATGTCCTGCTCGGCGAGGATCTCCTCGATCGTGCCGCGCACCAGCGCGTCGTCCTCGACCACGATGACATGCCGTCTTGCGGCATCCGGCGCCTCAGCCATGCGCGCCGCCCTCCGCCAGCAGCGGCTTCAGCTGGCCGACGAGGTCGCGCATGCTGACGCTGCCCTTGCTGACCAGCCGGTCGATCTTGCCGTCCAGCCGCCGCCGGTCCTCGGCGTCGATCGACTTGGCGGTGATCACCACCACCGGGATCGGCTGCCAGTGCGGCTCGGCGCGCAACGCGTCGAGGAAGCCGAAGCCGTCCATCTGCGGCATCATCAGGTCGAGCAGGATCAGCGACGGCGTGGCGCGCCGCACCGCCGCGAGCCCGGCCAGCCCGTTCTCCGCCGTCTCCACCGCGAAGCCGCGGCGGGCCAGCATGCCGCGCAGCCGCTCGCGATTGCCCACGTCGTCGTCGATCACCAGCACCCGCGGCTCCTCGCCCTCGTGCGGCGTCGCGTGCGCCCGCAGCCCGTCGAGCACCGCCTTCAGCGCGTCCCACTCCACCGGCTTCGTGAGATACGCCGAGGCGCCGAGCGAGGCGGCGAGCGAGGGCTCGCTGACGAAGCTGATCATCACCACCGGGGTCGCCGCGATCTGCGGGTCGGCCTTGATCGCGCCGAGCACGGTCCAGCCGTCCATCTTGGGCATCATCACGTCGAGCAGGATGACGCGCGGCTTGAGGCTGCGCGCCAAGGCGAGGCCCTTGGCGCCGTCGGCGGCGGTGTGCACCT